>NZ_CP045915.1:4452096-4770103 GCF_009650095.1 Gracilibacillus salitolerans | reverse complement strand
TGGCGAGAATCAATTACTCGTATATTTCCATTCGCCAATAAATCATGATATAGATAAGCCCGATCAATTGGGATATAACCTCCCAGCCGATAATGACCATTCTGAAGATGGGGGAGTTGGTCAGCAAAAATTAAGTGTGTTTGCTCGAAAGGCTCCCTATCATTATGGTTGGGACTGGGGGCCGCGCTTTGTAACAAGTGGTATTTGGAAGGGCGTTTATTTAGAAGCATGGTCTGGTGCTAAGCTAACAGATTTTCATATTCAACAACAAGCCGTATCATCTGAAAAAGCAGAAATCAATGCTGTTCTAGAAATAGAAGCAACAAAAGAAATCGAAGTAGCAATAGTTATTTCCGATCAACATGATTTGAATATAAAGAAGGCATGTAAACTAGCAAAAGGTTCCCAAGTAATAGAGATTCCGATATTGATTGAAAATCCTCAATTATGGTGGAGCAATGGTTTAGGTAAACCTTATTTATATTGTTTTCAAGCAGATTTAAAGTTAAATGAAAGAATAAAGCATACAAGCGTTGTAAAAACAGGACTTCGATCAATAAGTTTAGTAAGAGAAGATGATCAACATGGTCAGAGTTTCTATTTTGAGTTAAATGGTGTCCCTATATTTGCGAAAGGGGCCAATCATATTCCGAATGATAGTTTTCAAACGAGGACAACAAGAGAGGAATATGAGCATGACATCGCCACAGCAGCAGCTTCCAATATGAATATGCTTCGTGTATGGGGGGGTGGTATTTATGAATATGATATGTTTTATGAATTGTGTGATGAATACGGGATACTAGTTTGGCAAGACTTTATGTTTGCATGTAGTATGTATCCGGGCGATTCTTCTTTTATGAATAGTGTAAAAAAAGAAGCAATCGATAATGTGAAACGGTTACGAAATTACGCATGTATAGCACTATGGTGTGGGAATAATGAAATGGATGCAGCCTGGTCCCAATATGAAGAAAAAGCTGGCTGGGGCTGGAAACAACGGTATAATGCATCACAACGTAAAAAAATCTGGAAGGCGTACGATGAAGTTTTTCATCATCTATTACCTTCTATTGTGGAAGAATATGACCCGAATACGGATTATTGGCCAAGTTCCCCTATGAGAGAGCTATCGCATGATAAGAATCAGCATGCAACGTTTGATACAGTTGAAAAAGGTGATATTCACTATTGGGATGTTTGGCATGGGTTAAAACCGATTGAAGCCTATAAAGAAAAAGTTGGACGTTTTATGAGTGAGTATGGGTTTCAGTCTTTCCCAGAGAAAAAGACAGTCCTAACCTATGCGAAAGAAGAGGAATTAGCACTAGAATCAGATGTTATGTTACATCATCAGAAAAATGGTGCGGGAAATCGCCTGATTAAGAATTATATGGAAATGTACTATAAAAAACCGAAGGATTTTCCGTCGTTTCTACATCTTAGTCATATTTTGCAAGCAGATGCGATCAGGTCAGCGGTGGAAGCACATCGGTTAAATATGCCGTATTGTATGGGAACGCTATATTGGCAATTGAATGATTGTTGGCCAGTTGCTTCATGGTCGAGTATGGACTATTACGGTAGATGGAAAGCGTTACAGTATGTTATCAAAAATCGCTTTAAAACAACTGCATTAATAGTAGACCAAAAGGACGATAGCCTATCAGTGTATGTGGTATCCGATCAATTACAGGATCAAGAAGTACAGCTGTCTCTACATATCTATGATTTAAACGGTCAACCAATCTTTCAAGAAACGCAAGCTGTCTTTGTGAGACAAAATACTTCCACGGTAATCTATGAAACAGATATCCAATCGTTAGGAATCGCAGAAGAGAGTAATAATATTGTATTGTTTGCTCAATTAACGGTAAATGGAAACGTGATTGATAGTGTGGAGCATGTAATGGTAAAACCGAAAGATCTTGTATTGCAAGACCCACAGATACAACTTACGTATGTTGATGGCGGTATTGAATTAGAAAGTCAATCATTTGCAATGAATGTCTGGTTGGAAACAGATAAAGAGGGTTGTTTTGAAGATAATAACTTCTCCTTGATTCCAGGGATCAAAAAATATATTACTTATACGGATTCAGTGCGCCGAAATATACATTTTACGAAGACACAAGAGATTACAAATGTCAACGTTTCATCCATGTATGATTATATAGTGCAGTAGCTAAGGAAAAGGATGCATATTGGAATATGCATCCTTCCACTATAGTTACTCAAAAGATATTACTTACAAAATAGAAGAGGAGATATTATGGATTTTCCTGTTATTGCAAAAGAGTTTAGAAATGGGAACGTAGAAAATATCCATCAAGGTGTTGTTTGTGTAATAGATAAAAACAAAAAAGTAGTTTTTGAGAAAGGGGATATAACCCAACCTTTCTATTATCGTTCAGCTATGAAACCACTCCAAGCGATACCTGTATTCTCTAGTAATATAATAAATAAATATCAGCTGACAGGAGAGGAAGCAGCTCTTTTCACTGCATCACAAAGGGGAGAAGATTATCACGAAAAAGCATTATTAAGTTTAGCCGGAAAGTTGGGTATAGAAGAAAAACGACTAGTGTGTAATCAAAGTTATCCATTAAACGTAGCACCAAAAGAAAAATATATTGCATCTCATAAACCAAGAAGAAAATTACTGCATAACTGTGCAGGCAAACATTTAGGATTTCTAGCTTATACGAAGGAAAAAGGACTTAGCATGGATGATTACCATGAAATGTCTCATCCCATTCAGCAGGAAATTTTGGACTATGTATCTCTATTATCAGAAACTCCAAGAGATAAAATCATAACAGGTTTAGATGGATGTGGGGCACCTGTACATGCCATTCCGCTCCGAAACATGGCAATTTCTTATTTGAAATTTGCAGATAATTCTTTGATTAGTAATAAGCCATTGTGTGAGGTTGTTGATCAAATAACACAAAAAATGAATAGTTTTCCAAACATCGTTGCATCACATCAATTTATTTGTTCTGTTCTTTTAGAGGATCCCAATATTATCGCAAAAGGTGGTGCTCAAGGTGTTTATTGTCTAGCTTTAAAGAAAGAAAAAATCAGTATTGCCATAAAAGTATTAAGTGGGACAGAACATCTTTGGCCGCTACTTGTAGCAAAAATATTGAAGAAGCTTCCATACCATAATAAAGAAACGATTGATCGTTTATATGCTTTAAAAGATTCAAAGATAACCAATGACAGTGGGAAAATTGCAGGTCATACGGAGGTATATGTGTAAATCATTAAGGTATATCGTTTGGAGGGTGAGAGTGTGAGTAACTTAAGTTACAGGCAAGTTCATTTAGATTTTCATACAAGCGAATTTATTCCAGCAGTCGCTAGTCAATTTGATAAACAAGAATTTGCAAAAACATTAAAGGATTCATATGTTAATTCTATTACTTGCTTTGCCAGGTGTCATCATGGTTGGTTGTATTATCCATCAGAAAGAAGACCAGATTTAATCCATCCTCAATTACAAAATAAAAATTTGTTATTAGATCAAATAGAAGCATGTCATGAACAAGGTATTAAAATGCCTATCTATACAACAGTGCAATGGGATGGATATATTGCAAGAACACATCCAGAATGGCTGTGCATGGATGGTGAAGGAAATTTCATGAATACTCAGGAAGTACCGGAACCCCATTTTTATTATTCAATTTGTTTGAACAGTGGCTATCGGCAATATTTTAAAGAACACCTGGCAGATATAATACAAGTTGTTGGTGAAACAAAGATAGATGGCTTCTTTTTCGATATCTTATTTGAAGTAGATTGTCATTGTGACCGTTGTATCAAGCAAATGAAGTCCAGAGGCTACGATGTTAAACAAAAAGCAGAACGTATGAAGTACGCGTCTACCATGCTTCATGAATTTAGGCGTGAGATTACCACTTTTATACATCAACGAATACCTGAGGCAGGTGTATTTTATAACAGTTCACATATTGGTCCGAAAATAAAAGCTAGTTTAAATGACTATACCCATTTAGAGATAGAGTCTCTGCCAAGCGGTGGATGGGGGTATGATCACTTTCCATCAACTGTCCGGTATGCACGTATGTTAGGGAAAGATACTATTGGGATGACAGGTAAATTCCATACATATTGGGGAGATTTCCATTCCTTGAAAAATCAAGCAGCATTAGAATTTGAATGTTTCCAAATGTTTGCTTCAGGTGCAGGAATATCAATTGGAGATCAATTGCAGCCGAATGGGCAATTATCAACTGGGTCCTACAAATTAATTGGATCTGTTTTTGAAAAAGTGGCGAAGATGGAACCATATTGTAAAGAAGCAGTGAACTTATCAGAAATCGCAGTACTTACACCTGAAGAAACCGGTAATCCAGGTATTACTCCTTCTTTGATAGGAACCGTAAGAATGCTTCAAGAATTAACTTATCAATTTGATATTATCGATAGTAAGATGAATTTTGATGACTATCGGTTAATTATTTTGCCAGATCATATCAAGTATAGGGAAGAGCTAGAGGAAAAGTTAAAACAGTATCAAAAAAATGGTGGTAAAATTATCGCCTCATATCGTTCATTGACAAAACAAAAAAAAGAAGAAATTTCACTATTAGGTGTGAAATGGCTTGGAGATTCCCCTTATGATCGAGAATTTGTTTTACCTAATGAGCAGATAGGCAAGCAGTTAAATAAGGAAGAATATGTTATGTATAGTACTGGTTCATTCATCGAGGCGACAAAAGCAGATGTATTAATGGAAACGGTCAAACCTTATTTTAATCGTGAAGGTAAAACATTCTGCTCCCATCAACATGCTCCATCTTCAAAAGAAGTAGGACATCCAGCTGTCACCAAGTTAGAAAATGTCATTTATTTTTCTCATCCGATCTTTCATCTTTATCGACAAAAAGCACCAATGTGGTGTAAGCAAATGCTGAAAGATGCAATAGAAATTTTATTAGATAAAAAATTGATTACCCATAATGGTCCGAGCAGCTTATTAGCAACTATTCAACGAAATCCCCATAAAAAGATTGATGCTATTCATTTGTTGCATTATATAACAGAGAAAAAATCAGTTGACCTTTATACAATTGAGGAGCCGATCCCCTTGTATAATATCACCCTTAATGTGTGGGTAGATGATAAAAAGGTAGCTAACATTACAGGTATTTCTTCAGGTAAAGAAATCTCATTCACACAAGAAGGAAGCTATATTCAAATTCATGTGGATAAATTAGATGGCCATGAGTTGTGTGTTATCGAATATAGAAGTGAGGTTTGATCATGCAAGCTAACGTAAATTTCATTTGTGGAGAGAAAGATATCGCCTCATATCCGTTGCTGAAAAGTATAGAGCATTTTGCTTCGATTCATTTGGTATATGAGGACAGCCAAGCAGTATTTTTAGTAAGCCTTAACGATGAAGTGCATTCACATGAATCGATAAAAGTAATGGCCGGAAATCTAAGGAAAAAAGTAGAGGAATATCGAATCAATAAATTAGTGGTCTCGTTAGAATCACTCACTAATTATATTAGTTCCTTGCCAGCGGAAGATACGATGAAGGCCTTTTTTGAAGGTTGGCATTTAGCGAGTTATCGTTTTGAGCACTATAAATCAGATTCACAGAATTTAGATATCGATTTACTTTATGAAGAAGATTACAGAAAGCTAGAAGAAGAGACTTTAAAGGTAACAGAAGCAGTTTGTATTGCAAGGGATTTGTGTAATGAACCTGCAAGTAACTTAACACCTGCTACATACGGCCAAAAATTAATCGATATTTTTCAAGATACTATGGTTGATGTAACCATCCTTCACGAAGAAGACTTATGCGATCAAGGATTTTATGCAACTTATCATGTTGGTAAAGGTAGTGATGATTCCCCGGAAGTGGCACTTCTAACCTATCATAATCAAGGAAAAAATAAGATGGCGTTAGTTGGAAAAGGAGTAACGTTTGATGCAGGCGGAATCAATTTGAAACAAGCGAATGATATTGTCGATATGAAGATGGATATGGGTGGATCTGCAGCTGTTGCAGGAGCCATGAAATTAATAGAAAGTATGGAATTACCAGTTCATTTGACCGCTATTATCCCATTAGTTGAAAATATACCTAGTAGAACATCTTATTTACCATCAGATATTATTACCTATCAAAATGGTAAGACGGTAGAAGTTGGGAATACGGATGCTGAAGGTCGATTGATTTTAGCTGATGGATTGTTGTATGCTCAAAATCAAGGAGCGGATTGGATTGCTGATATAGCAACATTGACTGGCTCAATAGGTCATGCCTTAGGGTTAAAGATGGCAGGGTTGTTTAGTAATAAGCTAGAAAGCCTTACGGAATATGAGCGGATTAGTCAGGAGACTGGAGATCATATATGGCCGATGCCTATGGTAAAAGAATATGAAGGTCTCTTAAAAAGCGAAACTGCTGACATCAAAAATGTTGCGAGCACACCATTTGGTGGAGCAATAACAGCAGCTTCATTTCTTCATTCCTTTATTGAAAAAGATGTTAAGTGGTATCATATTGACATGGCTAATACAGTGAAACCATTCGAAATCAGTGGCTATTATGTAGAAGGTGCTAGCGGTTTTGGTGTCCGGTTGTTAACAGAACTCGTAAAGAAAGAAGTTGAATAGAATGTTAATGGAAGCAATTGTACAAAAAGTATGGGATGCATTAGAAGCAGAAAAAGTTGGTGTGGATCGCCTTGAGTTAGTATCTTCAATAGAACAAGGTGGACTGACACCGAATGTTCAAACCGTTAAAGAGATACTCGAACATGTTTCGCTTCCAGTTCAAGTAATGATTCGCCCACATGCTAAAAGCTTTTGTTATTCTGAACAGGATGTTGGAGTGATAAAGCAATCAATAGAAGAGATGATAGCGGTTGGTGCGAGCAATTTTGTCTTTGGTGCATTAAATAAAGATGGTACCGTGAATGAGCAATTGTTGGATGATATAATCATTGCTTATCCGAATGCTCGCTTTACATTTCATCGTGCATTTGATGATTCGCGTGATGTAATGGAAGCTTATCAAAGTTTGGTACGTTATTCTGGTAACATTGAACGGATCTTAACATCAGGTGGAAAAGAAGATGGTGTGGTAGGAAAAGCTGAACTTAAAATGCTTGTTGAACAATCAAGAAAAACCAATGGACCTGTTATTATGCCTGGTTCAGGGCTAAACGCAGAAAACTTTACATCCTTACATCCATATATTCAAGCAGCAGAGTATCATTTTGGAAGAGGAGTTCGATTGAACGGATCGTTTCAGGAGTCATTTGATCTTGAAAGCATTCAAATAATCAAGTCAACCCAAAAGAGCAGTTGAGATAACTATCATTTGCGGAGAAAAACTCATCTTAGAAGAATTTCCAGTTGGATCCGAACCCCTTGAATACCCTCATTTCACACTTCGTGAAATGTTTTTATTAAGAATGAGAAAGCCATCACTTCCTCATTCACATCGGTTTTGTTTTTGCTGCAACCGCGAGTATGGAAGCGTGACATGTATTTTTGCGATGGAAAAATCCCCTATAGATAGACTATTGAGAAGAACATCATAACATGCTCTCTTTTTTTAAAAGTCTAGCTAAAGGGGATAATAACAATACCCTCCATTTTATCACGTGCTAATCGTCCGTAAAAACCCTCACTGAGGGGAATTCTCACTTTATGGGTTTTTTACTGCGCTTTCGATGAAAAATAGAAGAAGTTTCTCTAAGAAGTATTCTAGAAATATTAAATATAGGGGGATATAGACGAAATTAATGTTTAATAATCACCTTTCCAAAGTGCGGTTGCTCCGCAAAATAACGGAAAGCATCATGTGCTTCTTGAAACGAGAATACTCGGTCGATCACCGGCTTTATTTGATTAACAGCAATTGCCTTATTCATAGCAGTCAATTGGGCACGGTTTCCTACTACAACACGATGCAAAGTGTAGATACTTGAAGATAAGACATTATTTCCGATCGCAACATCTTCTTCGGAGACCCTCCCTACCAAAGCAATACGACCTTCAAGTGTAATAGACTGAATGGACTTTTGAAGAGTTCCTGTGCCTCCTACCTCAATGATGCGGTTTACACCTTGACCTTCTGTTAAATCCCTAATGGCAATGTCCCAATTCGGTGTTTTTCGGTAATTTACTACTTCATCTGCTCCTAATTCCTTAAGGCGCTCAGCCTTTTGATCGCTCGATGTGGTTGAGATGACATGTGCTCCAAAAGCTTTGGCAAATTGAATAGCAAAGAGCGAGACGGATCCCGAACCTTGGGTAAGAACACTATGTCCTGCTAAAAGCGGCTCGCCGACAGTAATGGCATTCCAAGCAGCTAAAGCCGTACACGGCAGTGTTGCCGCTTCTTCAAAGGAAAGATGATCAGGAGCGTGGACAACTGCTTCTTCACTTAGTACTGCATATTCGGTTAGCATGCCATCTACCTCACTGCCAAGTTGTGCTGAAGTAGATCCATCAATAGAACCGTTAGTCCAGTGAGGAAAATAACTGGCTACTACCTTATCTCCAATCTGAAACCGTGTAACATTCGTCCCAATACCCGTAATTAAACCAGAACCATCAGATAGAGGAATTACCTCTGGCTTAACAGGAAAATGAAAATCTCCGTTTATAATCATAAGATCACGAGTATTGATAGAATTCGCTTTCATTCGTACAACAACTTCATCGGGTCCAGGCAAGGGTATTTCCTTTGTTTCAACTATCTTAAGTCCTGAAAGACCGTCACCGGCATTTACATGATAACTTTTCATATAATCGCTCCTCATTTTTTATAATAAGTTCAGCACTACCGACTTTGATTTGTGTCCTCACTGGGATCATCAAAGAATTGTTGCACTACTTGATCAATACGGTTAGGAGTTATATTTTCCTTGGTTTTATTGAACCCCTCTACCAGAGTTAATGAATGATCAAATAAAGTCTTGCGTCCAGACTCTAGTACCTTCATTAGGAAGTACCCCTTGTTAAATGGAGATTGTGGTGAATATTGAGCCTGATCACATGCAAATGTAAAATTATCCAGTGACCATTTTTTGGTATTGAAACGATACAGCATGAGCCACTTACTGCGTTCTTTCTTTTCTAGTACGAATGAATCCTCTACTTCCGGACATGCTCTTACTCTGTAAAAACCATCTACGTCAGAGATTTGCTGCCCTGTCAGCGGAATAGGTTTTCGTGGGGAATTACCTCCAAAGCCAACGTCTATAAGATAACGTTCATCATGTATTGTTACGAGGATGGCTGCATGTGTATCTGACTCCCCCCATTGGTCTCCTCTATAAATAGTTCCGGCAATTAAATGCGTATCGAATCCAATTTGTTTTAAGAATGAGTTGAAAAGGCCATTTAGTTCGTAACATAAGCCCCCTCGCTTTCGGATTACGATTTTTTCATAAATGTTCGTATCATCTAGTGATAATGGAATATTTCGCAAAACATCTAAGTTTTCAAAGGGAACCCTAGTTACCTGCTGATACTGAAGCATTTCCAAATAGGATTGTGATACTTGAGGTGTTTTTGAAACCTGGATACGCTCCAAATAAGACGTTATATTCATTTACTCATCTCCTAGTAATTTTGCATCTTATAAAATTTAGAATGTTTCATTAAACTTTTTAATGCGCTCAATTTCCTTCTTGACCCACTCAATATCAGTCATAGTTACATGCTTGCGATGATCAAATAGACGCAATATTTGTATGCGTTTTTTCTCAGGAATTTGTTTTTTAGAAATGATTAGTGATTCAGAAGATATAACATCCTTCAAAATATATTGCAGGTATTCCAAATAGTGCTGTAAACATTCGAGTTGAAGATCTTGTGTTACATATTGGAAGTATGTCAGCTTAAAATGAAAAATAAGCTCAGTATCCGTGTTATACTCAAGCGGTTTCTTCATCAATTCCAGGAAATGTTCATTTCCGTTTTCTGTTATTTCATATATCTTTCGAGGTCTTCCATTTTCCGGATTTTCTTTATGGTGACTGATTCTTCCGTTTTTCACTAGACGTGAGATAAGGGGATATAACGTTCCAGAACTAATTTTTCTGATAGGACCTACAGTGTTTTTTAGGATCGTTTGTAACTCATATCCATGTTTAGGTTCAGTTTTTAACTCTCCTAATACAAATAATTCGTACATCATTAACCTCCTTGTAATGCATTTTGTCTAATATATCGCAAAGATATATCGTTACGACATATTATATGTCGTATTAATTTAAATTGCAACAAAAAAGAGTTAGGGCAGAAGTTGAAAATTTTAGTTTGAATCATGAAAATAAAACCGCATGAAATCAAATTGTAAACAGTTTGATTTCATGCGGTTTATACATTTTAGTAGAGTTTTTATCAATACTACTGGTAACATTAATAGAAGTTGGTTTTGACATACGGTTAGGCACTAGAAATTATATGTTTAATACGTTGCTGCCCAGTTAGCCGTCATTGCTGGATAGTGAGAGTCCATCCACCTTCTTTAAATATAACTTCTAATTTCCAAATACTCAATTATCTCAGCTACTGCTTCGTCAACAGATTTATTTTCTGTATCGATCACTAACTCCGGTTGCTCCGGCTCTTCATATGGCGCATCAATACCAGTAAATCCTTTAATTTCACCTGCACGTGCTTTTTGGTAAAGTCCTTTAGGATCACGCGCTTCACAGCTTTCCAGGCTACATTTTACATATACTTCGATAAAATCTCCATCAGCTAAAAGATTTCTGACATTATCACGGTCTTCACGATATGGTGAAATAAAAGCGGTAAGTGTGATTAAACCTGCATCATTTAATAATTTAGCTACTTCGCCAATACGTCTAATATTTTCTTTGCGGTCTTCTGGGCTAAATCCTAAATTATTGTTTAGTCCGTGACGGATATTATCACCATCTAAGCGATAGGAGCGAATGCCTTTTTCAAACAGTGCCTTTTCCAGTTCCACCGTAATCGTGGATTTACCTGACCCTGAGAGTCCGGTGAACCATAATACCGGACTTTGATGGTCATTTTGCCTGCTACGATCCTGTTTGGATACCACTGAATCATGCCATACGATGTTTTTGGATTGTGTCATGCGTTTGAACCCCTTTGTAATCCTTTAATTAATACTTCAGCCACTTCTGGTCTTGAAAATTGTCGAGGCAAGGCTTCACCATTGCGAAGCTTTTCTCTTACTTTTGTTCCACTTAGATGGACATGCTCGGATTTATCATGCGGACATGTTTTCTGTGTAGCCATGTTCTCGCATTTTTGACAAAAGAAAGCATGCTCGAATTTGAAAATTTGAATACCAAGCTCTGCTTCATATTGCGAGATTAATTCCTGTGCTTCATACGTACCATAATAATCACCGACACCTGCATGATCACGACCGACAATGAAATGCGTACAGCCATAATTTTTACGGACGATGGCATGTAAAATCGCCTCGCGTGGTCCCGCATAACGCATTGCAGCTGGATAAATAACAAGACGTGTACGATCTTTCGGATAATAATGCTTCAGAATTACCTGATAGCTTTCCATGCGAATATCTGCTGGAATATCATCGGATTTTGTTTCTCCGACCAACGGATTCAGTAATAGACCATCAACAGATTCCAATGCACTTTTTTGAATATATTCATGGGCGCGATGGACAGGGTTTCTTGTTTGGAAACCAACTACCGTTTTCCAGCCTAAATCCTGAAAAAGTTGTCTTGTTTCTGAAGGATCGAGATGAAATTCCTTAAATTGATCATGTGTAGGTCGATTTAGTAAGGTGATAGGTCCAGCTAAATAGACATTGCCTTTTTCATAAAGTTTTTTGACACCAGGGTGTGCATCTTCTGTTGTACCATAAACAGATTGTGCCTCTTTTACTTTGTCATAGGTGTACTTCTCCTCTAAATCCAGTGTTCCGTAAAGAATCCCATCTTCGCCGTAAAGTGCAATCTTTTCACCGATGTCTAAGTTGTCTGCTTCCGCTTCTGTTACTGCTAGTGTAATTGGAATACTCCAAACCGTACCATCTGCCAGATGTACATTTTCAACTACTTCTAGATAGTCTTTTTTACCGAGGAAACCGGTAAGTGGACTAAATCCGCCGATGCCTATCAGTTCCAAGTCTGAAATACTCCATGCATTGATTGTCAATGTTTTAAAAGCTTCCGCCTCTTTTAACAATTTTTCTCGCTCTGCACCTTTTATTTCACGATTGATTAAAGTACCACCATGTGCTTCAATCGTTTCTTGTATTTGTTCTTTAATCGCTACCATTATAAAACCCCTTTCGTATCACGGTGGAAGTTTTGTCCGTCGTACACTTCATCTACATAGCCTTTACGCACGACAAAGTCCCCGAAATGTTCTTTATCTAAGCGATTACTCGCAAAGTCATTGAAAATTTCTTTCAAGATTGCCAGAATATCTTCTTCACCAATATTTTCACGATAAAGCTGATTTAATCGGTCCCCAATGAAGCTTCCTCCAAGATATAGATTGTATTTACCTGGTGCTTTACCGATAAAGGCTATTTCAGCTAAGGCAGGGCGTGAACAACCATTTGGACATCCAGACATTCGGATCACAATCTCTTCATCTTGTATACCTTCTGCAGCTAAAAGACCTTCAATTTTGTCGATAAGTGATGGTAAATAGCGTTCGGATTCGGCCATTGCTAATCCACAAGTAGGCAGCGCCACACAAGCAATCGAATTCTGACGCAAGCCGGAATATTGTTTCCCATCTGTGATTCCATACATTTCGATGATATCGTTAATTTTTTTCTTTTTCTGTGCTGTAACATTAGCGATTACTAGATTCTGATTTGGTGTTAAGCGAAAATCGCCAGTATGAATATGAGCAATTTCACGAAGAGCTGTCAGCAATTTATAATCATCAGCATCTTTTACTCTTCCATTTTCGACAAATAGGGTTAGATGCCATCTGTTTTTCCCTTTTACCCAACCAAATCTGTCACCATTATGGTCAAAATGATAGTCTTTCGCTTCCTTAAGTTCCCAGCCTAGACGATCAGCAAGCTCATGTTTAAACCAATCAAGACCATGGTGGTCGATCGTATATTTAAATCTAGCATTCTTGCGGTCAGATCGATTTCCGTAATCCCGTTGAATCGTGACGATTTTTTCAGCAACATCAATTACATCTTCTTTATCACAGTATCCAGCAATTTTCCCTAACTGTGGGTAGGTATTCGTATTACCATGCGTTGATCCCATACCCCCACCAACTACGACATTAAATCCTTTAACTTGATTGTCTTCTATAATAGCAATGAAACCGAGATCTTGAGAAAAAACATCGACATCATTAGAAGGAGGTGCAGCAATACCAATTTTAAATTTCCTTGGCAAATACGTTTTGCCGTAAATTGGCTCTTCTTCCTCTTTAGAATCGATAATTTTTTCTTGATCTAACCATATTTCATGATAGGCACCTGTTTTTGGTGAAAGGTGATCACTGATTTTTTGAGCCCAATCCTGAATTTCTTGATGAATTTCAGACTGATAAGGATTCGGGTTACACATGACATTACGATTGACATCTCCACATGCGGCAATCGTTGTCATTAACGCTTCATTGATTGTTT
Source organism: Gracilibacillus salitolerans (assembly GCF_009650095.1). Taxonomy (GTDB): domain Bacteria; phylum Bacillota; class Bacilli; order Bacillales; family Amphibacillaceae; genus Gracilibacillus; species Gracilibacillus salitolerans. Next base: position 4,756,446 of record NZ_CP045915.1, on the reverse strand, counting down.
TAATTGTGTCTTTTAAATTCCATTTTAATATCCCGTGTAGCTGAAAAGCTTGGCGAGTAGTCAGTTTTATCGTATGATCTCCATATTTTTGTGCCAAGTCATCGGTTGCAAGCCACTGCTTCGGTGTTGCGACACCTCCAGGAATAGCAACACGGAGCATAAATTGATAGGCGGGCTCCAGTTTTTGTCTTCGTCGCTCATCCCGGATATCGCGATCATCCTGTTGATAACTTCCGTGGAATTTCAGCAATTTAGTATCATCATCTGATATCGATGCGGTAATTGGGTCTTGTAACCCTTCTTGAATCGTTCCCCTTAAAAAACGGCTCTCTACTTTTAATTTTTCCATCGGGTCTAATTTATTTGGATCGTTTACCATTTTTGTTCCCCCTTAATACACATCACGTTGATATCTTTTTTCCTGTTTTAATTTATTGACGTACTCTGTTGCAGCTTCTTTGCTAAGGTTTCCTTCTTGACTAATAATTGTAATTAAAGCTTCATGAACATCCTTTGCCATTCGTTTTTCATCGCCGCAAACATAAAGATGTGCACCAGCTTCAATCCATTCGAATAATTCTTTAGCCTTCTCTTGCATGCGATGTTGTACATATATCTTTTCATCACTATCTCTGGAGAAGGCGACGTCCATTTTAGCTAGGTAACCTTGCTTTAACCAATTTTGCCAATCAACTTGATACAAAAAGTCAGTGCGGAAATGCTGGTCACCAAAGAAGAGCCATGTTTTCCCTTTCAATTCAAGTTCTTCTCGTTCTTCGATATAGCCTCTAAACGGTGCTACACCAGTACCAGGGCCAATCATGATGACTGGTGTTTCTTCATCCATTGGAAACTTGAAGTTCGGATTTTTGTGTACGTAGGCATTGAGCTGATCACCTGGTTTAATTCTGTCAGCAATTTCCCCTGTGCATACGCCACATCGATCACGACCATGTGTATGATACCTTACAGTTGCCAATGTTAAATGAACTTCATCAGGATTTGCTTGATAACTACTAGCAATCGAATATTGTCTTGCAGGGATTTTTCTTAAAAAGTGCATAATGGATGTTGGATCCAGTTGTTTTGGTGGATAGTCAATAATCAAATCTAATAAATCACGACCATCGATATAGGCTTTTACTTTTTCGGGATCTTTTACTAATTCTTGAAGTTTTTCATGATTAAAATAAGTGCTAGCTTTTTCCAATAAGCCTTTCGTAATTCTCGTAATCTCAAAAATGGAGGTTAGAGCTTCCTGTACGGAGCGAATTTCCCCTTGTTTATTAATTGGTATCGTCTGTTCTGGATTCCATTTAAGCTCTTCAATCATCGCTTGAACCAGCGCTGGGTCATTCTTTGGATAAATTGCTAAACAATCTCCAGGTTCATAACTGAGGTTAGAGCCTTCCAAAGAAATTTCGATGTGTCTTGTTTCTTTATTTGATCCTTTACCACTAAGAACGAAGTTATCTAATACTTCAGCAGAATAAGGATTGCTTTTAGAATAAATCGGTTGTTCTGCAGGTGATGGTTGAGTGTCGACAGTTTCTGCGTTGTTTCCGGCATCTTTTTTCAGAATACCGATTACCTCTGAAATCCATTCGTCGGCAAGTTCTTCGTAATCGACATCACAGTCAACACGTGGATGAATTCTAGTCGCCCCCAATTCCTCTAAACGTTTATCAAAATCCTTACCAGTCTGACAGAAGTGTTCATAAGACTCATCACCAAGTGACAAAACAGAAAACTTAACATGTTCGAGTTTTGGAGCCTTGCGTCCGTGTAAAAATTCATGGAATTGAATCGCGTTGTCAGGCGGATCCCCTTCACCATGAGTTGCTGTAATAATGAGTAAATCTTCTGCTTCTTTTAGTTTCTTCGGTTTAAAGTCATCCATGGCAGAAACTGTTACGTCTCTTTGAATGTCCTTTACTTGCTTGGATAGCTGTTCTGCTAGTTCTTGACTATTACCAGTTTCCGATCCGTATAAAATAGTGACGGTTCGGGTTTTAACCTGTGCAGGTGCTGGCTGTTCAACAGTTGTAACGTTTTGTGATGATTGAGAAGCGGCCAAGTATCCAGCAAGCCAATTTTTTTGTGCGTCTGTCAGTGTTGGTAGAATTTGATTTAATATTTCCGTTTGTTTTTCATCAAACGGACTGTTTACTACTTGTAATGTCAACATCTTCACCTCTTTTAATTAATCCGATAGATTTACTTGAGTTTGGCAATAAAAAAATGATTACTTCGTTGATTGTGGAGTAGCATGTAATCCACATTCAGTTTTCTGAAAGTTGGCCCATCGTCCTGAACGTTCGTCATCAGCATCTGTAACTTGTGTAGTACATGGTATACAACCGATGCTAGGATAATTTTGATCATGCAGCTTGTTATAAGGTAATTGATGTTGCTCAATATATTCCCACACATCATCCCAGGACCAATAAATTAATGGGCAAATTTTAATCGATTGGAAACGGTCATCTTTGTTAATAAAGTTGGTGTTCGCTCTCGTCGGAGATTGCGACCGTCTTAACCCTGAAATCCAGGCGGTTGCTCCACTCAGTGCGTCTTCCAATGGCTTTACTTTTCTAATGTAACAACATTGATCAGGATTCCTGCTCCACAACGCTGATCCATGTTGTTCTCGTTGTTCATCAACAGTGAGCGAAGGCTTCTGCATCACGATATCTAATGACGGATAACGTTCCTTGACCTCATCAATCAGGTCATATGTTTCTTGAAAATGCAAGCCAGTATCTAAAAATACTAATCTAGCATCTGGTTGGACAGTTGCAATCAGGTCAATTAGAACCATACTTTCTGCTCCAAAACTACAGGCATAGACTAACGAATTACCATACGTTTGATAAGCCCATTCAAGGATTTTTAGAGCGCCTTTTGTAGGATCGTGTTGGTCGGGAGTCTCATTGTTCAACGGGCTGTCATAAAAATTTTCATAAGTCAGCATTTGTTGCTTCCTCCTCATTAAAAAAACCTTCTTATCATTTGATAAGAAGGTAAGCAATGTGTAATCATTCCTTCTTATCTTTCGGGTTCAGTTTATGCTGTCCCGCAGGATTTGGCACAGTGTTATCTTTCTAACCTGTTGCCGAGGATTCACAGGGCCTGCCCCTCCACCTCTCTGGATAAGAATTCCATTTATTGTCCGTTTAATAACATAGTATACTTGAATAATGAAAAAGTCAATGAATTTATTGTAAAAATTGTAAAAAATAATACCAAGTAACTAGGGATTACTTGGTATAGGTACTATTACTGATGTAATATATCTTCCACTTTCGCAATGGTTTCCTTAGAGAGAGTTACACCAGACGCTTTTGCGTTTTCTTCGATCTGTTCTGGTTTACTTGCGCCGATAAGGGCACTAGATACATTGTCTTGACGTAAAATCCAGGCAATCGATAATTGAGCTAATGACAAGTTTTCGTTAGCAGCAATCCCTTTTAAGGCTTCGACACGTTCTAAGTTCTGCTCTGTTAAAACACGAGATAAATCTAAGTTTTTTTGAGCGGCACGACTATCTTCAGGAATAGCTTCTCCTTTTTTGTATTTTCCTGTTAATACACCTTGGGCGAGAGGGGAGAAGACAATCTGACCAATGCCATGCTTCTCGCTTACGGGGATAACTTCATTTTCAATATAGCGATGAAGCATGCTGTAGTTTGGTTGATTCACGACAATGCGGTCTAACAGTTTTTGGTCAGCAAGATGAACAGCTTCTGTCATTTGCTCGGCAGTCCATTCACTGACACCGATATATAACACTTTTCCTTGGCGAATAAGATCATCCAATGCACGCAACGTTTCCTCTAATGGTGTGTCAGGGTGGTAGCGGTGACAATAATAAACATCGACATAATCGAGTCCTAACCGCTGCAAGCTCGCATCACACTGCTCCATAATATGTTTACGGGAAAGGCCTTGATCATTTGGTCCATCTCCCATTTTTCCAAATACTTTTGTAGCAAGTACATAAGAGCTGCGTGGATATTTCCGTAATGCTTTCCCTACAATTTTTTCTGCTTCTCCACGCATATAAACATTGGCTGTATCAAAAAAATTAATGCCGAGATCATAGGCTTTATCAATGGAAGCTTCTGCATTCTTTTCCTCGACATAGCCACCATATGTAAGCCAGCTGCCCAAACTAATTTCGCTTACTTTCAGACCGGTTTTTCCTAAATGACGATATTCCATCGTTTGTAACCTCCTATTGTTAAGCGTTTACATTATTATAAAAGAACTAGAGAGGAGAAGCGAATGATCTGTTTGTGAGAGAACGCAATTTGCTGGAGATGGGGTGTCTTGAAAAAAACGCTTTTGGCGTATGCTTCCTAGTTTGATACATCTCATTTTGAAATAGTTTCATGCAATTGCTGTGCTTCATTACAAAAATAAAAAAAGCATACACTCCATTCCTTTTAATTGGAACGAGTGTATACTTCTTGTACAACATTATGAAGAAAAAATAGTTTTATCAGCGAAGAATAATTTAGATAACACCTTGTGCGATCATAGCATCGGCAACTTTGATGAAACCGGCAATGTTTGCACCAACAACAAGGTTACCAGGCTGGCCATATTCTTCTGCAGCTTCTACACTGTTTTTATAAATGTTAGCCATGATTTCTTGCAGCTTTTCGTCGACTTCTTCAAATTTCCAGGAAAGACGTGCGCTGTTTTGTGCCATTTCTAATGCAGATACGGCTACACCACCAGCATTTGCTGCTTTTGCAGGGCCAAACAATACATTATTCTCTAAGAATACATCAATTGCTTCTAGCGTTGAAGGCATGTTCGCACCTTCACCAACTGCTTTTACACCATTTGATAGCAGCGTTTTCGCAGCATCTTCATTTAACTCGTTTTGTGTTGCACATGGAAGGGCAATGTCACAAGGGATGTTCCAAATGCCTTCAAAACCAGCAGTATACTCTGCTTCAGGATGTTCGTTCACGTATTCTTTAATACGTTTTCTTTCTACTTCTTTTAGGCGTTTTACTGTTGCCAGATTAATACCATTTTTGTCATATATATAACCACTTGAATCACTACATGCTACTACTTTAGCACCTAACTCAGTTGCTTTATCAATAGCATATGTAGAAACATTACCAGAACCAGAAACAACAACTGTTTTCCCTTCGAAGCTGTCGCCTTTGCCTTTTAACATTTCTTGCACGAAGTAAACTGTTCCATATCCAGTCGCTTCTGTACGTGCTAGGCTTCCGCCGAAATTAAGGCCTTTACCAGTTAGTACACCAGCTTCATAGCCGCCACGCATTTTTTTGTATTGACCGAATAAGTAACCAACTTCACGTGCGCCTACACCGATATCCCCAGCAGGAACGTCTGTGTCAGGACCGATGTGTTTAGAAAGTTCACTCATGAAGCTTTGGCAGAATCGCATAATTTCGCCATCGGATTTACCTTTCGGATCAAAGTCAGATCCACCTTTACCACCACCGATAGGTTGTCCGGTCAAAGAGTTTTTGAAAATCTGTTCAAACCCTAAGAATTTAATAATACTAGCGTTTACAGATGGGTGGAAACGAAGACCACCTTTGTATGGACCAATGGCACTGTTGAATTGTACACGAAAACCACGGTTAACTTGTACTTTTCCTTCATCGTCAACCCATGGTACACGGAAAGATACTATTCTTTCAGGTTCAACGATTCTTTCCAGAATATTGTGCTCCATGTATACGGGCTGTTTTTCGAATACAGGAACTAAGGAATCAAATATTTCCTTTACCGCTTGATGGAATTCATTTTCGCTTGGGTTACGCTTTTTGACCGTTTCGAAAACGTCATTTACGTAATTTTGAGCAACTTGGTTTGCATTTGTCATATCTTATTTGTTCTCTCCTTATCTTTGTTTATTTTTATCACGGTGACAATCGTCCATAAGCCCCCTTCTAAACTTGGAAAAACTAATGAAAGCATACATGGGAATAACGGACGATAGCACCCTGATAAGTTTCGCTACCCATCAGTGGGGGGCCACTGATGGAATCTCACTTTAATATATAGTTAAAGCATAAGCGTGACACCAATTTTTTTTCTATCTGTTTTATTTTGTACTATCATAAAGTATAAAATGTAAATGTTGATAGTATAAAAAACGAAGGCTTTCGCCAGTACTTGGTGATAAGCCAAGTTTGTCTTTATCTAATTATTTTGAAAATAACTCGTTAATGTAAAGTGTATTATACCAAATCGATCTAAACAATGCTCAGGTGAGATGCAAATGATATCATTTTGAGATAGGTTGTGTTAGCGTATTCAGTTTTTTGTCAGAAGGAACAAAATAAAGAATGATCATACCGATAACAAATAAGACAATAAGACTTAGAATGCCTGCGTTCGACCGACCGGTAATTTGCGCAGTTGCCCCTAAAAGCAGTGGTCCAGTAATCGAAGCAAACTTTCCGAAAATATTATAAAAACCAAAAAATTCGTTGGCGTTTTTCTTGGGAATCAGTTTGGCAAAATAGGAGCGGCTCAATGCCTGAATTCCACCTTGTGAAGAAGCAACGAGCATGGCGAGAACCCAGAAATCAAATGCTGTTTCTAGAAAATATCCATAAATACAAACAATGATATAAATGAAAATTCCAATATATAACATGCTTTTAGCAGAAAATCGGTTAGCTAATTTACCATATATTATGGAGAAAGGGGCGGCTACCACTTGTGTGACAAGTAAAACTACCAGTAATACAGTTGAACTAAGACCGACATCTGTTCCATAGGCTGTGGACATCGAAATAATTGTGCCGACCCCGTCTATATAGAAAAAATAAGCGATTAAAAAAATAGTTAAGTATTTATATTCCTTTACATGTTTGATGGTGAGAAATAACCTTTTGAAACTTTGGCGTACGGGTTGCGGATCGCGCTCTATAAAATGTATTTGCTTCACATTTTTAATCATTGGTAGGGCGAAAGTTACCCACCATATACAAGTAATCAGAAACGCAATTTTACTTGCTGTTGTGCTACTAATATGTAGAATACCCTGTTGAGCTAATAATATTATGGCAATACTGATTACAAAAGGAATGGCGCTACCGATATAACCAAGTCCAAAGCCGCGGGCAGATACTTGGTTCATTCGTTTATCATCGGTGACATCCACTAGGAAACCATCGTAAAAAACATTTGCCCCTGTAGAGCCGAGCGATGCTAATGTAAAGAAAATCAGTAAGAGTAACCATTGACCTTCCGGTACAAAAATAAGAGCAAAAGTGGAAAAAACCCCCATCCCCATAAAGCTTAAAAAGAATTTCTTTTTTAGTCCTTCGTAATCTGCAAGTGTTCCTAAAACCGGTCCAAGCATAGCCAAAATAAAGGTGAAAACAGCAATGGTGTAACCGAGATATGCAGTAGAATCTGCTCCTGAAATACCTGCGCTGGTGGCTTGTGCCTTGTAATAAATAGGAAAAATAGCCGTGGTGATAATAACCGAAAATGCAGAGCTTCCCCAATCGTAAAACATCCAACTATTTTCTTGCTTCGTAAACTTTTTCATATATTCACCCATCCTTTTCCTTTTATTTTACTAGAATAGACAAAGAAACACACATATGTACTTATCAAAATTTACAGAAGTTTAATATTGCTCAGAAACGGGTACATTAAAACCAGCACTACATTAAATGGAAAGGATGATGATAATGTATAAAGCTATTCAGGCGTTTTTCAAAACGGAAGATGATGCAGAAACAGTAAGAGCAGAGCTCAATAAATTGAAAACAAATGATATTCGAGTTGACCATTTACCAGACGCAGATCGAACGTTATTATTAACTCCATTGGCATATTCAGGTAACAACACTTCAGGTATGGGTGCTGGTGGAGGCATTGTAGCTGCATTTACAACGAATGATAACGGTGAAACGATCAACGATGATACACCTAGAGAACATACGATTGAATGTGAAGTAGCGAAAGATGATTACCCGGAGGCACTAAAAATTATTATGGAAAATGACGGTTACATGGATAAAAATGCATTTGAAGGATAAGTAAATGAAAGCAAAGGTTGTCCAACCTTTGCTTTCATTTAGGTGATAATCCGGGTCTGAATATGATGCAAAAAAATTTTGTTGACATTCTTGTATATACAAGTTACTATGAAAACGCAATCACTTGTATATACAAGAATATAATTCATCGAGGAGGAAGGGCATTGAGCAAGTTTACAGATCCAGCTAAAGAATTGTTGGATAAAGTCGGCGGTAGTGAAAATATCTCAGTTGTTACACATTGTGCGACGAGAATGCGATTTGTATTAAATGATCCAGACAAAGCGGATGTTGATGCAATTGATGATATGGATATAGTTAAAGGAACATTTACGCAGGCAGGTCAGTTTCAAGTTATTGTTGGAAATGAAGTGGCTTCTTTTTATAATGAATTTACCAAAATAGCAGGAGTAGGAGATACTTCTAAAGAAGATGCAAAAGAAGCAGCCAAGCAAAATATGAATATTGTACAACGTCTAGTAGCACATTTAGCTGATATCTTTACACCAATTATCCCTGCATTAGTTGTTGGTGGACTTATTTTAGGTTTTCGTAATGTAATCGGTGAAATTGATATGGTGAATAACGGGACGATGACTTTAGCGGAATCATCTCAGTTTTGGCAAGGATTATATGATTTTCTATGGTTAATAGCTGAAGCGATATTCCACTTCTTACCTGTTGCGATTACTTGGTCTATTTCACGTAAGATGGGTACCACACAAGTATTAGGTATTATATTAGGTATTACATTAGTTTCTCCGCAACTGCTCAATGCGTATGGAGTGCCGGGTGCTGAAGATATTCCGGTATGGGACTTCGGTTTTGCACAAATTGATATGATTGGTTATCAAGCACAAGTTATTCCGGCTATATTAGCTGGTTTCGTATTAGCTTATTTAGAGATTTGGTTGCGTAAAGTAATTCCACAAGTAGTATCGATGATTTTTGTGCCATTTTTTGCTTTAATCCCAGCTGTATTAGTGGCACATGTAGTATTAGGTCCAATCGGTTGGGAAATTGGTTCTTGGATTTCGAATGTTGTGTATAGCGGTTTAACTTCTGCATTTGGTTGGTTATTTGCAGCTGTATTTGGTTTTGCATACGCGCCTTTAGTGATCACTGGTTTACACCATATGACAAATGCGATTGACTTACAGCTTATGAGTGAATTTGACGGAACAAATCTCTGGCCAATGATTGCATTATCCAATATTGCACAAGGTTCGGCGGTTGTTGCCATGATCTACTTAAACCGTAAAGACAAGAAAGAACAACAAGTATCTGTTCCAGCAGCAATCTCCTGTTATTTAGGTGTAACTGAACCAGCATTATTTGGTATTAACTTACGTTATCTCTTTCCGTTTATTGCAGGTATGACGGGTTCTGCAATCGCAGCAGTAGTATCAGTTGGGTCTGGCGTTATGGCGAATTCCATTGGTGTAGGTGGTATACCAGGTATTCTTTCGATTCAAGTGCCACATATGCTTATGTTTACCATAGCGATGCTGATAGCAATTGTAGTGCCATTTATTTTAACAGTTATTCTGGCAAGAACAAAAATGGGTAAAGACGCATACGATCGCCTAGGAAAAACAAGACCATAAAAAGAGGGGGGAAACTCCTCTTTTTGTGGTCAGTGTAAAAATGGTGAACATGGCCAAAAACTGTCCAATAACTTACCTGGGAATTTGCTTTCTTCCATTCTGATTTGTTGGTTTGTAAAAACATACGCTCCGGCAGAATACTCCGATTTCCATAGGCACGGCATTAGCCTCCTCTGAAAGCAACGTTCGCTTTCCTACGGGGTCTTCGGAAATGTGCTGTTCCCCCGGAAAGGGAGTATTTTTCTGCAGCGACGAATTAGCACTCAACTTCAGAAGAATAGAAGAAAGCCACACTAAACAGAATTTTCATTACTTCGCAGTTTTTATCTAGTACGAATGCGGATTGAGAGTTTTTTATACTAGTTAAAAAGCGAAATGCACGTACTATAAATATTCAACACAGATTAACAGGAGGGTGTAATATATGGACGAGAAATGGTGGCAAAAATCTGTTGTCTATCAAATATATCCGAAAAGCTTTAATGATACGACAGGTAACGGTGTTGGGGATATCCAAGGTATTATTGAAAAATTGGATTATCTGAAAAAATTAGGTGTTGACGTTATTTGGCTGACACCTATTTACGCATCGCCACAAAAAGATAATGGATACGATATATCTGACTACTATGCCATTCACCCTGAATACGGCACAATGGAAGACTTTGAAAAATTATTAGATGAAGCACACCATCGAGAAGTTAAAATTATCATGGATATTGTTGTGAATCATACTTCTACAGACCATCAATGGTTCAAAGAATCAAGGCGTTCAAAAGATAATCCGTATCGAAACTATTATATTTGGAAAGAAACAGAAGCCAATATTCCACCAACCAATTGGCAATCGAAGTTCGGCGGTTCTGCCTGGGAATTGGATGAAGGTGCCGGCGAGTATTATTTGCATTTATTTGACGTTACACAAGCAGACTTAAATTGGGAAAACGAAGCAGTGCGGGACGATGTATACAAAATGATGAATTTTTGGCTTGATAAAGGAGTAGACGGATTTCGTTTAGATGTTATTAATTTGATATCAAAGGACCAACGTTTTCCCGATGATGATGGCAGCGTGCCTCCCGGAGACGGAAGAAAGTTTTATACGGATGGTCCGAGAGTACATGAATTCTTACATGAAATGAATCAACAGGTTTTTAAGAACCGTGAAACGATGACCGTTGGGGAAATGTCTTCCACAACGATAAAAGATTGCACCCAATATTCCAACCCAAAAAGCGAAGAATTAGATATGACTTTCAACTTCCATCATTTAAAAGTCGATTACCCCAATGGTGAAAAATGGACAAAAGCACCATTTGACTTCTTAGAGTTAAAGCAAATCCTCTCCAAATGGCAAATAGGAATGCAACAAGGTGGAGGCTGGAATGCTTTGTTTTGGTGTAATCATGACCAGCCAAGAGCTGTGTCACGATTTGGGGATGATACAAATTATCACAATAAATCAGCAAGAATGTTAGCAACGACGATTCATTTAATGCAAGGGACACCTTATATTTATCAAGGTGAAGAGTTTGGTATGACAAACCCTGGATTTGATAACATCGAACAATATCGTGATGTAGAATCGATTAATATGTATAATATGAAAAAAGAAGAAGGTATGTCGGAAGAAGACATTATTGCGATCTTAAAAGAAAAATCACGTGATAATTCCCGGACACCAGTACAATGGCATGACGGAGAAAATGCAGGATTTACAGAAGGAACACCATGGATTGGCCTACCAGATAATTTTGCGACTATTAATGCTGAACAAGCTATAGCGGATAAAGAATCTATTTTTTATCATTATCAAACATTAATTCAAATGAGAAAAGAGTATCAAGTAATAACAGAGGGAAGTTATCGGTTAATTTTACCGGATGATCTTGCTATTTTCACTTATGTACGAGAAAATGATCAAGAAAGCATGCTAGTAGTAAACAATTTTTATGCTGAGGAAGTAACGTTAAAATTACCAGAAGAAGTGAAAGAGCAATTTGAAAGTGGAGAGGTTATTCTTTCTAATTATCAGCAACCTCCTACGCAATTGGAGAATGTCACGTTGCGTCCTTATGAATCATTTGTGTACTATATTAAGTAATAGATGGGGATAAATTGGAATGCGAAATAAATATTTAGTGATTTATCAGGAAATGGTTCAACAAATTGAACAAAGGAAGTTTAAAGCCAATCAATTCTTGCCTTCAGAGAACGAATTGACAGATAAATACGAAACCTCCAGAGAAACGATAAGAAAAGCATTGAACCTGTTAGCACAAAATGGCTATATACAAAAAATTAGAGGAAAAGGTTCGATGGTAATTGATCGTAGTAAATTTGATTTCCCTGTATCAGGGCTTGTCAGCTTTAAAGAGTTAGCGGATAAAATGGGGGAGAAGCCGGTTACTACGGTACACCGTTGTCAGCTTATTAATCCTGCCCGTTATCTGAAAGATCAATTAAAATTGAAGGGGAAGAATCAAGTGTGGGAAGTGATTCGTTCCCGGGAATTTTCTGGACAGAGTATTATATTGGATAAGGATTACCTGGTGGAAAAATATGTTCCGTCTATGACGGAAGATATTGCGAAAAAATCAATATATGCCTATCTTGAAGACGTATTAGGTCTGGTCATCAGTTTTGCTAAGAAAGAAATTGTTGTAGAAGAACCAACAGAAGAAGATCGCGACGTTTTAGATTTAGAAGGATTCCACAATATTGTGGTCATCAAAAACTATGTCTATTTAGATGATGCCAGCCTGTTTCAATATACAGAATCCAGGCACCGTCCAGATAAATTTCGATTTGTAGACTTTGCTAGACGGATTCATTAAATTATCAATGTGGGCACGAAGTCGAAGTTAAATAATCTAAGGCTTTCGCCATATTGACGAAAGCCTTAGATTTTTCGTGCCAGTTCATAATTAGCTATAAAATGTGCGAAAAGGAACTATCTTATGAGACACATCCATTCCCTTGTACTTTGTAAAGCAATTTCTGCAATGGAAAAATTATTACCAAAAGAAAAATGGTAAAAATGCGATCGTTGCGATAGCGCCGAGAGCAATACCAAGACCTAGCCCTCTGCGATATCCAAAAAAGCCGTATCCGTATCCACCAATTCCTCGTCGCCCATCAAGTGGATCAATAAATACCTTAGAACGATTAACTCCTCTAATAACACCTCTATGGACCTCCCCGTGGTGTGTAACAATTTTCACGGGTCGACCTACGTTTTGACAGCAAAAATCATAATGTGACATCATTAACCTCCTTTCTCCATATCAAGCAATTCACCGAAGACTACTATTAGACTATGCGAGAAAGAGATAATATTGTGGTCACCTGTTCGTCGGCATTTGCACTAATTATTTATCTGTTAGCGAATCTAGCTCTGCCAATATTTGATGGTTAGGAGTTTGCAATAATGTGGTTATGGAGTCTTTTTGTTTCTCCATATAACGTTGAATAATGTTGTAACCAATAATATAACCAATATTTTTAGGGACACCATTAAGTCCGTACATAATCATATCGTGTTTAGGGTGATCTCTTTTCAAATGTTGAAGAGGTGCAATCCATTTCTTCCATAAATCTTCTAATATCTCATCCGTTACCCTTTCTATTCTTTTGTTTCCGTAAGCGGCTCCTACCTTTTTTCGCACAATCCATTCAGCAATACCTTCTAATATAATAGCGTCTAGTAAGGTATACTCCATTTCTTTCTTCGGAAAATGATGAAGTCTGCAAATATGACTGTATTCATGAAGGAATAAAGCAACTATTTCTCGATTGCTGGCATTCTTTTGTAAGAATAAGAACAGCTTGTCAGGGTAACTTAAGCCAGCATTACTGTTGTACCATTCTTTCAACTCCCTGATTTCTTCATTAGAAGGAAAAATAAATATATCAGGTTCAGGTCCATTCCATGCGTTTTTGCATTTTTTATAAATGTTGTTCACTTTAGATAAATAGTTTTGTTGTATCCATTTTTGTGCGTCTTCTTTATTTAGATTAGAAGAGAATAACCCATGGCGTAATAAGTGTTCTTGGATTGCTTCAGATGGGATACCTTCAAAAAACTTGGTTAACGGTTCGCAAATAATAGATTGATGTAAAAGATGCAGCTCACTTCGGTCTTTATCATCTTTTTTATCCGTGAATTTCTTAATCCACTTATCAGTCGCATATATGGTCATGGTTATCTCCTCGCTTTTTAGCTATGAATAAATAAGTATGAAGATCGTGAGCATATTCAGTATTTAACTGGTAATGTTCATTTAATGTCTGCAGCAAATCATTTGATAGATATGGAGGAAGTGTGATCGGTGTGCCTGTCTCTTTCTCGATTTTTTCTACATAGACGGTTTCGTAATTATTGTCTATTAACTGCTTTAACCAGTCTTCTTTGGATAATAATTGAGGTAATTGGTAAAATGTTTTCATTCTTTCTTCACCTATATCAGGTAAAGTTTTTGATTTCACCATTTCTAAGAGTACAATTTGTCCATTCGGTTTAAGTAAGTTCGTAAGCTTTGGGAGGCTGTTACCGATAGTTGTAAAAGCCAAGGCAGACTCAGAAATTATTAGGTCGAAGAATTGATGTGTAAATAAAAGATCTTCTATATTTTGTTGCATGATTTCTGTGTTTTGGAGATGTTTTGTTTTGTTCCTGGCATTGTTTGTCATGTTAGCAGAGCTGTCGATACCATATAAAAAAGCTGTTGTTTGATCTCGTAATTGTAGAAGAGTTTCGCCTGTTCCACAGCCTATTTCTAATACGTTCTTCAGGTTTGTAGGTATTTGTTTTAGCCATTTTTCTGTTGCTGCTTTTCCTCCAGGATGTGTATAACCAATCCCGAGTTGTGCTATGAGCTCATGATAACTAATCATTGGAAACATTCCTTCCTGGGATTCGAAGTTTTCCTATTATGATGGTTTATCACGGTGCTAATCGTCCATTAAATCCCCATTTCAAGGTTTAAGTAACTAAGTGGGTAATAATGGCCGTTAACACTCTGATAAGTTTCGCTAAATCCCAAGTGGGGGACCCCTCGCTGAGGAAAGTCACACTTTATATTTGGGATTAATTGTAGTATGATTAAATATTAGTAAGAATAAATAACAAGTTGTATATAGTGTATACACAACGTCTAAAGAAGGTGAATGGATTGGAACAAAAAGAGATTGAATTATTGAAATTATTAGAAAAAAACGGTCGAATGGATAATGATACCATTAGTAAAATGTTAGATGTAGCTCCTGTTGAAGTGGAGGAAATGATTAAACAATTAGAAAAGGAACACGCTATCCTTGGATATTCTACACTTGTAGATTGGTCTAATGTCTATGAGTACGAAGGAGTGGCGGCTTTAATAGATGTAAAGGTAACACCAGTGAGAGGTGTTGGCTTTGATAAAATCGCTTCCAGAATTTATCGTTTCCCGGAAGTGAAGGCAGTCTATTTAATGTCAGGTGCTTATGATTTAAGTGTTTCTGTCGAAGGGAAAACAATGATGGAAGTTAGTCGTTTTGTATCGGATAAATTGTCCACGTTAGATACGGTACTTTCCACTACAACTCATTTCATTCTGAAAAAATATAAGCATGATGGAATTATTTTTGATGAAGGTGACGATGATGACAAACGAATCATGGTGACACCATGAGTAAATCATACTTAGCAAACCATGTTAAAGAACTACAGCCATCTGGTATTCGCAAGTTTTTTGATCTTGCTTCTCAAATGGATAATGTTATCTCGCTGGGGGTTGGGGAGCCGGATTTTGTAACTCCTTGGAATGTAATAGAAGCGAGTTATCATTCTTTGGAGCAAGGGTATACTGCCTATACGGCTAATGCGGGTTTAATCGAATTAAGAGAAGAGATCAGTAAGTATCTTCGAGATACATTTTCTATTTCTTATAATCCGGAAGATCAAATCTTAGTGACAGTAGGTGCCAGTCAGGCGATTGATTTAGCTTTACGAGCGATTGTGAATCCTGGAGATGAAGTGATTGTTGTCGAGCCGTGCTTTGTTTCCTATAGTCCTGCTATTTCGTTGACAGGTGGTGTACCTGTATCTGTAAGTGCTACAGCAGATAATGAGTTTAAGATTACACCAGAACAAATCGAAACAGCGATAACGCCAAGAACAAAGGCTATTGTTTTGTGCAGTCCTAACAATCCAACTGGATCGGTGTTAAGCAGGGAAGAATTGTACGGAATAGCGCAGGTTGTACGAAAAAATGACTTAATTGTTTTATCCGATGAAATTTACGCAGAGCTAGCTTATGATGAAGCAGTAACTAGTATCGCATCTGTCGATGGAATGAAAGAGCGGACGATTGTGATTTCCGGATTTTCTAAATCTTTTGCTATGACAGGTTGGCGACTCGGTTATGCTGCGGGTCCAACAGCTATTATGCAAGCTATGACAAAAATTCATCAATACACAATGATGTGTGCACCGACAATGGCACAACATGGGGCGTTAGAAGCATTACGCCATGGAAATGAAAGTGTCAGAGAAATGAAGACCAGCTATCGTCAACGTCGGAATTTTGTCGTGAAAGCATTAAATGAGATGGGGTTATCATGCCATTTGCCTGGTGGTGCATTTTATGTATTCCCATCTATAAAAGAAACTGGTTATAGCTCAGAAGAATTTGCGCAAAAATTATTAGAAGAAGAAAGAGTTGCCGTTGTACCGGGACAGGTTTTTGGTGAAAGTGGAGAGGGATATATCCGTTGTTCCTACGCTACATCAATTAAACAATTAGATGAATCTATGAAAAGAATGCGACGATTTGTTAAACATAATAGTGAAATATAAAAGCCAACAGTGTAACATACTGTTGGTTTTTATTTTTTAGTTCAGTTTTTTGTATTTTAAAATTAACTATATAGTTGTAAGTACAAGTTGACTCGTTTATAATAGAAGTTAATGAGAAAGGAATGGAAAGGATGTCAAAGATGGATGTAAAGCGTATTCATAATGTGGAAATCGATATTGCCAAAGGCGAAGATATTCGATTACCGGAACAAGTACTAGTAGATCTCAATGATAACATTACCGCAGAGTTTAATGTAAGCTGGGATTCTGTTAATAAAAATGAACTTTTTGATAAAGGAAGCCTTGAGGTTGAGGGTGAGGTGGAACATAAAGATTACCCTAAGCCTTTTATTGAACAGCGAGCAGACCCATATTTATATAAGCATACAGATGGTTACTATTATTTTACAGGCTCATACCCATTGTATGACCGTGTTGTCTTAAGAAGAGCAAAAACAATTGATGAATTACCACAAGCAGAGGAGAAAGTGATCTGGTGGAAACATGAATCAGGTATAATGTCTGAACATATTTGGGCACCAGAGATCCATTTTATTGATGGGAAATGGTATATTCATGTTGCTGCCGGGGACAAAGATGATGTTTGGGCAATTCGTCCGTATGTATTAGAATGTGATGCAGAAAATCCATTAGAGGGTGAATGGGTAGAAAAAGGACAAATTAATACGGAATTTCAAAGTTTCTCTCTTGATGCAACAACATTCGAACATCAAGGCAAACGTTATCTAGTGTGGGCGCAAAAGGTGGATAATGATCAAATTTCGAACCTTTATATCGCTGAAATGGAGAATCCATGGACGATTAAGAAGCAAGTTCTCCTATCCATTCCAGAGTATGATTGGGAAGTAATTGGCTTTGATGTCAATGAAGGTCCTGCAATGATTAAGAATGATAAAAAAATTTTCATAGGATTTTCTGCGAGTGCTACAGATGAAAATTATGCGATGGGATTATTACATGCCGATGTAGACAGTGATTTATTAGATCCAGACTCCTGGACGAAAGAAAAAGATCCTGTGCTGGTATCCAGTGATAACACGAGCGAGTATGGACCGGGACATAATAGTTTTAGTGTTGATGAGGATGGCTACGAACTTTTAGTTTACCACGCTCGTCCATATAAAGGGTTTAATACAGAGAATCCATTATACGATCATAACCGACATGCGCGTATTCAACGCCTATTCTGGACAAAAGACGGTTTCCCTTACTTTGGAGAACCAGGTTATCAATTAGATTTTTCTAACCATAAAGCAAAAGCAATAATTACCTTGAAATGATAAAAAGCCGGGTGCAGTGTAAAATAAGCACTCGGCTTTTTCTGATATTGGCGCCAGACACTGCCGGAATAGTCTAAGATAAACAACAAATCATCAAGGGATATAGAAAGATTTGTTGAATAAATCAAGATAAACAACAAATCCACTAGGAATGAACAATGATTTGTTTTAAATAATTTTGGCCAGACAAAATCTCCCCAAAATACTTTCTCAGTCCTATTGGAGTGAAATAACCTAGTTTAATTAATGACGTATTCGATTTCGTCGTATTTTCTCGAGTATTTGATATGGAAGTTTTTTCCGTCAAAGTACCAGATGTCGGATTCTTCAACAAAGAAATGAATGCCTTCTTCTGTTACTTCCACTCCGGGGTTGTTAGGTTCGGTCTTTTCCAACGCCAAAGAAAACCCTTTATGTACACCGCCGAATCCGCCATATCTGGCAAAGAAGCGGATGGCATCGCCTTCTTCTAAATTCAGTTCTTTTATAAACCATTTTGCTGCCGGTTTTGTAATGGACATTTCCATCTATGTTCATCCTCCTTACTTATTCTATACTAACGAAAATATGTAGTTGAAGCTAGTAGTAGCATTTGTAAGATAATTACTGTCAGATTATCTTACAAAACTTTGTGCAATATATGGATGTCACTGTATAATCTTATTAAGGTCATCTTACAACGGTATACGGAATTAGGTGGTGTATTGCATGGCAGAAAGTCCTTCCTATAAAGAGCGAAAAGTTATTACCATTGGTGTCGTAAGTGAATTAACGGGTTTATCGGAACGTCAAATTCGGTATTATGAAGAAAGAAAGCTAGTATTTCCCGAACGTTCTCCGAAAGGAAATAGAAAATATTCCTTTGCAGATGTAGAATTGTTAATTGATATTGCCAATAAGCGAGAAGAGGGCGTTCAAACTTTTGAAATAAGACAAGATATGATCAGGGAAGAGAAGAAGAAGGAAAAGAGAATGCGCAAACAATTACTGCGTGGGGAAATCAATGCTCGATTTGGTATTCAAAAAGAAAGATAAAGAAAAACTTAGCTTATCACCAAGTACTGGCGCAAGCCTTTGTTTTCTAATACTATCCGAAAGTATAAAAAGAAAGAGAAGCCTAATGAAAATCAGGCTTCTCTTCTTTTCTTTCGGGATTATAACGAGTGAATTTTAGGGCGTTTTGTTTTTCGAATTCCAGACAAAATTTTTCATAATCATTGACAATTTCGCTAATTGGTTTGTTGTAAAGTTCTTGATTATTCCTGTCCACAATACCCTTGGCCATCAACTGTTGAATCAGATACACTTTTTGTTTTTCAACTGCTTCCCGTAAAAAAGCCATTGGATTAGCCTCCTATTTATTTAATTCATAAGCATATTCAATGTAAGAAAAGTATTACCAATTTTGTTATATGTTATACAAAAAAGGATCATGTCATTTTATTTGAATTGTGTCTGAATTGTATAATTTTTGAAATATATTTAATATGAAATGGATGATTTCGCTGATATCATAAATTGATATATAATTAAGGAAATAGTAAAGAAAGTAGAGTGTTGAAGTAGAATATGTCTTTACTATATGCCATAATTCTAACTTTGTCATGGCTAATGTCAACAAAGTTTACATACTTTTAAAGAATTTTATTAAGGAGTTTACAAATGTCTAAACCAAACGTGTCAATTATCATTACAACCTATAATCGCAGGGTAGCGTTGGCAGAGTTATTAGCAGCTCTTGTTGAGCAAACCTACCAAGAGTTTGAAGTTATTATAATTAATGATGCCGGAACAAAAATAAATGATGTGGCGGCATTGTATCCTGAATTAGATACAACCATCATCGATTTACTCGAAAATCGTTATCATGTATATGCAAGGAATAGGGGGATTGCGAAAGCAAACGGAGACTTGATTATGTTAATGGATGATGATGATCTGCCATTACCAACACATTTAGAAACAATGATCAAGCATATGGGAGATGCTGATCTTGTTTATTCTGATGTGGAAATTGTTAATTATCAGGAAACCCGTGAGAAGAGAATTCCGATTGATCATCACATATTTGCTTATCACTTTGATGTCGAAGCTATGAGGAAATTTTCCACTTATGTACCATCCGGCAGTTTGTATCACAAATCGATACATAAGGAAATTGGCCTTTTTGATGAAAGTGTCCGTAACTATTGGGATTGGGATTTCTTTTTACGGGTAGCAGAAAAGTACCGCATTAAAAGAGTACCGATAGCGAGTGTCTTATACGAGTTTTCGGAGTCAGGGAATAATCAGTCAAAAAAACTTGATAATATGCGTTATTATTTGGACCGGCTTAGTGCTAAACATCAGTTAGGAAATTTACCTACTAAAAATTTTTATCTATTATTAGAAGAACCTGACGTGAAGAAAAGAGAGGCACCAAGTGATCGGATTTGGGATGGTGTGACGATGCCTGTATCAAGACTTGGTTTGTAGGAGGATGTTTCTTGAGTAGACACCGTGATTTTACCAGTGGGAATATATGGATGGATCTGTTTTATTTTTCTTCTCCTATTATGTTGGCTCAACTCTTGCAGGTCTCTTATCAGTTTATTGACAGCTTGTGGGTAGGGAATTTAATTGGGGCAAATGCATTAGGTGCGGTAAATATATCAGGTACAGTTATTTTTACTGTACTATCCTTTATTATCGGAATTAATAATACGACGTTAACTGTACTATCTCAGCAAAAAGGAAAGGGAAATGAAGAAGGGGTCCAAACCTATGTGAATGCTTTTGTGGTAACATTGTCAACTTTAGCGATCATCATGGGTATATTAGGTTTTATTTTTGCGCGGCCCATTTTGTTATTGTTAGGAACACCAGAGACAATGATGCCAGAAGCAATGACATACTTGCGTATTAATGCGATAGGGATTCTGTTTTTAGTTGGCTATAACTTTATCAGCACCGCTTTACGTGCTGTCGGAGACAGTAAAACACCACTATTATTTGTAGCGATTGCCGTTCTGTTAAATATCGGGCTTGACCCATTATTTATTTCTGTTTTTAATCTGGGTGTACAAGGTGCGGCCATAGCGACCATTTTATCACAAGGTTTTTCCTTTGTTTATGGTGTTATCTATGTAATCAAGAAAAAAATAATTCCATTAAAATGGCCAACGTTACCGTTATGGTCAGAAGTAAAGCTGATTTTAAATCTCGGCATTCCGTCCGGTTTACAAATGGCTGTTATATCTGCTGGTGCTGCGGCAATTATGAGTGTTGTTACATCACACGGAGAAGCAGTTGTTGCTGGTTACAGTGCAGCTCAGCGCTTAGACAGTCTGTTTTTACTGCCGGCACATGCGCTGGGAGCCACCGTTAACAGTATGGCTGGCCAAAATATTGGTGTAGGCAAATGGGGCCGTGTCAAACAAATTGCCACGTACGGTGTTCTGTACAATACCGTAATTATGTTTCTGTTTGCCGGTATAATTGTGTTATTTGCCGAATTTGGTATCAGCTTATTTATTCAGGAAGAAGCGGCTGTTCAATTCGGTGCTACATATTTAATAATTATTGCTTTCTTTTACCCATTTTTAGGGATTAATTTCGTCTTGAATGGAATTGTAAGGGCGTCAGGGGCGATGTATCAGGTGTTAATTTTAAACCTGCTTTCCTTTTGGGCACTTCGTTATCCGTTAGCATATCTTTTTTCTGAAATAATGGGGGAAGATGGCATTGGTTACGGAATTGGTGTAAGCTTTATGTTAAGTAGTGTAATAGCATTTTTATATTATCGCTTTGGCAAATGGCGTGACAAACGTATCTTTTCCTAGCGTTAGTCCTCCGGAAAGGGAGGATGTGTTTGTGAAAATGTAACCGTTTTACTATTGGAGAAGGAGTGTATGTAATGATTCGAGTTGGATTTATTGGAACTGGCAGATTCACGAGGCATCATGTGGAAATTTTACAGGAAATTGAAAATGTGAAAGTGGTAGGATTTGTTGGATCGAGTCAGGAAAAAGCAGAGCATTTTGCTGCAGAGTATTATGAGACAACAGGTTATCAGAATTTAGAAACAATGATTGCTCATGAACAGTTAGATGCCGTGTATATTTGTGTCCCTCCAATGGCGCACGAAAATTATGAAGAAATACTGATTGAACACAATGTCCCTTTTTTAGTAGAAAAACCGTTAGGAGTCGATGAAGATAAAGTACAACAAGTAAGGCAAAAAGTGATTAAAAAAAATCATCTTACAGCAGTCGGCTACCATTTCCGTTATGCTGATACAGTGAAGAGGTTTCAAGAAATGCTGAAAGAAGCCGATGTCGGTACTGTAATGGGAAAATGGATGGGCTCTATGCCTGGTGTGTACTGGTGGAAAGACCAAGCGCAATCAGGAGGACAATTTAATGAACAGACAACACATGTCGTTGATTTAATTCGCTTTTTATTTGGTGAGGTGAAGTCTGTCTATGCACAAGAGAGTAATGCAGTTACTGCAAAAAGAGACTCATCTATAACTGTAGCAGACGTAGGATTGTTTACGTTAACATTAGAAAGTGGTTTGTTAGTCCAAATCTCGAATACATCCGTTTTACCAGGTGGTATAGGTGAGGTTGGTATTAATGCTTATACAGATCAGGGGATTGTTGAATGGCAAATGGGTCATATCGAAAAGAAAACGGAAGCTAAATTAGAGAAATATATAGCTAGACAAAATCCGTATAAAAGAGAAAATGAAGCCTTTCTCCATGCTGTGAAAACGGGGGATCGCTCTAAAATTCTCTCCGATTATGAGGATGGCTGGAAGTCCTTTAAAGTCGCATTGGCAGCCCAAAAATCGATTCATGAAAAAAGGGTTGTAAATCTTAGTGAATGGAGCGAATAAATAATTAAGTTTCGTACATAGTAAACCTACAGGGCAAAAAAATTCCTTGAGGTGATATATATGTACAAATATATAGTATATTTATTCATGATTGTAATGATTGGTTTGATGGTTGGCTGTAACGAGTCTTCCTTAGAACCGGAAGATCAAAATATTCAACCAGAGAATGTAGGTTTTAGTGGTCAAAATGACGGAGGAGATCAAGGAGAAGTTCCAGTTAACCCTGGGCGAGAGCAAAATATTTTTGAGGATGCTAACCCGAGGGGATGGTTTGGTCAAGAAGACCGTAACTATGGAGCAGATCAGGAGCAACAACAAACAACGCAACAAAGACAGCAGACAACGGAGAATAACCAGCAAACAGAACAACAAAATGATGATTATATAGATCAGAATGAAGAGCCGCAATCATTTGATAGAGATTCGTTAGATGGACTAAGACAAAAAGTGGTCGAGTTAACGAATCAGGCTCGCAGTGAAAATGGTGCTGGATCTTTAAAGTTTGATCATGAGTTAGGAAACGCTGCGCAAAAAAAGTCAGAAGATATGGCAGAGAATGATTATTTTTCTCATACTTCCCCAACTTATGGATCTCCTTTTGATATGTTACAACAGTTTGGCATTGATTATACTAAAGCTTCAGAAAATATTGCTGCTGGCCAAGAGACAGCAGAAGAAGTCGTACAAGCTTGGCTCGATAGTGAAGGGCATCGTGAGAACATGTTAGACCCTGAGGTTACTCATATTGGTGTCGGCTATACTTCTGATGGTAACTATTGGACCCAACTTTTTATAAAGAAATAAATTTGCAGGGATTAGCCTTTAACTGGGCTAATCTTTTTTTTAACTTTTTATATGCGTGAAACTTGGTTTCTGTTGAATCCGCTCTAAATTTTAAACGTATGAAAGTTTTCGCTAGTTATATTCAGCATCCGTTTGCTTTACGAAATTAGAGTCAACTCCCTTTCATTTACTTGTATTTCAATCTATAATAGGAAGTTATTAGTACAACTAGAGAAGGGAGCCATACCATTGGTACGAGGAGAATCAACCATACCTTTAAAGATGCTATTATTTTGTTTTCATGGAGCAAATACAATTATAGTTAGTTTTTTACCATTATATCTTCAATTTAAAGGCTTGAGCGGTACTGAAATTGGTTGGGTAATGGCGATTGGACCCTTTGTTGCAATTTTTTCGCAACCATTTTGGGGTTTTATGAGTGACAAGCATCAAACTGTAAAGAAAATTCTAATGTTATGCTTAATAGGACTGATAATTAGTAGTGCCTTCTTTTTACAAATGGGGACGCTGCCGTTATTATTAACATTTGGAGCAACCTTCTTTTTCTTTGCAGCTCCAATTGGGGCGTTGGGAGACAGCTTATCACAACGAAGAGCAGATCAGTTAGGGGTATCTTTTGGTGCGATTCGAACATGGGGATCAATAGGCTTTGCCGCTTCTTCCTTATTAGTCGGCGAAATTTTGTCACGTATCGGTATTCAGTTTATAGTATGGCCATACCTGGTATTAGCAGGGGCAGCATTTATAGTAAGTACACGATTAGTAGACGTAAAAGTGGAAACGCCCCCCATTCAATTTAAAGATATCGGAATTTTACTAAAAACAAAACCCTATATTATATTTCTTGTCTTGATTGTATTTATCACGATTTCGCACCGTGCCAATGATAGTTTCATTGGTATTTACATTGCGTCGCTCGGGGGATCAGAAGATATGGTTGGTTTTGCCTGGTTCGCAGGAGTTGCAAGTGAAGCTATTGTTTTTGCTACAGCGGGTTTATGGTTCCGTAAATTCCATCCACTTATTTTTATTATTGGAGCAGGCTTGCTTTATTCTATTCGTTGGTATTTTTATGCGGCATTTGATGATCCGATGTTGATTGTTGCATTACAATTTTTGCATGGTTTAACGTTTGGTGTCTTTTATTTAACAGCTTTTCATTATGTAACAAGACTTATACCAAAAATATTGCAATCAACAGGTCATTTAGTATTTGCGTCGACTTTCTTTGGTTTGTCCGGAATTATTGGCTCACTCGTAGGTGGTTTAATTATGGATAACCTAGGCGGATCTTCTTTATATTTATTTATGGGTATTTTAACAACAGTGGGAAGCGTGATGATGCTTGTGTATCATTGGTTACCTTTTGGAAAATCTTAATACGAAATATGGTGAGAAATAATGGAGTTTATTGGGGTGTTAATCCCGATATTTAGTATTTTTGCGATTGGATATATCGGAATAAAATTTTTGCGTGTAGATATTAAGCCAATTTCAACGGTGACCTTATACTTGATGTCACCTTTTCTGGCTTTTCGAACATTTTATCAAAATGATTTAAATATGGATTATGTATATTTAGGTGCATTTTTATTAATGTTATGTATTATCAGTTTGCTATTTTGTTATGTTGCCGGCTATTTTCGAAAATGGGATCAGCCGGTCCAAAGTGGTTTTATCCTAGCGTCTGTGTTCATGAATAATGGGAATTATGGTGCACCGCTTGTGTTATTGGTGTTTGGGGAAGAAGGGTTCCATTATGCGATTATTTTAATGGTATTGCAGACTTTAATTATGTGTACGATCGGTATATATTTTGCGGCGAAAGGTGGTACATCTGGGCGCAGAGTAAAGATCTCTCCGTTAAAAGATGTCGTCAAAGTACCCATTGTGTATGGTGCTATATTAGGGATTATGTTTAACTTAATCGGTTTTACTATCAATGAGCAAATGATGACAGCGATTGATATGGTATCCGATGCCACCATTCCAACAATTATGATTGTGCTAGGAATGCAGTTGGCTAAAATTAAACTTAGTGATTTAGAGTTTGGACGTGTCAGTTTAGCGGTTGTGTTTCGATTGGTACTCGCTCCAGTTATCGCTTTCTTTTTAACCTTGCCATTACCACTGGATGAAATGGTGAAGGATATTCTCATTCTGACTGCAGCAATGCCAACCGCAGCTAATACAACTATGTATGCCTTGCAGTTTGGATCAAGACCAGGGTTCGTTTCAAGCGTCACGTTAATTACTACGTTGTTAAGTATTATAACCTTGCCGATACTATTAATGATTTTAGTCTAAAACCTGGTGGGGTCCACCTGTAATTCTGTTCTTTTTATTAGTTATCCAAATTTTCTGAATTATTTTAACATTAGAATTTCTGACAAAGGTATTGAATTCGCTGACTGAATACTATATGATAATCGTTATAAAATGTATAAATACAAAACGGAGTGAATATTTATGAATAAATGGATGATAAAGGGATTTGCTGTTTTATTGTTAGCAATTCTTGTAGCATGTGGTACAGATGACAGTTCAGATCAAGAGGAAGGAACGAATACTTCAGATGATAAACCAACTCTATCTGTTGTAACAGAAGCTGGATTTATGCCTTTTACGTATTTAGATAAAGGGGAAGTAGTTGGATTCGATATTGATTTATTAGCTGCGGTCATGGATGAAGCAGGTTATGACTATGAATTAGAGAATGTAGGCTGGGATGCCATGTTACTTTCTGTAGAGGAAGGCGATGCGGACCTTGCTATTGCAGGAATCACGATAAATGAAGACCGTAAACAAACATATGACTTCTCTGCACCTTATTTTGAATCTACACATAAGGTAGTGTTCCGTGAAGGTGAAGATATTACTAGTGGCGAAGATATTAAAGAATTAAAAGTAGGTGTTCAATCAGGAACAACTGGTGCAGAAGCGGTGGAAAAGATTTTAGGAAAAAATCATGAAAATATTTCAAAATATGATTCCAATACGTTGGCGTTAATGTCGCTTCAATCTGGTGATGTTGATGCAGTCGTAACCGATAATGTAGTAGCGGATGAATATGTGGCCAATAATCCAGATGCTAACGTTGAAATGATTGCAGATCCTGATACGTTTGAATCAGAATTCTACGGAATCATGTTCCCGAAAGGAAGCGAGATTCAGGAAGACATTAATGAAGCTCTTGCAACTGTAATCGATAATGGGGAATATGCAGAGATCTATGAGGAATGGTTTGGAGTAGAACCAAACACAGAAGCGCTAACCCAATAAAACACCAATCAAAAAGCGTAACGACAACCCCGTTACGCTTTTCCTTTGTGTGGAGGAAGAAAAGCGGAAAGCCCCGTTCAGAAACGTAGGACTTGGACTGAACCGTAGGAGATAAAGGAATCACGGTGAGCTTGCGAGCCGATGATGACTTATCGTACAGAGGTGAGGGAAAGGCCATAGTTTCTGGTGCTTGGAGCTAGACAGAAGAAAAGCGGAAAGCCCCGTTCAGAAACGTAGGACTTGGACTGAACCGTAGGAGATAAAGGAATCACGGTGAGCTTGCGAGCCGATGATGACTTATCGTACAGAGGTGAGGGAAAGGCCATAGTTTCTGGTGCTTGGAGCTAGACAGAAGAAAAGCGGAAAGCCCCGTTCAGAAACATAGGACTTGGACTGAACAGGTAGCCTGTGGGGAAATAAGTATATTTCTAAGGGTTACTCCCTGTTTTACTAAGAATAAAAAAGGGAAACAAAAAGCAAAGTATAAGTAAGAAAGGAGCTCATAACATGGACTTTAGATTTGATATCATCGTCGAGTACTTCCCATTTTTTATGGAAGGTATGGGATTAACCATCCTTATGTCAGTAATCGGTGTCTTAATGGGGTGTATACTCGGTTTTTTTATTGCATTAGGGAAAATGTCGTCTATTCTAATTGTTCGTCTGCCATTTATTTGGTATATTAACTTTTTAAGAGGTACACCTCTACTCGTGCAATTATTTTTATTTCATTATGCTGTATTACCAGCAATACTCGGATCAACAACTCCTGTCATCTCCGTCATGGTGACATTGTCACTCAACTCCTCGGCATATGTTGCAGAGATATTCCGTGCAGGATTACAATCGATTGACAAAGGTCAGGCAGAAGCGGCACATTCATTGGGTATGAACAAATTCCAAGTAATGCGTCATGTTCTCCTGCCACAAGCATTTAAACGTTCGATTCCGCCACTAGGTAATGAATTTATCGTTTTACTGAAAGATTCGTCTCTAGGTGCAATGATTGCAGCACAAGAATTATTATATTGGGGGAGAGCAGCATCTGGACAATACTTAAGAGTATGGGAACCGTACTTAATGGTTGCGTTGGTTTACTTAGTATTAACCCTTAGCTTAACCTACTTATTAAATTATCTAGAAAGAAGGTTAGATGTAAAATGATTTCTGTCAAACATTTAAAAAAGTCTTTTGGCGATTTAGAAGTGCTGAAGGACATTAGTGTAGATGTCGGTCAAAAGGAAGTTGTCGTTGTAATCGGGCCTTCTGGTTCAGGTAAATCAACATTTTTGCGCTGTCTTAACTTAATTGAATCGGTAACAGATGGAACAGTGTCAATTGATGGTGTGGAGTTAACAGATAAGAAAGTAGACATCAATAAACTAAGAGCAGAGGTTGGAATGGTATTTCAACAGTTCAACCTCTTCCCACATAAAACTGTTTTGGAAAATATCACCTTGCCGATTGTCACAGTAAAAAAATGGAGTAAACAAGATGCAGAAAAAAAAGCAAAAGATTTACTCCAAAAAGTAGGTCTATTAGATAAAGCAGATGTGTATCCAGAATCGCTCTCAGGAGGTCAAAAGCAACGTGTTGCCATTGCCAGAGCTTTAGGAATGGAACCGAAAGTGATGTTATTTGATGAGCCTACCTCTGCATTAGACCCAGAGATGGTTGGGGAAGTGCTAGGTGTTATGAAGCAACTAGCCGAAGAAGGAATGACGATGGTCGTCGTTACCCATGAAATGGGCTTTGCTAAAGAAGTTGGAGATCGTGTCATTTTTATGGATGAGGGCTATGTAGTAGAAGAGAAAGCACCCAAGCAACTATTCGAAAACCCGCAACATGAACGAACAAAAGCATTTTTAAGTAAAGTATTATAACCATAGATTCAATAAGTATGAACCCGCTTCGTTGATTTTTTAATGAAACGGGTTTTTGTTTTGCATAGCATTCATTATTTAGAAGAGGAGTGTTAATTCTCTCTCTAAGGGATCTTCAAATTTGCGCAATTTCGAACAACGGGACGTCTAGTCAGCGATGGATCGAGTTAAATGAAGCAATCAAAAGGACGTGAGGAGCGCGAAAAGGGAACCTCGCTGTCCGATAGAAGCAATTATTTCTCCATATCCAAGCATGTTCTATGGTAAAATGATCTTAAACAAGAGGAGGGGTACAGAATGAAACTTGTTCATTATCAGTTGAAACATCCTTATGCACAAAGTCGGATCGGAGTAATGAGAGAAAATAAGATTATCGATTTACATGCCGCACAACAAGAGTTACTCGAGCAACATAAAATAGCGACAGATAGTAGTATCATCCCGGCAGATCCACATACATTTTATCAACAGGCAAACGTACATATCAAACAGGCAGAAGTTCTCTTGGAACAAATAAAGCAACATTCTACATTGCACGTTTTTGTACGCGATGAAGTTGTGCTGCAAACACCAAGCCCTACCCCATCAAAAATCATTTGTATCGGAACAAATTATGCAGATCATGTAAAGGAAATGGGGAGTGAATTACCGGAATATCCAGTATTGTTTTCTAAATTTAATAATGCCCTTATCGGACCTGAAGATGAGATTCATAAATCAGAAGCTACGGATAAACTAGATTATGAAGTAGAACTAGCTGTTGTAATTGGAGAAAAAGCGTCGAAAGTAGCAAAAGAAAAGGCATTAGAATATGTAGCAGGCTATACAATTGGTAACGACATTTCAGCTCGTGACTTACAAAAGCGTACACCGCAATGGCTACAAGGTAAATCGTTAGATCATACTACGCCAATCGGACCTTGGCTGGTAACCACTTCTGAATTGACAGACCCAAGCAAACTGTCGATCAAATCCTATGTTAATGGAGAATTACGTCAATCTTCTAATACAGAACAATTAATATTTGATATCCCGTATTTAATTAGTTTTATTTCCAATCTAATAACCTTAGATCCAGGAGATATCATTTTAACTGGAACACCAGATGGAGTAGGTTTGGCGATGAATCCACCTAAACTGCTTCAATCAGGTGATATCGTTAAGCTGGAGATTGACAAAATCGGCACATTAGAAAATAAAGTAATAGCGAAATAGCGACAAATTTCACCCGTAGATGAACAATCTGTGGGTAGTCTTAAGTGCGCCAGGCATGGCTTATAAATTAGTAGTTAGCTGGTGAAATGGAGTTTACTCTGTGAACTAGCAGGAGAGGGACTTACCTAGTCGATTCCGCATTTTTAATTGTTTTTGCTTCCAAGCATACACGTACGGACAAATTAAGTTTGACGCTCAGATACTCTAGATGGTATTATTGTTAGAGAGACAATAGGTGTTGATTATTTGTACAGATAAGTTGAAAGACCTTTTACAAAAAGGATAAACTGGTGTGAAGAAGGCTAGTTCTTCATCATACGAAATACAATGAAAGCGCTAATACAGTTGCTGTAACAGGTTTATCTCTCTATTTACATAAATATTTTTTTGATATTGGAGGAAAATGATATGAATGATGTGAAAAATGCTATTCAAAACGGTAAGACAGTGCTTGGTATTGAACTCGGGTCAACCCGAATTAAAGCCGTTCTCGTCGGAGAAGATAATGTAGCGATTGCATCTGGAAGTCATGACTGGGAAAACAGTTATGTAGACAATATTTGGACTTATAGTATTGATGAAGTTTGGAAAGGGCTTCAAGACAGCTATCAGAAAATGGCGGCTGAAGTACAACAAAAGCATGGCGTCACACTGAAAAAAATAGGTGCTATCGGCTTTAGCGCCATGATGCACGGTTATATGGTGTTTGATAAAGACGAACAGCTTCTCGTCCCTTTCCGTACTTGGAGAAACAATATTACAGAACAGGCTTCAACAGAACTAACCAAACACTTTAATTATAATATTCCGCAGAGATGGAGTATTGCGCATTTGTATCAATCTATTCTAAATGAAGAAGACCATATTCATAATATACAATTTCAAACAACACTTGCCGGTTATGTTCATTGGAAACTGACAGGGAAGAAGGTTCTAGGAGTTGGGGAAGCATCTGGTGTATTTCCAATTGATCTCGATACAAAAAGTTATAATAAAAAAATGATCGATCAGTTCGACGAATTGATTGCACCACAAAACCTATCATGGAAGTTGGAAGATATCTTACCAGAGGTTTTAGTAGCGGGTGAAAACGCAGGAACTCTTACAGAAGAAGGCGTGAAATTATTAGATGTTACAGGTGAATTGGAGGCTGGTATTCCGCTTTGTCCACCAGAAGGTGATGCAGGAACAGGAATGGTTGCAACAAACAGTGTAGCAAAGCGTACAGGTAACGTTTCTGCCGGTACTTCTGCATTTGCAATGGTTGTAATGGAAAAAGATTTATCAAAAGTACATCCAGAAATTGACCTAGTGACAACACCTTCAGGTAATCTTGTGGCAATGGCGCACTCTAATAATTGTACATCAGACTTAAATGCATGGGTTGGATTATTTGAAGAATTTACCCAAGCTATCGGTTTCGAAGTAGATAAGAATAAGTTGTTTGAAACATTGTTTGAAAAGGCGCTACAAGGAGATGCTGATGGAGGAGGATTGCTATCGTACGGCTACCTTTCCGGTGAACATATGACTCATTTTGAAGAAGGCCGCCCATTATTTACGCGTTCTTCTGAAAGTAATTTCAACCTTGCTAATTTCATGCGGACCCACTTATATACTTCCTTTGGGGCAATGAAAATCGGGATGGATATTCTAACCAAAGAAGAGGGAGTCAAGCTGGATGAAGTTTTAGGCCACGGTGGAATTTTTAAGACAGAAGGTGTCGCTCAAAGCATTTTAGCAGCTGCCTTTAATGTTCCGGTTTCCGTTATGGAAACGGCAGGAGAAGGTGGAGCATGGGGGATTGCACTGCTCGGATCTTATATGATTAATAAAGAAGAAAATGAATCATTGGAAGATTATTTAAATGGGAAAGTATTTGCAGGGCAAGCCGTTAAGACCGTGTCACCAGATTCAAATGAGGTAGAAGGTTTCGAACAGTTTATGGAACGTTATAAGAATGGACTCGCGATTGAAAGAGCAGCGGTAGATAATCTTAGGTAAAAGATTTAAGGTAGGGGACGGTAATCCCCTATCTTTTTTAAATTTTTCGGTGAATATTATATTGAAAAAGGGACTGATGTTATGCAATGTTTATGCTATAAATCAACATCACATCTTAAAGTAGAAGCAGATTTTGGAGCAGATCCGATTTGGTGTCATCAATGTAGCTATAATTTAGATATTTCATCCATCCCCCTCTCCAATAGTCTTAAGCAGGAGCTGAATGATTGGGTATTGGATTTTGGGAAATGGTATGACTGGAAGCATGAGCAGGTCATAAAATCGAAAAGTCACTGGGTGGATAAGCACAATCAATTAGGTGAAATATTAACCGAAAAAGTGAAACAAGAACTATCCCCTAGTTTTACTGTAACCTTTGTGCCTTATAAACACTAATCATCCTCTGAGCTATCTTTTAGGTGATACTCTGCATAGAAAATGGATATTTATACAGATGTATGAATAATCTTTAGATGAGAGGTTTATGCATATTAGTTAACATGGATCTGTGTAACTTATTTATTAGGAAAAGCCATGTTGTTTTAATTAAAAAGAAATAACTTTCTGAATTTTTTTATAAACATTATTGCATGAAAATACAAAAAGGAGTATAATTATAAATTAATCATACACGGAACTTAGGGGGAAATGTTGTGGATGTAGCGATTATAGGTGGAACGGGTTATGGAGCGGTGGAATTATTACGATTTTTGCATAACCACCCACATGCTCAGGTGAAAAAGGTTATATCACATTCAAATAGTGGAACGGAATTAGCGGAAGTCTACCCACATGTGGTTGATATTATCGATATCGAAATGGCTGAGTTAGATGTTGATCAGCTTGCAGAAGAGGTAGAACTAGTCTTTTTTGCTACACCGTCTAATGTTAGTAAAAATGTCATTCCAGCACTAGTCGATAAAGGATTGCGATGTATTGATTTATCAGGGGACTTCCGTTTACGAGATGGAGAAAAATACCTGGAGTATTATGGAGAGGAAATCGCACCTCAGAAATATATGGATAAAGCAGTTTACGGATTACCTGAGATTAATAAAGAAGAAATCAAACAAGCTAGTATTCTAGCAAATCCAGGTTGTTATCCAACTGCAACCACTTTGGGATTAATTCCAGCCCTAGAAGAAGATTTGGTTGATAACTCATCGGTTATCATTGATGCAAAAACAGGTGTATCTGGAGCTGGGAGAAGTTTAGCATTGAATTTTCATTTTTCAGAAATGAATGAAAACTTTAAAGCATACAAAATTGGAGTGCATAAGCATATACCTGAAATAGAACAAACATTAACGGAACGAGCGATGGAAGATATTCAAGTCATCTTTACCCCGCATGTTGTTCCGATGACAAGAGGAATCATGAGCACGATATATGTTGACATGAAAGACAACTATTCTACGAAACAACTGATTGATACCTATCATACGTACTATCAAGATCATCCTTTTGTACGTGTACGTAAAGAAGGGATATTCCCTTCAACGAAAGAGGTATATGGTAGTAACTATTGTGATATTGGATTATATGCAGATGAAAGGACAGGAAAACTTATCATTGTTTCTGTCATTGACAATTTAGTAAAAGGTGCATCTGGTCAAGCAATTCAAAATATGAATATTATGTACGGCTGGGAAGAGAAAACAGGATTAGATCAGTTACCTATTTATCCTTAAGGAGTGAAAAGCAGACATGGGAGATCAGCAAGAACATTTTAAAATAATCAAAGATGGAAATATTGCCTCTGCGAAAGGCTTTCAAGCAGGAGGTTTACATTGTGGACTACGCAAAAAGAAAATAGATTTAGGCTGGGTATATTCTGAAGTGCCAGCACAGGCTGCTGGGGTATATACGATGAATGTCTTTCAGGCTGCCCCACTTAAAGTAACAAAGGAAAGTATTGCAGAGGAAAACCAATTACAAGCAATTATTGTCAATTCAGCCATTGCAAATGCTTGTACAGGCGAACAAGGACTACAAGATGCTTATGACATGCGTAAACAATTTGCCGAAACAGTAGGTGTAAAAGAACATCTAGCGGCAGTGGCATCAACTGGAGTTATTGGTGAATTGTTACCAATGGATAAACTGCAAAAGGGAATTAGTCAAATCCCTGAAAATAACCATGTTGGCGCTGATAAATTTGAAACAGCCATTCTAACAACAGATACAAAAGAAAAAGGAATCGCGATCGAATTAAAAATAGATGGTCAATCGGTCACGGTCGGCGGGGCGGCGAAAGGCTCTGGTATGATCCATCCGAATATGGCGACAATGCTTGGTTTTGTCACAACAGATGCCAACATAGCTTCTGCTGATTTATCTGATTCGTTAAAAGCGATTACGAATGAATCGTTCAATATGATTACAGTTGATGGAGATACAAGTACGAATGATATGGTTTTAGTTTTAGCCAATGGAAAGGCAGAAAATGAAGCATTAACACCGGAACATAAAGAATGGCAGAAATTTTACCAAGCATTAAAATTTGTGTGTGAATACTTAGCGAAAGAGATTGCACGTGATGGAGAAGGCGCTACCCGATTAGTGGAAGTACAAGTAGACGGTGCATTTACAGATGAATCAGCTACAGCAATTGCTAAATCAATTATTTCGTCTAATCTCGTAAAAACAGCGATTCATGGTGCAGATGCTAACTGGGGACGTATTATTACGGCAATTGGCTATAGCGGTGAATCTTTAGATCCCGATAAAGTGAGCATTTATTTAGGGGATATTTTAGTAGTAGAAAACGGTGTGCCACATCTATTTGATGAGGAAGCGGCAAAACAATACTTATTGGAAGATGAAATCAAAATACTTGCGAAGTTAGGCGATGCCAACGGGAAGGCGACTGCATGGGGCTGTGACCTATCCTATGAATATGTCAGAATAAACGCTTCTTATCGTACGTAAGGAGGAATTAAAGTGAATTATGTAGTGATTAAATGTGGTGGTAGTGTGTTTGAACAGCTGCCCTCTTCTTTTTATCAAGATATTGTGACCATTCAAAAACAAGGAGAATGGCAGCCAATCATTGTCCATGGTGGTGGGCCACTAATTTCTCAATTACTAGAGCAAACAGGAGTGAAAACTACCTTTGTTAAAGGGTTACGTGTGACCACCAATGAAGTATTAGATGTGGTCGAAATGGCCCTTAGTGGTTCAATGAATAAAGGAATTGTCCGTAAAATAGCAGAAGCAAATGGCGAGGCAATTGGTCTAAGTGGGATAGATGGCAAATTATTAGAAGCAAAACGGATGAAGGATGATACAACTCTCGGTTTTGTTGGAGAAGTGATACAAGTCAATAAAAATTTGCTAGAAAGCTTTGTGGATCAAGGTCTCATCCCTGTAGTTTCACCTATCGGGATGGATAAAACAGGACAACGCTATAATATAAATGCAGATATGGCAGCATCAGCTGTTGCTCAAGCATTAGAAGCAAAGTTATGTTTTATTAGTGATATTCCAGGAATTTATCATGAAGTAGATGGAGAGAAACAAGTATTCCATCAACTGAATGAAGCGAAAATTGAAGCATTAATCCAAGAAGAAATCATATTTGGTGGGATGATTCCCAAAGTTAAATCTGCTTTATCGGCTTTGCACAAAAATGTGCGCGAAGTATCGATTGTCGATGGTACAGCTGCCCACGGTTTAGTAGAGTTTATGCAAGGGAAACAAGTCGGAACGAGAATTGCATTAGAACAGGAGGTGCCACATGTATAAACAGACCGTAAGCCCTGTAATGCATACATACGGACGTTTCCCGATTACCTTAGTCGAAGGGAAAGGAAGTTATGTATGGGATGATCAAGGGACAAAATATTTAGATTTTTCTTCTGGTATTGCGACATGTAATTTAGGACATGTGCCAGATGTGGTGGAGCATGCTGTACAAGAACAACTGTCAAAACTATGGCATT
This sequence comes from Gracilibacillus salitolerans, assembly GCF_009650095.1. Classification (GTDB taxonomy): domain Bacteria; phylum Bacillota; class Bacilli; order Bacillales; family Amphibacillaceae; genus Gracilibacillus; species Gracilibacillus salitolerans. The sequence goes on along the minus strand of NZ_CP045915.1, from coordinate 4,720,629 downwards.
GTTCCAATCTTTATCATATCCCCTCCCAGGAAAAATTGGCACAAGCATTAACGGAAAATAGTTGTGGTGATCAGGTATTTTTCTGTAATAGTGGGGCAGAAGCGAATGAGGCAGCAATAAAAATTGCCAAAAAGTATGGTCATGATATACTGCAGCAGGATAATCCGTTAATCATCACTTTTAACAATTCGTTTCATGGCCGGACGATGGCTACATTATCTGCTACAGGTCAAAAGAAAATCCAAGATGGGTTTACTCCTTTAACACCAGGTTTTGCATATTTGCCTTTTAATGAGGATGAATCACTTGATGCGTTAGTTAAACAGAAACCAGCTGCTGTATTAGTAGAACTCGTCCAAGGTGAAGGAGGGGTCATACCGGCTGATCCTGTGTGGGTGAGTAAACTGTCTGCGATTTGTAAAGAACATGATATATTACTCATGATTGATGAAATTCAGACAGGTATGGGACGAACAGGAAAGCTTTTTGCCTATCAGCATTATGGTATTGAACCAGATGTGATTAGTGTGGCAAAAGGTCTGGGATCTGGTTTGCCGATTGGTGCGATAATTGCTAAAGAGCATGTCGCACGTGTGTTTACCCCCGGTACACACGGAAGTACATTTGGTGGTAATCCGATCGTAACAACAGCAGGTCTTGCAACGGTTAACCATCTAACACAAACAGATATATTAGATGAAGCAAATCAAATAGCGGACTATTTATGGAATGAATTGCAACATTTAGCAGAAGATAAGAAGGACGTGAAGTCTGTCAGAGGTAAAGGCTTGTTAATAGGCCTTGAAGTGGATGGAAAAGCGATTGATTATGTCAATAAAGCAAGAGAGGAACATCACTTATTAATTGTGGTTGCGGGACCACATATCGTTCGTTTACTGCCACCATTAACGGCAAATCAGGAAGAAGCGGAGAAGTTTATTGCGATTATGAATAAAATATTTTCATAAGTACTCTTGACCAGCATTTGTAACGTGGTAAAGTAGTAAAGAACGACTAAAGTAAAGAGGGATCAAGATGAAAAGTTATATAGCAGAAAAATTAGCAACATTTAAGAAAACAAATAAAAACCGAGCACGTTTATTAATTAATTGTGCCGATCAACCCGGTATTGTGGCGGCGGTGTCTCAGTTTTTATACGAGCACAATGCCAATATCATCGAATCCAATCAATACTCTACTGACCCGCATGGTGGCGAGTTTTTTATTCGCATTGAATTTGAAATGGATCATTTAAAAGCTAATGTTGATAAACTAGAGGCAGATTTTCAACAGGTTAAAGAAGCGTTTAACATGGAAGCAACATTTAAATATGTGGACCAAGTTAAGAAAGTGGCCATCTTTGTTTCTAAAGAACCTCATTGCTTGTTGGAATTGTTATGGGAGTGGCAAAGCGGTGACTTAATGGCAGATATCAGTCTTGTGATTAGTAATCACGAAACATCACGAGAATTTGTCGAACCTTTGGGTATTCCATATTATTATATTCCTGCCAATAAAGATATCCGTAAACAGGTCGAGGAAAAGCAAATTCAATTATTAAAAGAATATCAGATTGATGTGATTGTCTTAGCGCGTTATATGCAAATTCTGACACCAAATTTTGTAGAGACATTCAAAAATAAAATTATTAATATTCATCATTCCTTTTTGCCAGCGTTTATTGGTGCAAAGCCTTATGAACGTGCGTATCACAGAGGGGTAAAATTGATTGGTGCAACGTCACATTACGTTACGAATGACCTTGATGAAGGTCCCATTATCGAACAGGATATAAGTCGAGTTGATCATCGTGATAATGTTGAAGCAATGAAAAAAATCGGCCAATCCGTAGAACGTAGTGTATTAGCAAGAGCGATTAAGTGGCACCTCGAAGATCGTATTATCGTATATGGAAATAAAACAATAGTATTTTAAACGTACAAAGCATTCTTATCCTGTAAAGCGGTAAGGGTGCTTTTTATATTGAGATGAGTTGAAAAGCCCTCGAAGTTGATAGTAAATCACAAAAGTTGATAGAAACCACCCCGAAGTTAATAAAAATCCTCAAAAAATGGGCTATTTCTCCTGTGCCCTTGCCTCGGATTTTTCATATCCTATGGTGAGGTGGTTAGTAATGAGGTTTTTTGATGTGTGGATTCGGAATGGTTTATTATATGTGAAGCCACGTTTAGATAGTGTGCGGTTTAAGGTATATGAAAATGATGTATTGCTGGTTAGTGGTATAGATGATGATGGTGTATTGATTCAATTACATGATCGGAAACCCAATACGATGATAACGATAGAATACTTGTTTAATAATAAATTAGGAAGAGAACAATATCCATTAAAAACCTATTATGCAACGAGGGCCCGTAATTTTCAACATGGTGATATTTTAGTGGCTAGTGATAACGTGAAATCTGAATTAACTGGTTACATGGGGCATTCCTCGCTTGTAATTAATGAGAACGAATTAATTGAATCTCCGGGTCTTGAGCCTGCCATTATTCGTACTCCAATCCAACAGTTTCTTGATAAGCATCCAGTACATGCTCAATTTCGCACGGTACAATCAGAGTTAGGGAAAAAAGCAGCTCAATATGCAGTGGATTATTATCAAGAATACAAGAGTAATTTAGAAAAAGGTATTCATAAGCCAACCTTTTCCTTTGACCTTTCCCAGGAATTAGATGAACCTTGGGATAAAATTTATTGCTCGAAATTAGTGTGGATTTGTTATCACTTTGGAGCAAATTATACGTTTGAGAATGACCATTTATGGTTCTCACCGGAGGATTTATATCATCAATTGTTGGAAAATGAAGATTTTGAGGTAGTCTATCAGCATCAAAATGTGAAATTTTTGATTGATACCTAATCAATCGTAAAATTAGTTGACTTGCATCTGTCATCGAACTAACATATTAAACATGAAAGAATATGTTAGTTCGATGGAAAGCATTAAAACGTTACGGAAATATTTGCGGATGGAAGGAGACAGTCCGGACTTTTTTATTTGGTACAAGCAGTATATTATGCAGGAGGAAGAAAAGCATATTTATTTAGAAAACACGCACCGTAACCCACTTTCTGATGATGAGTTGGCAAAACAGCTTCAAGGTCGGTTTCCATATGAGATAGAAAAGAGAGATATGGTATTCCTTACAAGATAAATCAATGTCTAATGTTTGCATTATTTTAAGTACTTTGTGTAAAATTTTATAAAATTAGTATTTATATATTGAATGTACGTACGAATTGTATTATGATAAAAGTAATTACTTTTACACATACGTACAAGGATGAAATATCAAGAAAAGGGTGGATGTAGCATGCTTGAAGAACTAAAACAGCAAGTATTGGAAGCAAACCTTGATCTACCCAAGTATGGTTTAGTAACATTTACTTGGGGCAATGTAAGCGGTTTCGACAAAGAGTCGGGTTTGATAGTGATTAAGCCTAGTGGTGTACCATATGAGGAGTTAAAGGTTGAAGATCTAGTTGTATTAGATTTGGAAGGTAATATTGTCGAAGGTGATTTGAAACCATCTTCAGATACACCGACACATCGTTTGTTATATCAAAAGTTCCCAGAAATTGGTGGTATTGTTCATACCCACTCTCCATGGGCGACAAGCTGGGCTCAGGCGGGTAAAGGAATCCCGGCACTCGGTACAACACAAGCGGATTATTTTTATGGTACTATCCCGTGCACTCGTCGTATGACACAAGAAGAAGTAACGGGTGATTATGAATGGGAAACGGGTTATGTGATCGTTGAAACATTCCAGGATATCGATCCGTTACAAGTTCCAAGTGTGTTGGTACACAGTCATGCACCATTCAATTGGGGGAAAGACCCTCATGAAGCACTTCATAATGCAGTAGTTATGGAAGAAGTTGCGAAGATGGCATTGCATACGTATCAAATTAACCCGAATGCAGAAGACATGGACCAATTTTTGTTAGATAAACACTATTTAAGAAAACATGGAGCCAATGCTTATTATGGTCAAGATAAAAAGTAATTTAGACAAAGAGTTTTAAAAAAGGTTATGCAGGTGATTTCAGTTGCGTAAATAAATAAACAGACTCTTTGGATATATTGACATTTATAACAACTATTTAAAAAATAAGAGGAGGAAATTATATGTTAGAAGTACGTCCTTATACATTTTGGTTTGTAACAGGTAGTCAACATTTATACGGAGAAGAAACATTGCAAGAAGTAGCTAATAACTCAAAAGAAATAGTAGCAGGATTAAATAAAGAAGGTAACTTGCCTTTTGAAGTAGAATTTAAAGAGGTGCTGACGACTTCGCCAGATATTCACAACTTAATGCTAAAGGCAAACGCAGACGAAAATTGTGCTGGTGTGATCACTTGGATGCATACATTCTCTCCAGCAAAAATGTGGATCGCTGGTCTAAAGGCGCTGCAAAAACCTTTGTTACACTTGCATACACAGTTTAACCGTGACATTCCGTGGGAAAGCATTGACATGGACTTCATGAACTTAAACCAAGCGGCACACGGTGATCGAGAATACGGTTTTATCGGTACCAGAATGGATGTGTCTCGAAAAGTAGTGGTAGGCCACTGGCAAAACAAAGAAGTTACATCAAAAGTTTCAGACTGGATGAAAACTGCTTCAGCTGTTGCAGAAGGAAATAATATCCGTGTGGCTCGTTTTGGTGACAATATGCGAAATGTTGCCGTAACTGATGGTGATAAAGTCGAAGCGCAAATTAAATTTGGCTGGACGGTTGACTATTACGGTATTGGAGATCTAGTTGAGGAAATGGACAAAGTGAAAGAGGAAGAACTAGATGCTCTATATAAAGAATATGAGGAATTATATGAATTGCCTGCAGAAGCTAGTGAACCAGGTCCAATCCGTGACTCTATTTTATATCAAGGGAAAATCGAGTTAGGTTTGAAATCATTTTTGAAAAAAGGTAATTATACAGCATTTACAACAAACTTCGAAGACTTACATGGTATGAAACAGTTACCAGGCCTTGCAGCACAACGTTTGATGGCGGAAGGTTATGGCTTTGCTGGTGAAGGGGACTGGAGAACAGCTGCATTACTTCGCTTTATGAAAATTATAGCTGGTAATGAAGGTACATCATTCATGGAGGATTATACGTATCACCTCGAACAAGGGAATGAAATGGTTTTAGGTTCTCATATGCTGGAAATTTGTCCAACAGTTTCAGCGACAAAACCTAAAATCGTGGTTAACCCATTAGGTATCGGTGGAAAAGAAGATCCAGCCCGTCTGGTATTTGATGGACGTGGTGGTGATGCTGTTAATGCATCCCTAGTCGAAATGGGAGGTCGTTACCGTCTGGTAATTAACGAGGTAAAAGCGGAACAACCTAAAATTGATACACCAAATTTACCAGTTGCAAAAGTGTTATGGAAGCCAGAACCATCACTAAGTGAAGCGACAGAAGCATGGATTTATGCGGGTGGAGCACACCATACGGTATTCTCTTTTGATGTGACAACTGAACAATTATACGATTTTGCGGATATGGCAAAAATCGAATGTGTAGTTATTGATAAAGACACGAACCTTCGCCAATTTCGTAATGAATTGAAATGGAACGAAGCAATTTATCGTTAAGAAAATATAGAACAGCTTGAGAATGTATACACGCGTTTCGATCAAAAATGAAACGCGTGTATACTTTTAGCTCTTGTCACATTCATTGTACCACCAAAGTTTCCATAAACTGCGAAGTAACGTGTACATGGATTTGCTTTCTTCCATTCTGAATCTTGATGAGTATATTTATACGCGCTTCGGCAGAATACTACGCTTTCCATGGGCACGGCCTCAGCCTCCTCAGAAGCAAAGAATGCTTCTTGCGGGGTCTTCGGACACGTGCTGTTCCCATAGGAGTCTACGTATTCTGCCTCCGCTAATTATGTAGTCATAAGAGAATATGTCTATACTTTTTATGTGAATTTAGGTCTGATCGATTGAGCTAATGAGTATTATCTTATTCTAAAAGAGCTTGACAGAGTTAGTTAAACCTTTATCCTTATAAATAGATAAGGTAAAAAATGAGGTGCGAGGAATGCAGACAAAATACAGTATAGTAAAAGAAGCAATCAAGTCCCAAATATTAGATGGGACCTTTCAACCACATCAAAAAATTAGTTCAGAAAGTGAATTAATGAAGGAATTTGGTGTGAGTAGACATACAGTAAGATTAGCTATTGGCGATCTGGTTAATCAAGGATGGTTATATCGTGAACAGGGAGCAGGAACATTTTGTGCCGATCGAACAAACGAGAAATCACAATCATTTGTAGATCAGAAAAATATAGCTTTAATTACAACCTATTTATCTGATTATATTTTCCCGTCTATTATTAGAGGTGCTGAATCCTATTTAAGTAAAGAAGGTTATCAAGTTAGTCTGTTCAGTACTAATAATGATCATGATAATGAACGTAAGTTTTTGGAAAAAATCTTAATGCAACATTTCGATGGTGTCATTATTGAACCAACCCGAAGTGCGATAAGCAATCCTAATATTAATTATTATTTAAATTTAGAACGGCAACACATTCCTTACCTGATGATCAATGCTTATTATGATGAATTAGAACCCTTTCATATTGTAGTAGATGATGAAAAAGGAGGACTAATTCAAACAGAACATGTAATTGAACTAGGTCATCGAAATATTGTAGGCTTTTTTAAAAATGATGATATCCAGGGAACCAAACGGATGAAAGGTTATTTAAAAGCACATCGTAAACATAATATCGAAATATTCCCAAATAATATTGTGACGTATAACACAGAGGAAAAGTCATCAAAACCGATTGAAATGTTAAAACAGATACTAAGTGAACCAAAGGATAAACGTCCAACAGCAATTGTATGTTATAACGACGAATTGGCTATTAAACTACTGGACGTCTTAAGAGAAGCACACTTAAAAGTGCCAGAAGATATTTCGATTGTAGGATTTGACGACTCATTTATGGCTGAACTAACGGAAGTGAAGTTAACTACTGTAAGCCATCCGAAGAGTGAAATGGGTGAATTAGCAGCAAAAGTAATTCTGGATATGGTGAAAAGAAATAAAGGTTCCAAGAGACAACAAAATATGGAAAATGATCTTATTCGTTTTGATCCGGAATTAACCATCCGTAACTCGACCGCACCATTAAAAAATAAAATGGAGTAGAAGTTTAATAGCGAACCCAAAAAGCGTATACACCTGTTTCAATCTCTGGTGAAACATAATGTATAAGCTTTATTTGGCGATATATCCTATCAAAAGATACCATACAAATATTGTAATAACCGGATGATCTGCTATACTAGTAGTACGTATAATTTGGAGGAGAACTAATATGAAACCATCATTGTAATCGCTTTCAATTAATACATCAACATATATAAAGAAATTTCTGCTTATAAAAAGTGCTCGCTTAAGTCATTGTTTGTGTGCAGGAAGTAGGGGGTCAGAAAAATGGAGGCTAAATATAAAAAGATAAAGCAATCAATTAAATCGAAGATATTAGAAGGTTTGATTCAAAAGCATGAAAAAATAAGCTCAGAAAGTGAACTAATGCGACAGTTTGATGTAAGCAGGCACACTGTTAGATTAGCATTAGGCGAATTGGTAAATGAGGGTTGGTTATACAGAGAACAAGGAGCAGGTACTTTCTGTGCGGATCGATCAGCTCAAGAAAAGGATCGTTCTTTTGTTCAACAAAATAAAAATATTGCGATAGTGACTACATATATTTCTGAGTATATTTTTCCTTCCATTATTCGTGGAGCAGAGGGTTATTTGAGTGAACAAGGATATCATGTCAGTATTTTTAATACGAATAATAGGTATGAACAAGAGAAGAAAATATTAAGTCAGTTGTTGTCGGGTAATTATGACGGGATTATTATTGAACCGACACATAGTGCTTCAGCTAATCCTAATCTAAAATATTACTTGAATCTGGAACGAGCAAGAATCCCATACGTAATGATCAATGCATTGTATGAAGAGTTAGAGCCGGTATATTTTATGGTAGATGATGAGAAGGGTGGATATATCCAAACAAAACATTTACTTGAATTGGGTCATAAAGAAGTTGCGTGCATGTATAAGACGGATGATTCCCAAGGACAAAAACGATTAAAAGGTTATATTAAGGCGCACAGGGACTTAAATGTGTCATTAAATCCGAAGAATATTGTCACTTATTCAACAGAGAACCAACATACAGAGCCCTTAGCAGAATTAAAAAAATTGTTAGCAATGAAAGAAAATAAGCCAACAGCCATCGTCTGTTATAATGATCAATTAGTTTTATATTTAATGGATGAAGTAAGGAAGTTAGGAATTAGAATACCTGAACAATTATCATTAATCGGCTTTGATGATTCAATGTTAGCGGAGATATCGGAAGTTAAATTGACATCAGTTAAACATCCTAAAAGTCAATTAGGTTTAGACGCGGCAAAGGCTATTATACAAATGATTAAGAAGAACGAAGCGATACACACGTATGATCAATTAGCCCAATTGTATGAACCGGATTTAATTGTTAGACAGTCAACTGCCGAACCAAATATGGAGCACCGTGATAAGTTAGAGAAGAACTAGTTAATAACTCCATCATAACTGATTCTTCTTTTTAAGCAGTACTACAGGGAAGGGCATTTACCAAGAGTGTTACGTCAAACAATAAAGCGTGATTATGGAAATAAAAAGATAAATAGGAAAGATATAGATATTAATTTCCGCTTGTTAGATTCTTGACAAAAATTCATTTATACCATAATCTTATTATACGTACATATTTATGCTGTGAGTATAATCATGTACGTTTAACTTACTTTTATGTAAGCGTATTAATTTATTAGTAGTGTTTTAATTATAGTACTTTAAAATAAGAAAGGATGAAAAATATGGCAAATGAAACAGTGAAGGCAAAGATGGTTGTAGACAAAGAGTTCCAGATCTCGGAGATTGACCCAAGAGTTTACGGGTCATTTATTGAGCACTTAGGACGAGCGGTGTACGGTGGTATCTATGAACCAGATCATCCAACAGCAGACGACAAAGGTTTTAGACAAGATGTTATTGATTTAGTAAAAGAATTGCAAGTTCCAATTGTTAGATATCCTGGTGGAAACATGGTTTCAGCATATAACTGGGAAGATGGTGTAGGTCCAAAAGAAGACCGTCCAAAACGTCTGGAATTAGCTTGGAGAGTAACAGAAACAAACCAAGTTGGTACGAACGAATTTGTTGATTGGGCAAAAGCAGCCAATACCGATGTGATGATGGCAGTTAACTTAGGGACGAGAGGAATCGATGCTGCCAGAAATCTATTAGAATATTGTAATCACCCGGGAGGTACGTACTGGAGTGATTTACGTAAATCCCATGGGTACGAAAACCCTCATAACATTAAAACTTGGTGTCTTGGTAACGAAATGGACGGGCCGTGGCAGGTTGGACAAAAAACAGCCTATGAATATGGTCGTCTAGCTTATGAAACAGCTAAAGCAATGAGACTTGTAGATCCTGAAATAGAATTGGTAAGCTGTGGTAGCTCTAATTCCAATATGCCAACATTCCCTAGCTGGGAAGCAGAAACACTAGAGCATACGTATGAGGTAGCAGATTATATTTCTTTACACCAATACTACGGTAACCGTAGTGGTGACACGGCTAACTATCTAGCGAAATCAATGGATATGGAAAACTTTATTCAAACTGTAATTGCTACATGTGATTATATTAAAGCGAAAAAACGCAGTAAAAAGAATATGTATCTAAGCTTTGATGAATGGAATGTATGGTTCCACTCAAATGAGCAGGATAGAGAGATCGATCCATGGACTGTAGCACCACCACAATTGGAGGACGTGTATACATTTGAAGATGCTCTCTTAGTAAGTAGTATGTTAAATACTATGTTACGGCACTCTGATCGTGTCAAAGTTGCATGTATGGCTCAGCTTGTAAACGTTATCGCTCCAATAATGACAGAAAATGGTGGAGCTGCATGGAAACAGACTATTTTCTATCCATATTTCTATACATCTGTATATGGACGTGGTGTAGCGCTTAATCCAGTAGTAAGTTCACCTAAATATGATAGTAAAGATTTTACAGATGTTCCATATCTAGATCCATCTGTTGTATATAATGAAGAAAAGGAAGAGTTAGTTGTATTTGCTACTAACCGCCACTTAGAAAAACCATTAGAAGTTGATATCGATGTCCGTTCATTTGAAGGTTATGAAGTGGTTGAACATATTGTACTTGAAAATGAAGATGCGAAAGCAGTAAACCTTGCTGGTCAAGAGAATGTGAAACCACATGCTAATGGAGAATCTTATCTAGATGATGGAAAACTAGTAGGTATTTTCCCTAAATTCTCTTGGAATATGATTCGTTTAAAAAAAGCAAACCGTAATTAAAAGAAGTAGATGGAGGAGTGTATTTGTATACCTCCTCCGTATCTATTTCCATATTGTCCTAGGAAAGGCAGTGGTTATAAGTGAAACACCATCAATATGCAGTCACACCGCCAATGGGCTGGAATAGCTGGGATTGCTATGGTGCAACAGTAAGAGAAGAGGAAGTACAGGGCAATGCAGATTATATGGCTGAACATCTAAAACCATTTGGCTGGGAATATATAGTGGTAGATATTCAATGGTCAGAATCTGGAGCAATTTCATCTGCGTACCGCCCATTTGTACCTCTAGAAATGGATGAGTATTCCCGATTAATTCCTGCTGAAAATCGCTTTCCATCAGCAAAAAATAACCAAGGATTTAAACCGCTGGCAGATTATGTACATCAATTAGGTTTGAAATTTGGTATTCATATCATGCGAGGTATACCTAGACAAGCCGTACACCAGAACACAAAGATTCTTGGTACAGAAAAACGTGCAAGAGATATCGCAAAACCAAATTCTATTTGTCCTTGGAATACAGATATGTATGGGGTCGATCACAGGAAAGAAGGGGCACAGGAATACTATGACTCTCTTTTTCAATTGTATGCTGACTGGGGAGTCGATTTCATCAAGGTAGATGATATTGCGGATTCCAAGTTATATGGCATCCATGCAGAAGAAATAAAAATGATTCGAAAAGCGATCGATAAATGTGGTAGGCCAATGGTTTTAAGTCTATCACCGGGTCCGGCTACACTTGAATATGCTAGTTTTTTAGAAGAAAATGCAAACATGTGGAGAATGACAGATGACTTTTGGGATATCTGGGATTTACTATATGATATGTTCGAAAGATGCTATAAATGGAGTAAAAATATTGGGCCTGGATTTTGGCCGGATGCGGATATGCTTCCCTTGGGGCATATTGGAATTCGCTCTGTAGATGGAGGAGCATCGGATCGATATACTAGATTTACCAAAGAGGAACAAGTAACCATGATGACATTATGGTCGATCTTCCGTTCACCACTGATGTTTGGAGGAGAACTGAGAGATAATGATGATTGGACACTTTCATTATTAACGAATCAAGAAGTATTAGAGGTACACCGAAATGGATGTGGCGCACGTCAAGTCTACCGTGACAATGACAGAGTTGTCTGGAGTTCATTTGGTGATGAGCAAACCGTTTATGTAGCATTATTTAATATTGCTGATCAACAACAAACTATAGAAGTAACTATAAATGATTTGGGTATAACTAATAATCAAGTGGAACTTCGAGATGTATGGGAACAACAAGATGTAGGGACAATAACAGAATCGATAACGTACGACTTAGCCCCGCATGCTTCAAAGTTATTAAAAATAACAGATGCCAATATTAAAAACTGCCATAAAGTAACAAGATTAAATTTATAATGAGGTGAAAAGTATGACGAAAAAAGTAATTGTCAATGCTGATGTTGGAAAAGGTACGATTAACAAAAATATTTATGGGCACTTTGCGGAACATTTAGGCCGATGTATATATGAAGGCTTTTGGGTCGGTGAAGATTCCGACATACCAAACACCAACGGGATACGGAATGATGTTGTCGAAGCATTGCGTAATTTGAATATACCAGTACTACGTTGGCCAGGTGGTTGTTTTGCTGATGAATATCATTGGAAAGATGGTATTGGCCCAAGAGAAAATCGTAAACGTATGGTAAATACGCACTGGGGTGGTGTTATTGAAAATAATCACTTCGGTACACATGAATTCTATATGCTTTGTGATCTGCTCGATACAGAACCATACATTAATGGAAATGTAGGCAGTGGTACAGTTCAAGAGATGTCCGAATGGGTAGAATATATGACTTTCGATGGTGAGTCTCCAATGGCTAAATGGCGTCAGGAAAATGGTAGAGAAGAGCCATGGAAATTGAAATATTTTGGTGTAGGTAATGAAAACTGGGGATGCGGTGGTAACATGCGCCCGCAATACTATGCTGACTTATATCGTCGATTCCAGACTTACGTAAGAAATTACGGAGATAATGAAATTTTCCGTATTGCTGGTGGTGCCAACGTAGCTGACTATAACTGGACAGAAGTATTAATGAGAGAAGCTGCTCACCTGATGGACGGCTTAAGCTTACATTATTATGTACACCCAGGTGGTTTCTGGAACAAAGGACCGGCAACAGGATTTTCTGAAGATGTATGGGATATTACCATGGAAAAAACTTTTTACATTGAAGAGCTGATTGAAAGACATGGAGCTATTATGGATAAGTATGATCCAGAAAAACGAATTGCCATGATTATTGATGAATGGGGTGCATGGTATGATGTGGAACCGGGTACGAACCCAGGTTTCTTGTATCAGCAAAATACGATTCGCGATGCATTGGTAGCCGGTATTTCACTTAACATTTTTAATGAGCATAACGATCGTGTTCAAATGGCAAACATTGCACAAACAATTAACGTTATTCAGTCTATGATTTTAACGGATAAGGAAAAAATGATTTTAACACCTACTTATCACGTGTTTGAAATGTATAAAGTACACCAGGATGCGGAGCGCTTAAACTTAAACATCGAAACTAGTTCCATTAAAGTGGGAGATAAAGAAATTCCACAGGTATCAGCTTCTGCATCAAAAGCAGCAGACGGTTCTGTTACGATTACATTATGTAACTTAGATAAAGCGGAATCAGTAGATTTAGCAATTGATTTGCGCGGTAAAGATCTTGCAGAGGTTTCTGGTCGCATCATTACGGCGGATGAAATGGATGCCCATAATACATTTGAAAACCCAGACAATGTAAAACCAATCGCATTTAATGATTTTCAGACGAATGGTAGTGAATTAACGCTGACATTACCATCTAAATCAGTCCTAAGTATTACGATTAAATAAAATGTATGGAAAAGTCGGTAAGGCCAACCTTATCGACTTTTCTCATTAAACGAAGTTGTTTTTATGTTTAACAAAAGATATTACACAAAGGATAAGTAAATGTATTTGTTTATAAAATTAGTTTTTTTTAAGAAAAAGATTGAAAAAACTTATACAGTTATATATAATAGAACCACAACCACTTATACGTACGTTTTAGTAACGATTAATTTATCTATGTTACTAAAACAACTTGTACTACAGTAGAGTTTAGGGAAGGTTCAATTATTGAAAGCGGATTCATTAGAGGAGGGGTTATAGTGGCAACAAATGAGACAGTTAAAACAGTTGATACAAATAAAGGTCCAAGCCCATTTATGAAGTTTTTAAATTCCAAAAAGGTTGTACCTTATATTTTCGTATCACCATTTATTATTTCTTTCTTAATACTAACTGTTTATCCGGCAATTCGTGGTATTATCATGAGTTTCCAGAGTGTGTTACCAGGGCAAGTTGAGTTTATTGGATTTCAAAATTATGAAAGGGTTTTTAATCCGACCTTTTATAAAGCGTTATCAAATACAACGATATACGTAGTCTTAACGGTTCTATTATTAACCATATTACCAATTATTTTTGCAGTAATATTAGATTCGAAATTTACAAAGTTGAAAACGCTATTCCGTGCTTCCTTATTTATGCCGACATTAGCATCAACAATCGTAGCAGGTATGATTTTCCGTTTGATGTTTGGGGAAACGGATACAGCTGCAGCTAACCAACTTTTAAACTGGCTAGGTATGGAATCAGTTGACTGGCGATTTAATGCATGGTCAGGGATGTTCTTAATGGTTATGCTTTGTGTGTGGCGTTGGTTAGGGGTTAATATCCTTTACTTCTTAGCTGCATTACAAAATGTGCCAGATGAATTATATGAGGCAGCAGACATTGACGGTGCATCCATATTCCAAAAGTTTTGGTATGTAACATTACCTTTCTTAAAACCAGTTACCATTTTTGTAGTAACTATTTCTATTATAAACGGTTTCAGAATGTTTGAAGAAAGCTTCGTATTCTGGGAAGCAGGATCACCAGGGAATATTGGTTTAACAGTAGTTGGTTACATTTATCAACAAGGTATTCAACAGAATGACATGGGATTCGGTGCAGCTATTGGTGTTATCCTAATGCTCATAATCTTCGTTATTAGTTTTATTCAATTAATTCTAACAGGTGCATTCAAGCGAGGTGATGAATAATGAAAAGCGAACAAAGAAAAAATACGTTCACATGGGTTATTAATATTGGCATGGCAATTGTATGTTTAATTGCTCTATTCCCAGTTATAATGCTATTAATTTCGTCTTTAAGACCTTCATCAGAATTGATGCGTACTGGTATTAGTTTAGCATTTGATTGGAGCATGCTAAATTTAGATAACTATAATTATATCTTTACACAAGCGGGAAGCTATTGGTCTTGGTATACGAACAGTTTAATTATTTCTGCTGTTACTATTGTGTTATCGTTGTTCTTCTCATCTATGGTAGGTTATGCGTTAGCGGTATATGATTTTAAAGGTCGAAACCTATTCTTTACTTTTGTAGTATTCATCTTGATGGTACCTTTCGAAATTTTAATGTTACCATTATTCCAGATGATGATTAAAGCTCAATTAGTAGATTCTTATCTTGGTGTCATTTTACCGATGGTCGTAGCACCGATTGCAGTATTCTTCTTTAGACAATACGCGTTAGGACTACCAGTACAATTAATGGATGCAGCACGTATTGATGGTTCCACTGAATATGGTATTTTCTTCAAAATAATGCTGCCGTTAATGGGTCCATCACTTGGTGCAATGGCAATCTTGCAAGGTCTTGGAAGCTGGAATAACTTCTTATGGCCATTAATCGTATTACGTTCAAATGATATGTTTACCTTACCGATTGGTTTGGCAACACTATTAACGCCTTATGGTAATAACTATGATGTATTAATTGCCGGATCGGTCATGACAATCGTACCAATCATTATCTTGTTTATTTTCTTCCAACGTTACTTTGTTGCGGGTTTAACAACTGGGGGAGTAAAAGGATAATAGTGTTTATTTAGGATGTGACAAAGATGTTTGGACAACAATTTGTAGGTTCATTGGATCGACTTTTAAGAATAATCGTACAGGTAGCTTGGCTCAATTTTTTATGGATTTTATTTACTTTGCTAGGTCTTGTAGTAGCTGGTATTTTTCCAGCTACTACAGCGACTATAAGTGTGGCAAGAAAATGGGTTCAGAAACAAGAAGATATATCCGTTTTTAAAGCTTTTAAACAATCGTACAAAAAAGAGTTTATAAAATCGAATATCATCGGATTCATACTAACTGCTATTGCAGCAGTAATGTTCATAAATTATCATGCTTTATTACAGTTAGGTGACCAAGTACCAATTATTGTTGTCTTTGCATATTACTTTGTCATTTTCTTATACGGTATTTTAGTAATTTGGATTTTTCCATTATTAAGTCATTATCAATCAAGTGTAAAGCAATATTTTAAAAATGCTTTAATTATAGGAATAACAAAAATGCCAACTACAATTCTTATTGGTCTAATCATATTTGTTATACTTTATATGTCTTTAGAGTTACCTAGTATGTTGTTGTTCTGTACAGTAAGTTTAATAGGTCTATCTGTAGCATTCTTTTCAATGAGAGTGTTTAAAAAGATAGATAATAATGAAGCTTAATAAAGAATGTACGTACTAATAATCAAAAGTATTAATAAACAAAAATGTTAATCAATTAATTTATATCGCGTTTAAATAAACTTATTGACAAATCTAAATAGTAATGATATCTTATAGTTAATGTTAGGGTAAATATAAACGGGGTTGGTACTTCGAATTTTCTATCTTGTCCGAACAGGTATGAAAATGATAACTTCGTTTATTTCTTTCATTTAGTTGAAAGCGGTTACTGATCAGGTTTTCAATCTTAATATTTAGGGGGTAAAAAAAATGAAAAGAAAAAGTTTGTTAGCCATTTTATTTGGAATTGTTGCTATGTTTCTTGTAGCTTGTGGCGGTGGAGATGACACGTCAGATGAAGCAGAAGATGTAACAACTGTTGGTGAAGACATTGAGGATGCTACAGAATTAACATTATGGGTGTTTGCAGGTCAACACGTTGATTTTTACGAAGATGCTGCAACGAATTGGAATGAAGAAAATCCTGATAATGCAATTAAATTAACTGTAGAAACTTATCCATATGATCAAATGCATAATAACTTATTACTAGCGTTGCAATCAGAAAGCGGTGCGCCAGATATCGCTGATATTGAAATAGGTCGTTTTCCTAACTTTTTAGAAGGTCAACCACAATTATTACCAATGAATGAACATGTTGAACCGATTATTGACGAGTTTGTTGAATCTCGTTTTCAGATTTACTCTAAGGATGGGGACTATTACGGAATGCCAACACACGTTGGTGCATCTGTAATGTACTATAATACCGAAATAATGGATGAAGCAGGTGTGGATATCGAATCTATCGCTACTTGGGATGACTTTATCGCTGCAGGTGAACAAGTTGTTGAGAATACGGATGCAATGATGTTCAATTCATTCCCAGGTGATTATTTACCATATTTCCAAATGGTATCTCAACAAGAATCAGATTTTATCGATGAAAATGGTAATCCTACAATAAACCGTCAAGAGAATGTTGATGCGTTACAATTATTATTAGATATGCAAGAAGCAGAAATCGCTGAAGTTGCTCCAGGTTCACAACCACACGCTGAAGAATTTTATTCTTACATGAACGATGGTGGTGCAGCTGCGGTCAGTATGCCGATTTGGTACATGGGCCGTTTTACAGATAGTATGCCAGACTTAGAAGGAAAAATAGCAGTTCGTCCAATGCCAGCATTTGAAGAAGGTGGAAACCGTTCTGCTGGTATGGGTGGTACAGGTACTGTAGTAACAAATCAGACGGAGCACCCAGAGTTAGCTAAAGAATTCTTGGCGTATGCTAAACTTTCTGAAGAAGGTAACGTTAAATTATGGACAATCCTAGGATTTGACCCAATTCGTCATAGTGTATGGAATGATGAGAGAGTGCTAGAAGATAACAAATATTTCCAATTCTTTGGTGATGATATCTTTGATACATTAACAGAAATTCGAGATGAAATTGCTGCTACAAATGTAACACCATTAACACCAGATGTTGTAACAGAGCTGAACACGAATACGCTTAATAATGTATTACGTGACGGTTCTCAATCACCACAAGAGGCGTTAGATGCAGCACAAGAAGCAGTGGAATCACAAATAACAGACTAATATGTAAATCGAAGGGCTATTCAAATCGAATAGTCCTTCTTTTATTGCGCGTGGATAATATAATGAGATAAAATGTCAATAGAGATGAAAAATGGAGGAGAGAATCATGCCTAAAATTATGTATTTTGACTGTTTTTCCGGGATAAGCGGAGATATGACTATTGCAGCTCTATTGGATACTGGAATCTCTATGAAGTGGTTTGAGAATCAGCTAAAGGCATTACATTTAGATAAAGAGTATCAATTAAAGCTAGATAAAATAGTAAAGAACGGAATTAATAGTAATAAGTTCGATGTGAACTACGATGAAGGGCATCACCACCATCACCATGGACATAGTCATGATCACGATCATTCTCACCATCACCGGCAATATAAAGACATTGTCAAACTTATTGACGATAGTAAACTAAACGATGCGGTGAAAAAAATGTCTTTAGAAATGTTCCGTGTGATAGGTGAAGCGGAGGCAAAAATACATGGAATGGAGTTGGATAATGTACATTTCCATGAAGTTGGTGCAATCGATTCGATTATAGATATTGTTGGTACTGCGATACTGATAGATGAATTACAAATTGATCGGATTGTATCTTCTGCTGTGCCGGTCGGATCTGGACACATACATATTGATCATGGTGTATATCCTGTTCCTGCACCAGCAACATTGGAAGTGTTAAAAGGTATTCCATTAAAAGAAAGCAAAGTAAAAGGGGAATTAACAACCCCTACAGGAGCAGCCATTATCAAGACACTAGCAGATGATTTTTCTACAATGCCAAACATCAAAGTAGAAAAAATAGGCTATGGTGCAGGAACAAAAACATTTAAAAATCACCCCAACGTATTAAGAGTAATAATCGGTGAAAATTAAAGAGGGGGCCTCGCTTGGCCAGAAGATGGAATATATACGAGCTTTCCATGGCCTCTAGCATATTCCTAGCCTCAAGTACCCTTGCATATAATCCAAGCGCGATATACATAAACTGCGAAGTAACTGTCATGTGGATTTGCTTTCTTCCATTCTGCTCTAGAGAGTACTGGCATACCGCTCCGGCAGAATACTTCGCTTTCCGTGGGCACGGCATCAGCCTCCTCAAAAAGCAAAGTCGCTTTTCTGCGGGGTCTTCAGCTTGTGCTGTTCCCACAGGAGTCTGCGTATTCTGCCTACGCCAAAAGTGATTCTCTAATTATTGTAAGAATAAAACCCACGGAATTATATTCTTAGGATTTCCTCTCACTTAATCAGTAAGCTACTCTAAGCTGCGGAAAAAATGCGAGACTTCTGTGGGAAAGGAACAGTCTGAAGACCCCACTGGAAGCGGTTTTGGCTTCCGAGGAGGCTGAAGCGTTCCCCACGGAAAGCGAGTATTTTTTCCGCAGCGGCGAATTAGCTCTCAACAATAATCAGAATGGAAGAGAGCAAATCTGAATTTTCACTAGTTCGCAGTTTTTATCTATATCGAATCAAAACACAGAAAAACCGGGCGGCTCAGGCTGCCCGGTTTTCTTATGCTTCTTTACTTTTATATTGTGCCCGGTATTTACCTGGGGTGATTTCTTCCATTTTTCTAAAGGAACGGATAAAGTTCTGAGAATTATTATACTGTAATTTTTCAGCAATCTCTTTTACTGACATATTAGTTGTCGTGAGCCATTCTTTCGCTTTGTTAAGTCGATAACGAAGTAAATATTCACTAAAAGAGTATCCTGTTTCCTTTTGGAAAATACTGCTTAAATAATTTGGATTATAGTGTACCTCGGCTGCAATCACATCAAGTGAAATGTCTTTATTATAATCCTCATGAATAATTCGAATCATTTTATCCGAAATTTTCTTGTTCTTTGAATCATCTTTAGCATCAATACTCTCGATAAGAGGAAAGATAATGTGATCGCTGACCCAGTCATGAATCGCTTCAATCGAGTTTAAGTTTTGATAATACGTAATCATATCAGTTGATTGGAAGTCTTCAACATGGGCACCAAGCAATTCTTTTAATTCATATAATTCATATAAGAACCTGGATAAGATAATTTCTAGCTGTTGATGGTGAATATCGTGGCGATCCAGATATTCAAAAAACTTGGCAATCTCAGTTAAGGCATGTTCTCTATCACTTAACTTAATAGCATCAAAAATTTTATTTTTAATTGCTGTCGGATACGGTGCAACACTAGAGTAGCGCCTATTAAGATTTTCATAGAAAATAATCGAAGACTCGCCCATTTTTAGGCGATATTTTAATGCTTCTTTACTTTCTTTAAAAGCTGTATCTGACTCTTCTAGTTCGTTGAAACGGTTGCTGATACCGATGCTGACTGACAGGTGGAATAACTCCATCACTTTGGTCTGGATTAGTTTCACCTTCTGATTAATTATATGGGTATAATCAGATTCATTGTCACACTCCGTTATAATAAGAGTGGATTGGGTGTCATTAATTACCACAGGAGTAAAACGTTCCTGGCTTGGAATAAGATCCTCAATTAAATTGTTAATCGCAAATAGAATCAAATCCTGATCATTTTTATTAAATTTTTCCTGGTCAATTTCATCTAATTTTAATGAAAAGACCGTTAACCCTGTCCAATTCTGGTTATAGTTAAAGGATTTCACTTTAAGCGGAAGTTCGCTATTCGTTACTTTTCCTTGTAATAATCGAATCATGAAAAGTTGTTTTAACTGTGTAACCTGACTTTGGACACGCTTTTCTAACAAATGATTTTGATTTAATAATTTTTCAATATGTGTCTCGATTAAATCGAATTCATTAGTAGTATTTCCGGATACAGTCTTACCTTCACTTGAAGAATCTATCACGCTTTTTAATTTTTTGACTGGTTTATATAAAACTTTGCTGCCAATAAAGGCAATGCATAATGAAATAATTAGCAATATCGAAACAATTAAGACCGTTAACCAACCGATAGAGCTTGATTTCATATGCAAGTCACTTAATTTCACCAAAGAAAGATAAGTCCAATCATTATATTCTGAAGTTTGATAAGAGATTTTAAAATCTGTTCCATTAATTTGATACTCAAATTGGCCTTCTAATTCATTTCGATCTATCATATTAAACAAATTATTCGGGATATATCCATCTTCTCCAGTGTACTCCGCATTACTGTGGGCAATCGTCTGATTATTATCATCTAAAATAATAAATGATTCACTGTCATTACTTTGCGCCATGATTTCATTCAATTCACAAGTAGGGACAATAATGGATATAAGACCATCTGGTTGTGATGATAAGATCGGCAGTTTTTTCACTAAATTAATATAATGAGAACAGCTTCTTTTTGTAGCATTCGGTAAATGTATCTGATTTGCTTCTTCCATTAGCCAAACAGATTTCTCGGGTAAGTTTAAATAGTTTGTGTTTATTTGTTCATAAGCTTGATTATCAAGATGCACTAAACCATCGTTATTTATGAGCCATCTCTTATCGAAACTTACTAATATAACATCTTCAATTCCCGTATCTATTGTTTGTAAATGATTTAAGTCTTTCCTTAACTTATGAAAATCACTAAAAGACTTACCATTCATATCTCCTTTTAAAAATTCCTGTGTTTGAGCTGAACGCACAAAATAGGTCGTAGATAGATCAATATATTTTAATACTTGTTCCACGTTAGTTTGTATTTGATAAATATTTTGCTTTTTTTCGTCATTGGAATAATCCACAATTGCCTTAGATGATTGCCAATAAGATAATCCACCAGTAATAACAACAGGAACTGTACTTAAGATAACTAAAAATGCTATCAGTTTAAAATAATGTTGAGTAGAGAATTTTTTCATAGACATAACTTCCTTAATCGATATATTTTAAACAGATGAATAGCGCTAGGAAGTGGATATGGGTGTTTTTTCAATTTGTTCTTGTTGTTTTTTTAGCAATTGCCTAAAACCAATATGAACAATAAACATCGTTGCGTAAGCGCTAACGCTAAAACTAAAAAAAAGTGTGATACCAGGAAATTTCAGAGAAGCAAAATAAATCCCGGCTAAAACTGTAATAGCACAGATAGAGTAGTGTAAGTTCACTGCTCCAATTGACACCGCATATCGAATATATTGCCAAAAGCGAAGCTGATAATGAACATAAACTGGTGCAATATATAAAACCAGCATAACGTAAAGGAACGCAGCTAATACAAAAATTCCAAATAGTACTGGATATAAATTCGAACTATTCATTAATCCTGTATATTTTAAAAAAACAGATAAAAAATAACCAATAATATAAATAATTAAGCCAAATAGGTTAGCACGTAGGAAATTATACTTATATTCTTTAAAGAAGGTTTCAAAAACAGGTGTATCATATTCTTTTAAAACCCACTTGCGGGCAACAGCGAACATAGCAATCGTCGCTGGCATAATACCGAAGAGAATTAAACCTAATAAAGTAAATGCTATCCATAGTATATTTAACCATGCAAACCGAGTAACCCATACACTAATGCGGTAAAAACCGCCCCACATTCCTGAAAGTTCCATCATAAAACCCACCTAATTCTGTAAATTAAATGCTATTATATAATAGGATACCTTGTTATTCACATTCCGTAAATAGTAAATGTGAAGCGCTTTCAATGTATGATCATTTTATAAGGAGGCATGAACCCATGCCAATCAAGGGATTTAGTGAACAGTGGCAAATAAAATAATCATTATTTAATATTATTTTCTCCTGTACTAAAAAATGATCATTTTTAAAAAAAAGCTCACATATTTTCTTTTTGCAGTAAGCGTTTTCAATCACTGTGAAAAAGTGATTATATACAAATGCTTATCTATTTCTTACTATTAAATTGTACACGGCAAGATGTTGTTGTACAAAAAATAAGATTCTGGAGGGTGGTTAATTTGAGTAATTGGAAAAAACTAATGGGAATCATGTTCTTACTATTATTTGTAGTATTAGCTGCATGTAGTAGTGATAGCACGACTGAAGGTGGAGACAATAGTGCATCTGAAGATGACACTTCTCAAGAAGAAACAAATGACACTGATGAAGAGGAGGCAGATTCGGGAGAAGCGTATTCATTTACGATTATGGCAAACTTACACACACCAGAAGTACCTAATGAAAAAGTATTAGAAAAGATTGAGGAAGCAACTAATACAGATATCGAAATTCAATGGGTACCAGATAATAACTATGAAGATCGATTAAACACAGCATTTGCAACCAATTCTTTACCTGAGGCAGTGTTCTTGAAAAACCAGGCAACGTTTATTCAGTTCCGTGATGCAATGGAAGATGAACAGTTCTGGGAAGTAGGACAATATTTAGATGAGTTTGAAAATTTGTCTAAATTAAAAGAAAATGTACTTGATAATACGAGAGTAAATGGCAATTTATACACATTATATCAAGGTCGTCCTTTATCAAGACAAGGTTTAATCTATCGTAAAGATTGGGCTGATAATCTTGGATTAGAAGAACCGACTACAACAGAAGAATTTATGGAAATGGCAAGAGCGTTTACGGAAGATGATCCAGATGGAAATGGTGAAGATGATACATTTGGTGTTACAGATCGTAGTGATTTAATTTATGGTGCATTCAAAACAGTATCTTCCTGGTTTGGTACTCCGAACGAATGGGGAGAACAAGATGGTCAACTATTACCTGAGTTTATGTTCGATGAATATAAACAAACAATGGAATTCTTTAGAGAAATGCATGAAAACGGATACATTAATCAAGACTTTCCTGTAACTAGTAAAACAGATCAACAAGAATTCTTTAAAAACGGAACTGCAGGTATGTATGTTGGTTCCATGGGTGATGTTGGTAGTCTAAATAATGATGCAGTAGCTATTAACCCAGATGTAGAATTTGATGTGCATAACCATATTGAAGGACCGGATGGGGAGTTTGGTGTATGGGCTATCCCAGGTTATGGTAGTTTAGTAATGTTCCCGAAAAGCTCTATTGAATCAGAAGAAGATTTAAAGAAAATCTTAGGATTCTTTGATCAATTAATGAC
This sequence comes from Gracilibacillus salitolerans, assembly GCF_009650095.1. Taxonomy (GTDB): domain Bacteria; phylum Bacillota; class Bacilli; order Bacillales; family Amphibacillaceae; genus Gracilibacillus; species Gracilibacillus salitolerans. The sequence goes on along the minus strand of NZ_CP045915.1, from coordinate 4,696,907 downwards.
ACCAGAAGTAATAAATTATGCTTATTGGGGTATTGAAGGAGAGCATTATGAAGTCATTGAAGATAGTGCTCAACCAACAGATGATCAGTCATTGTTTGATCGAGAAGTAAAACCTTACCAAGCTATTGAAATCGGCGAACCAGAAACAAACGGTCGCTATGAAGGTTACTTCGATTATGATGTGAAAGCTAAATCAGAAGAATTGTTTAAAGATAATGAGAACTATTTAATCGAAGATCCTACTGTACCACTTTATTCTGAGACATACGTAAATGATGGTGCAAGACTTCAAGAAATCATCATAGATGCAACTTATCAATATATTTTAGGGCAAATTGATGAAGCTGGTTTTGATGATGCAGTAGAGAATTGGGAATCTCAAGGTGGAGAAGCGATTATCGAGGAATTTAACGCATCCGAATGATAATAGTAAATGGGCTCTTAAAATACTCATTTTAAGAGCCCAACCTATATCTGTAAGGTTGTATGAATGGGAGATGATCATTATGTTATGTTAGTTGCTTATATAAAACAGAAATGAAAACCAAAACCTATACAACACCATGGAAAGCAACTCGTAAGATAATGATTATTTACGTTATATACCCTATAAAGTAGGATTTTGTTAAAGCAACAATGCATAATCGAATATAAAAAGAAAGTATTCTACTTACCAAAGTTCGTCTCTTTATAGTGTTATAGTATCTATTAAATAAAGATAGTCGTTAGATGCTTGCTATATTAATCTATACTTCGAGGCATTGTTGTACAACAAAAATAATACTAAAGGATGGTTTATTTGATTAATTGGAAAAAAGAGAAACTAATTACAGTATTACTTCTATCGCTTTTAGTTTTTGCTGGTTGTAGTAGTGATAGTGCATCAAGTGAAGGAACTGGTGGTTCAGGTGACGGCGATTCATTTACGGTCATGGCTAACTTACATTCACCAGAAGTACCAAACGACAAAATTTTAGAAATAATTGAAGAAGAGACCGACAAAGAAATTGAAATCCAATGGGTACCAGATAACAATTATGAAGACCGATTAAATACGGCATTTGCAACAAATTCATTACCAGAAGCAGTTTTCCTAAAAAACCAAGCATCATTTATTCAATTCCGCGATGCAATTGAAGATGAACAGTTCTGGGAAGTTGGACAATATTTGGATGAATTTGAGAATCTAGCGAAATTAAAAGACACCGTATTAGATAACACGCGGATAAATGGCAACCTATATACGTTATATCAAGGACGTCCTTTATCCAGTCAAGGTCTTATTTATCGCAAGGATTGGGCTGAAAATCTTGGTTTAGAGGTGCCGACAACAACAGATGAATTTATGGAAATGGCAAGAGCTTTTACGGAAGATGATCCTAATCAAAGTGGTGAGGACGACACATTTGGTTTAACTGACCGTAGTGATTTAGTATACGGTGCATTTAAAACTGTTGCTTCCTGGTTTGGTACACCAAATAACTGGGGGGAGAAGGACGGAAAACTAATGCCAGAGTTTATGTTTGATGAATATAAAGAAACGCTGGATTTCTTTAAGGAAATGTATGATAACGGTTATATCAATCAAGATTTTCCTGTAACAAGCAAAACGGACCAGCAAGAATTCTTTAAAAATGGAACAGCTGGAATGTATGTAGGTTCCATGGGTGATGTAGTTAGTTTAAATAATGACGCAATAGCGATAAATCCTGATGTAGAATTCGATGTGCAGAACAAGATCGCTGGACCAGATGGTGAATTTGGAGTTTGGTCAATTCCTGGTTATGGGAGTTTAGTGATGTTCCCGAAAAGCTCTGTAGAAACAGAGGAAGAATTATTAAACATCTTAGATTTCTTCAACCAAATGATGACGCCAGAAATAGCGAACTATTCTTATTGGGGTATTGAAGGTGAGCATTATGAGGTTGTCGATGATCGCGCTTTGCCGTCAGATGACAAAGCCTTAACGGATAGAGAAGTAAAACCATATATGGCGATAGGGATTGGCGAGCCTGAAACAAACGGGCGTTATGAGTCTGTATTTAATTATGATGCAAAAGAGAAAGCTGAAGAGTTAACAAAAGAAAATGAAGATTATTTAATTGAGGATCCAACAGTACCACTATATTCAAAGACATATGTGGATGATGGTGCGAGACTTCAGGAAATTATTACAGACGCAACATATAACTATATTATTGGTCAAATGGATGAAGCAGGCTTTGATGATGCAGTTGAAAACTGGAAATCGCAAGGTGGAGATGCGATTATCGAAGAATTTAACGCATCTGAATGATAGTAGAACAAGGGCTCTTAGGGTGAATCATTTTAAGGGCCCAACCCATATCTGTCAGGTTGTATGAATAGGAGATGATCATTATGTTATGTTAGTTGCTTATTGAAAACAAATATATGAAGAAAAGACTATTCCATAATAGGAATGGCAACTCGTAAGATAATGATTATTTACGTTATATAACCAATGACGTAGGATTTTGTTAAGACAACATTTACAAATGAATTTTAAAAGAAAGGATTCTGCTTATGGGAACAACTACATTAACTGCAAAAGAAGAAACAAAACAAGTTAGAAAAATGAAACGATCAGAAACATGGCGAAAAATCAAACGGAATAGATTGCTTTATCTAATGATTCTGCCAGGTTTACTTTACTTCCTCATTTATAAGTATTTACCGATGTATGGCTTAATCATTTCATTTCAAGATTATAAGCCATATATGGGGATTGGAGGTAGTGAATGGGTTGGATTTGAACACTTTAATCGGTTATTTGCGAGTTCTGAATTTTGGATGATCTTTAAGAATACATTGGTTTTATTTGCTTTACAGATCTTTGTTTTCTTTCCAATTCCGATTATTATTTCGTTAATGCTTAATGAAGTTCGACATAGCTTTTTTAAACGAGGTGTACAGACTCTTATCTATATACCACACTTTATGTCGTGGGTGGTTATTGTTTCGATCAGTTATGTGATGCTGACTCTTGATGGCGGAATTGTAAACGCTATTATAGAGAGTTTTGGTTTCCAGAAAATTAACTTCCTTTTAAATGATGATTGGTTCCGACCGATGTATATTTTGCAAGTTATCTGGCGAGAAGCTGGATGGGGGACCATTATCTTCTTGGCGGCGATTACAGCAGTGGACCCGCAGTTGTACGAAGCTGCAAGAATGGACGGGGCCAACCGATTCCGACAAATGTGGCACATTACTTTACCGGCGATTCGTAACGTTATAATCGTATTGTTAATTTTAAAAATAGGTGATGTTTTAGAGTTAGGTTTTGAACATGTTTATTTATTATTGAACTCATCTAACCGGAATGTAGCTGAAATTTTTGATACGTATGTCTATGTTGCCGGTTTGCAACAAGGGCAATTTAGTTACAGTACCGCGGTTGGTTTCTTTAAAGGGGCTGTCGGACTTGTGATGGTAGTATTTGCCAACTGGTTAGCGAAGAGATTCAATGAAGAGGGTATCTATTAATAGACAACAATAGGTGAGGTGAAAAAATGGCACAACAACGAATATCTGCAGGCAATAGGGTTTTTGATTTCTTTAACTATTTCTTATTAGGGCTTTTAGCGGTGATTACCGTACTCCCTTTTATTCATGTGGTCGGTAGTTCTTTTGCTACAAGTGCAGAAGTTGCAAGTACAAAATTTCTATTGTTTCCAACTGAGTTTTCATTAAAAGCATATGAATATATTTTCTCCACCGATACGATTTTCAGAGCTTTAGGAGTATCTGTCATTGTAACAGTTGGTGGAACATTGTGGAGTATGTTCTTCTCTACTTTAACGGCATATGGTCTATCACGACGAGACCTCGTTGGACGTAGGGTTATAAATTTCTTAATTGTATTCACCCTTCTGTTCAACGGTGGAATGATCCCGACATTCTTAGTCGTACAGCAAACCGGATTATTAGATACTTTATGGGCACTGGTTATTCCGGTAACGATCAATGCTTTTAACATGATTATTTTACGAAGCTTCTTCTTAAATTTACCGCAGGGATTGGAAGAATCCGCGAAAATTGATGGAGCAAATGATTTTAGTATTCTGTTTCGAATCGTTATTCCGATTTCTCTGCCAGCCATTGCGACGATTTCCTTATTCTATGCGGTAACTTACTGGAATACTTATATGCATGCGATCCTTTATCTGGCAGATGCAGATAAATGGCCAGTACAGGTACTATTGCGGCAAATTGTAGTATTAGCTAGTGGAATGAACTATGATGCCGAAGCGTATTCAGATGTTCCACCACCAGAAGTAACAGTAAAAATGGCAACGATCGTAGTTGCAACTGTTCCGGTTCTATTAGTGTATCCATTCTTACAGAAGTACTTTGCTAAGGGTGCGCTATTAGGTTCTGTGAAAGGTTAATTCTATTCAAGAGGAGTCGTTTTCATGACGAATTGGCGTGATGCAGAGAGTAATAGGTTGGATGGTTTATTTAATGGAGTATTCTCTTGGTTATTAGAACAATTTGATCCACTTACAGGCGGATTCTATTATGCACGAAGCTCTGTGCTCGATGACCGGTTCACACCGGACATCGAGTCCACTTCCCAAGCAATAAACATTTTACTTAGACATCAACTTTTAGATAATATGCCACAAACGCTGAAGGAAAAAATGATCGCTTTTTTCCAGATGAGGCAGGATCCTCGGGCTGGTTATTTTTATGATCATAACCCCAATATGAAAAAGGATGAAGTGATGGTTCATCGCGCACTTCATTATTCGCTGAATAGTCTCAAGCGACTAGGAGCATCACCATTGTATCCATTGCCAGTGAAAAATCAGGTTGCTCCTGATTATACTAAATCGTTATCTTCCTACCAGAAAAAATGGGACAGTATTGATTTACGAAATAGTTGGAGAGGTTGTGACTTGCTTGCTTCTTCCACCGTATATTTTGGACAAATGGATGAAGCAACACAACGGAAATATGTTGATGCTTTTGCTGAATATTTAGCGGAAAGGCAAGACCAACAAACAGGTTTATGGGGAGAAGGATCTCTATATGTTCGTATATCGGGTACGTTTAAATTACATACCTTTTACCGGAGATATCAAATTTCGATGCCAAATCAAGGTCGTATCTATCAAACAATACTACATTGTATAAAGACAGAAGAAGCGATAGATATGTGTTATATCCGCAATCCGATTGACCTGATAAGTTATATTAAACCTGATATTTCAGAAGCAGACCTAAAAGAAATATCAGAAATAACGATTAACAACATGAAGAAATTAAAACAGAAAGACGGTGCCTTCTCAAGAGAATTAGCTCATTCACCAAAAGCACCGAATGTTGCCCAAGTAAAGCAAGGAGAATATTATCCTAATATGCCGGAAGCTGTAGAACTAGGATTAGGCTTAAAAGAAGGCGATATGAACGCAACTACACAAGCAACACTTATTCGAAAACAACTACATCACCTTTGGCAAAAAGATCCCAAACCGATTCCCACCAACTTTTGGGAGAGGGTCATGGGGAAATGTCCCATTTTGAAAGGCGAAATAAGCGAACAGAAAGAAGTGTAAAGCTTGATTCGATCGATGAAACTAGACTATAACAAACGGTTATCATCACATGCTGTAAATATATTAATCAATCATGCAATTTTTCAATTTGGCGGTTCATTATCGATTATCTTTGTCAACCTATACTTATGGCGCTTAACAAACAGTTTATGGGTAAACGGTCTTTATAATCTGATTGCCATTCTGTCACAAGCAGCGACAACCTTTTTAATTGGAAAAATGTCAAAGAAAAAAGGCAGGACAACAATATATCGTTATGGGATATTGATGACTGCCATTTTTTATTTGCTCATTGTTATGGTTCAGGAAGAGATTGTCCATTACTTTTATTTATTTGCGCTGCTGAGGGGAATAGCACAGGGACTTTATTGGGTAGCGTATTTTACCATTGTTCATGAAGTCTCTTCTGATCAAAATCGGCACCGTTATTTAGGGTGGAATCAAATAGTGATGGGTTCTGCAAACCTTATTGCACCAGCACTTGCCGGGTTTATTATTGGTTTGTTTGCAGGATTATCTGGTTATCTGATTGTTTTTTCGATTGCCTTTCTGATGTTTCTGGCAGCAACGATCGGCAGTTTCCGTATCAAGAGAGAATCGATCCGTCACCGTAATTATTATATGAGATATTTAGGTCAGATTATCGAACGAAAAAAGGCATTCCGACATGCATTAGCAGGTTGGTTTATTATCGGTTTTCCCCAAGGGATTCTTATGTATATACCACCAATCTTGATTTATAGCATTTTTGATGATGAGAGTGCTGTCGGTTACTTGAATGCCGGTTTCCTGGCAGTCTCGATACTGGCAAGCTATATCATTTCTCGATTTGCCAATATTGAACAAACAAAAAAATATTTATGGATCGCAGCAATTGGTTTCTTTGTCGCAGGTTCTTTTTTAACCTGGGAGATTGCAATGTGGAGTGTCATCTTATTTATGGTAACGCAAAATATGTTTAAACCTTTACAAGCGAATGCATATGCCGCTTATTATTTTCAATGGATTGACCGGATTCCACTTGGCTCCGAGTTTCGCGTTGAGTCCGTCGTCCTGAGAGAAACGATTATTAATATTGGCCGTGGTTTAGGAATAATCGTATTTATGGTGTGTTCCAATGAAATTGATACGAACACGGTTGCCTATGTGATTATGTTAGCAATGGCTATTCAGTTCATTTTACCAATGATAACAAAATTAAAGGAGGAGTCATAATGGCTGTTAACAATTGGGAACAGGCAGAACCAGGAGTTACAAGAAAAATTCATGCACCAGGAGAGCAACTAATGATGATGGAAGTATCGTTTGAGGAGGGTGCAGAAGGATCTTCCCACAGCCATCCACATGAACAATTAACCTATTGTTTAGAAGGTCAACTGGCCTTTCATGTCGATGGAAAAGAAATCATCGTCGAAAAGGGAGATTCTCTTCGAATCCCGTCCAACGCTGTACACGGTGTCAAGGCATTAACTAAAAGTAAACTCTTAGATGTGTTCACACCATTAAGAGAAGATTTACTAGATTAGAGGTGGATGAAATGAGTCTATTTAATATAAAAGATTATCAAGTTCCAAACGAAACTGACAGCTCAGCGGCGATTCAGCAAGCAATTGATGCCTGCGAAACAGCTGGTGGAGGTACTGTATATATTCCGTCTGGGACATATCAAACAGGACCATTTGCTTTGAAAAGCAACATGACATTGTACCTTGATGCAGGTGCAGTCCTATCCTTTACCGATGATTTTGAGCGCTTTCCGGTGGTAAAAACCCGTTGGTCCGGTTATGTCTGCTATGGTTTTATGCCGTTAATCTTTGGTGAAAATCTGACAAATGTAGCGATCAAAGGTGATGGTGTGATCGATGGGAATGGGCAAGCATGGTGGAAGGTGAATAAGCAGTTAAGAAAAGGTGAACATTTTCAATCACCTAAAACGGAGGAAATTGCTGAAGCTAACAAGGATTTTACCGAACCGGCAGATACCAATTTAGTGGAATGGTCTTCCCAGTTTTTACGGCCCCCACTTATCCAATTTTTCGAAGCCGATCATGTCACAATCTCAGGAGTTACCGTTAAAAACTCCCCTTTCTGGAATACGCATCTAGTATTTTGTAATAATGTTTCGATTCAAAATGTCACATTTCAGAATCCAGCAGATACGCCAAACGGTGATGGATTAGATATCGACTCCTGCCAGAATGTCAGAATATCAACTTGTCATTTTGATGTAGGAGACGATTGTGTAGTACTGAAATCAGGGATTAATCAAGATGGTCGTCATTACGGGGTGCCTACCAAAAATGTAACAGTCACCAATTGTACCATGCATCATGGCCATGGTGGTGTTGTATTTGGTAGTGAAAATTCCGGTGGGATTGAAAATATTACAGTATCTAACTGTATATTTGATGGTACGGACCGTGGTATCCGGATTAAAACAAACCGTGAGCGAGGAAGTTATATCCGAAATATTGTAGTGCAAAACATTATGATGGATGACGTCCTTTGTCCAATAGCAATTAATTCGTTCTATCGTCATGGTGTAAGTAAAAGCAATCCGGAATTACTGAATGCCGCACCTGTAGCTGTGACAGAAAAAACACCTGTAGTTGAACAAATAAACATTAGTCATATTACGGCGAGAAACTGTCGTGCCGCGGCAGGATTTATTTATGGTTTACCAGAAATGCCTGTGAAAAAGGTGAGTTTAGAGCATGTCACACTGGAAATGACCTTAGACGAAACAGTTCCTGGCGGTGAGCCGGACATGGTTCGTGAAGTGATTGAAATGGCAGGAGAAGGTATTTTGGCAAAATATGTGGAGGATCTTCGTCTCCATCATGTAGAAGTAACGCAAAGAAAAGGACCAGCGCTTCAATTACATCATGCGAGGCGAATCAAGATTGATGAGTTAACCTCGACAAATCAAACTGATCAAGAACCGGTTCTTGTCTATGAAGATACGGAAGAACTAAATATTTCTGGAGATGTTCGCGAAGGGGATTTTCTCCAAAAAGCAGGTGAATTATAATGAAAACATTTAAAAATCCTATTATTCCGGGGTTCTACCCGGATCCGTCGATCTGTCGTGTAGGTGACGATTATTACCTTGTCACCTCAAGTTTTGAATATTTTCCCGGTGTCCCGATTTTTCACAGTAAAGACCTTGTTAATTGGAAGCAAATCGGTCATGTCCTCGATCGCCCAGAGCAGCTAAACTTAGATCAAACACCAAATTCAAGAGGTATCTATGCACCAACGATTCGCTATCATGATGGCACCTTCTATATGATCACCACCTTTGTGGTAAGTAAAGAAGGAGCAAGAAGGAACTTTTATGTGACCGCTACAGATCCTGCTGGTCCATGGTCGGACCCTGTCTGGCTTGAAGGAGCACCTGGTATTGATCCTTCTCTCTTCTTTGATGATGACGGCAAGGTTTATTATACCGGAAATCGCAAACCACCTTCAGGGAGAAAGTACAAAAAACATAATGAAATTTGGCTGCAAGAACTCGATCTGGAGAAAAAACAACTCGTGGGGCCAACATACAGCTTATGGGATGGCGCATTAAAGAATGCCCATGCACAAGAGGCGCCACATTTGTATAAAATCAATGGTTGGTATTATTTAATCATTGCAGAAGGTGGAACAGGGCATACCCACGCGGTTACAATCGCTAGAAGTCAAGAGGTAACAGGACCATATGAAATGACGGAAACAAATCCAATCTTAACACACCGTCATTTAGGCAATCATCATCCCATTGTAAACGTCGGGCATGCTGATATTGTTGAAACACAGCATGGAGATTGGTGGATGGTCGCATTGGCGTCAAGACCATATGGTGGCTATTATCGTAACCTAGGCCGCGAAACATTCCTTGTGCCATTTATATGGGAAGACGGTTGGCCGATTGTCAATCCAGGGAAAGGAATCATCGAACCTGAGATGGAATTCCCCAACTTGCCAGAACATAAATGGCCTGCATTACCATATGCTGATTCGTTTGAATCGGAGCAACTAGACGATATCTGGAACTTTTTACGGACGCCACGAGGGGATTTCTGGTCCTTAACGGATCGCCCTGGTTATTTACGACTAAAAGCAAAGCAAGAAACCATTATGGAAGAAGAAAATCCTGCATTTGTTGGCAGAAGGCAACAGCATATTAACTTTTTGGTCCAAACGGTTATGGAGTTTGAACCGAAAGCTGAACATGAGACAGCGGGGATTGTACTTTTGCAAAATCATCATTTTCAATTCCGAGTGGAAGTGTTGTTAGAGGGCAGTCAAACCTTTGTACGATTAGTAAGAAGGGAAGCGGGCGAAGACGACATCATTGCAAAGGAGCAGGTTGATCACGATAAGATTTATCTGAAAGTAGAAGCTCAGGGTCAAGATTATACATTTTTCTATACAACAAAGCCTTTTGATTGGCAAGTGTTAGCTGAAAATGTTGATGGTAGAATTTTAAGTACTGATTTGGCCGGAGGGTTTATCGGGGCGTATATCGGTATGTATTGTTCCGGAAACGGTAAAGACACAGCCAATTTTGCCGACTTTGATTGGTTTGAATATCGCGGACTAGAGGAGTGAGAAGGTTGACAGTCAAACAATTATCAGCCTTGGATTGGGCAAAAATAGCATGTGATACGTTAATGGATCAATATGAACCGGTGAAATTACCTCCAGCAGATCGCTGGCATTATCATCAAGGTGTTTTCCTTTGCGGTATGCAGGATGTATATAAGTACACAGGGGAAGAGAAGTATTTTGATTATTATAAGGAGTATGTCGACAAGTTAGTAGATGAGGAAGGAAATTTCTATTTTGCCAGAAGCGAATTAGATGCAATTCAACCAGGCCTTCTGTTGCTGCCATTATATGAAAAAACCAAAGATAGGCGGTATAAAATGGCTGCTTCCAAATTAAGAAATCTATTGAATACGTTAAATAAAACAAAAGAAAGCGGCTTTTGGCATAAAGATAAATACCCGTATCAAATGTGGTTGGATGGTTTATATATGGCAGGGCCGTTTGCCATTCAATATGGACAACTGTTCGATGAACCAGAACTGACAGAATTAGTCCTGGAACAGGAACGGTTAATGCGCAAGAACACAAAGAAAGAAAATGGTCTTTACTACCATGGATACGATGAAAGTAAACAAACACCTTGGGCAACAGAGAGAGGTCATGCACCAGAAGTATGGGGTCGTGCATTGGGCTGGTATGCGATGGTGACGACTAATTTCATTGAAATGCTTGAAGAGAATCATCCGAAACGAGATGAACTAAAGCAAGTAGTTCAAGAGTTAATCGACGCGTTAGTAGCATTCCAAGATGAAGAAACAGGGCTATGGTATCAGGTGGTCGACAAACAAGATCAGCCCGATAACTATTTAGAAAGCTCCTGCTCTTGTTTATTCACCTATGCCATTGCCAAAGCAGTCAACAAGGGATATATCGATCCATCTTATCGCGCCAAAGCAGAGAAAGCCTATCAAGGTTTAATCGATGATAAAGTCAAAGTAGATGACGACGGTCGCTTCCAATTAACGGATATTTGTATTGGTACTTCGATAGGAACGTATGATTATTATGTTCAACGCAAAACAAGTACAAATGACTTGCATGGCGTCGGTGCTTTTATACTTGCCAGTATACAACTTGAAATGGGAAAAGAGGATAGCTAATGTCATCACGTTTATTGTTAGCAGGAGATTCTACCATGGCGACAGCTGAAACATTTAAATATCCGCAAATGGGTTGGGGGCAAACGCTAGGGCATTATTTCACAGATGAGCTAATCGTTCGCAACCATGCAGCATCAGGTCGCAGTAGCAAGTCCTTTATTGCGGAAGAACGCTGGGATGCAATCGAAAAGGAATTTCAAGCAGGTGATTATGTCCTGATTCAGTTTGGTCACAATGATCAAAAGCCTGACGAGGAACGGGCGACGAATCCTTATACAAGTTATCAGGATAATTTGCGATTTTTTATTCAACGCTCACGTGCTTTCGGTGTTACACCAATTCTTTTAACATCGATAGCCCGAAGACATTTTGATGAGAATGGTCATTTGCAAGAAACACACGGTGATTATCCGCAAGCTGTCAGAGAGCTGGCGGAAAAGGAAGAAGTAGTTTGTATCGATATGCTTACCCTTACTAGAGAAGCGTTACAAGAGCTAGGTGATGAAAAATCTAAAGAATGGTTTATGAGACTGGAACCGGGTGAGTACGAAGCATATCCTGACGGGGCAGTTGATAATACTCATTTACATGAAAGAGGAGCCCATCAGCATTGTCGATTATTTGTAAAAGAGTTAATCCGGATTAAACATCCATTGGCTTCTCTGGTGAAACGAAATGAGGTGAGTCTGTGAAGAAATTATCCGTTTTGCAAAATCTTGAGCAACAGAAAGTTGTCGCAGTAATTCGAACCGACTCGGTAGCGCAAGCGATAAAAGTTGCCGATGCTTGTATTGCAGGTGGTATGAAACAGATTGAGTTAACCTACTCGATACCGAATGTAGAAAACGCTGTCGAACAATTACAGACTGATTATCAGGATGATAGTGAAGTGACCATTGGAGTAGGTACTGTATTAGATGCCTACACAGCAAGGCAAGCTATTTTTGCAGGAGCGTCGTTTATCGTCGGACCTTCGTTTGATGCAGATACTGCTAAACTATGTAACTTGTATCAAGTTCCTTATTTTCCCGGCTGTTTAACCGTTACAGAGGTGAAAGAAGCGATGGAAGCAGGAGCGGATATCGTCAAGATCTTTCCAGGAAGCAATATCAGCCCTGGGTTTATAAAAGCGGTGCACGGTCCTGTTCCTCAAGCTAATATGATGCCTACTGGTGGTGTCAGTTTGGATAATATCCAGGAGTGGCTGAAGAATGGTGCAATAGTAGTTGGAGTGGGCGGAAATCTGGTAGCTCCTGCAAAGGAAGGAAACTATCAGAAAATTACCGAGCTAGCTAAGGAGTACATGGCAAAAGCAAGAGAGGTAAGTATATGAGAGTATTAACTTTTGGTGAAATGCTTTTGCGATTAACAACAGATCCGACTGTCCATTTGCAGCAAACCAATCAATTTGACTTTTACTATGGTGGCGCAGAAGCAAATGTTGCCGTTTCATTGGCAAACCTTGGCATTACAAGCAGATATATTACGAAAGTGCCTGCAAATAATATTGGTAATGCCTGTGAAAATTATTTGCAAGCAAACGGTGTAGAAATCAATGAGCTTGTTTATGGCGGAGATCGCTTGGGGCTTTATTTTGTAGAATCAGGTTTTGGAAACCGTGCCAGTCAAGTAACCTATGATCGCAAGTTTTCTAGTTTTGCGAATATCAGATCAGACGAAATAGATTGGGACCAGGTGTTAGAAGGTGTTGATGTTTTTCATACAACAGGAATTACACTCGCGTTATCTGAAGAGCTACGGATGATAACACGAAGAGCAATGCAGAAAGCACGTCAAAGAGGAATCAAGGTTAGCTTTGATTTTAACTACCGCTCCAAACTTTGGTCTCAGAAGCAAGCAAGCGCGGCAATTCAAGAAGTGTTACCTTTTGTCGATATCGCATTTTGTAATAGTATGGATGCTGTTTATCTGTTGGGTATAGAACAACAGGATGATTTAACAGCATATTATCTAACCATCCAGGATACATATCCAAACATTGCATTATTTGCATCCACTACAAGAAAAGTAGCATCTTCGTCTAAACATTCTTTACAAGGAAACCTCTATACAAAAGGACGTATTCAGCAGTCTATCGAATACACGATAGATCCTGTAATTGATCGTATTGGTGGGGGGGATGCCTATGCAGCGGGGATTATTTATGGTTTTCTGAATAATTGGTCAGAGGAAAAGATTGTCTCCTTCGCAACGGCAAATGCTGTCTTGAAACATACCATAAAAGGAGATGGCAATGTGTTTTCTGCTGAAGAAGTCGAACAATTCAGCGCAAGTATGAATCAGGAAATTAGTAGATAGCAAGTACAAGGAGGAATTAAAAATGGAATTACGCTATGCCAATCACCCAGAGGAAATTAGAAGATATAATACCGATGAGTTACGTGAGAAATTTTTGGTAGAGAAATTATTTGAAGCAGGAAAAGTCCACTTAACTTATACACATGTGGATCGGATGATCTTTGGGGGTGTAACACCTGCATCAGAGGAATTGACAATCAAGCTTGATAAACAGTTAGGTGTAAGTTATTTCTTAGAGCGTCGGGAACTAGGTATCATTAATATCGGCAACGATGGCTACGTACTATTAGATGGTGAACGTTATGATATGAAACGTCACGATGGATTATATGTAAGCCGTGGTACAAAGGAAGTCTGGTTCGGTTCCAATGATCCAGCTAATCCTGCGAAATTCTATACCTTATCATCACCAGCACATCATACTTATCCTACTGTAAAGATTGATATAAAAGACATTAAGCCATTAGAATTAGGTGAATCAGGTACTTTAAATGAACGAAAGATTCACCAATACATCCATCCAAATGTATGTGAGAGCTGTCAATTGCAGATGGGCTTAACTATGCTTCAGCCTGGTAGTGTATGGAACACGATGCCAGCTCATACGCATGATCGTCGAAGTGAAGTGTATCTATATTTTGATATGGCAGAAGACACTCGTGCATTCCACTTTATGGGTGAACCAAGTGAAACAAGACACCTTATATTGAAGAATGAGCAAGCTGTTATCTCTCCAAGCTGGTCAATCCATTGTGGAACGGCTACAAGTAACTATACCTTTATTTGGGGTATGTGTGGTGAGAACATTACGTATACCGATATGGATCATATTAGCATGGATCAATTACGTTAAGGAGGATGTTTCATGGGTGAAGGTTTACAAGATTTTTCACTAGATTATTTTTCGTTAAAAGGTAAAACAGCAATTATTACAGGCGGGAACACGGGACTTGGTCAGGCTTATACAGTAGCTTTAGCCAAGGCTGGTGCCAACGTATTTGTCGTAACACACGGCACCAATTGGGATGAAACAAAAGAGTATTTAAACAATATTGAAGGAAAAACAGAATTTTTCCAAGCCGATCTGGCGGATCGCGAGCAATTACAAAAGGTTGTTCCAGCTTGCGTCGATACCTTTGGCACAGTAGATATTCTTGTTAATAATGCAGGTACAATCAGACGGAATCCGTTATTGGAATTTAAAGATGAGGACTGGGATGATGTAATGGCATTAAATCTCGATGCAGTCTACTTCTTGAGTCAGGCGGCAGCGAAAGTCATGGCTGAGAAAGGTTCCGGAAAGATCATTAATATTGCATCTATGCTTTCCTTCCAGGGCGGTAAATTTATTCCGCCATACACCGCCAGTAAGCATGCCGTGGCTGGTTTGACCAAATCTTTTGCCAATGAGTTAGCTGAACACGGAATACAAGTGAACGCTATTGCACCAGGATATTTCGCGACGAAGAATACCGCACCAATCCGTTCAAACGAACAACGAAATGCAGAAATCCTATCGAGAATACCAGCCGGCTACTGGGCAAACCCCAGTGATCTAATGGGGACAGTCGTCTACCTGTCCAGCAAAGCATCAGACTACATGAACGGCCACATCCTGGCAGTAGACGGCGGCTGGTTGGCAAGATAATTTTACAAAAAGACAGTGGCCATTTTAACAAATGGAATACTGTCTTTTTTTATCGAAAAGTACTGTGCGCAAAGTAATTCTCTTGTGGGTTTGCTTTCTTCCATTTTTAAAAAGTTGGGTGTAAGTTCGTCGCTACAGAAAAATACTCCCTAAAATTTTCACTAGTTCGCAGTTTTTATCTATTAGGAGGTTGATGATATGCATTTAAACCTGGGAATACGTGGTCATGATATTGACTATACAGATCCACAACAAATAGCGGCAGAAGTATCTTCCAAAGGATTACATGCTGTCCAATTAGCATTAGCCAAATCATTAAAAAACCTGCCGACTGACACAGGTACATTAAGTCCCGGCTATGCGAAATATATAAATCAAGCATTCGGACAACATAACGTCAATGTAGCGGTTCTCGGCTGTTATATTAATATGATTCATCCTGATCTAACGAGGCGTGAACAACTGTTAACAAGGTTCAAAGAGCATATCCGTTTTGCTAGAGACTTTGGTTGCAGCATTGTTGGATCAGAAACAGGGAACGTGAATGAGAAAATGGGATATACGGAAGATAATTTTACGGAAGAGGGTTTTCAGAAAGTCGTCAACAGTGTTAAGGAATTAACCGATGAAGCGGAGGAATGGGGTGTCATTGTCGGAGTGGAAGGCGGGATCAACCATCCGATTCATACCCCGCAGAAAATGAAAAGACTATTAGAAGAAGTTAATTCTAATCATCTGCAAGTCATTTTTGACCCGGCAAATTTTATGTCGATGGAAAACTATTATAACCAAGAACAGGTCTTTGAGGAATCATTTGAATTATTTGGCGATCGAATCGTTGCCATTCATGCAAAAGATTTTATCATAGAGGATAAATGGATCAAGATGGTCCCTGCCGGAAAGGGAATGTTAAACTATGACTTGTTATTTGCATTGCTAAAAAAACAGAAACCTTTTATCGAAGTGTTATTAGAAAATACAAAGGAGCCATATATTGATAATAGTATTCAGTATCTGCGGCAAAAATACCAGCAAGCCTAAGCATATTTAATATGAAAGAGAAGAGACTAATATATTGATTCGTCTCTTCTCTTTTGTTTTACTTTAAATAAGGCGTGCGGTATAATCAGCAAGGAAAGTTTAAAACCGACAACATTACTGGGGGTTATCAACATGAAAAGAATACATTTTTTTATTCTGATTATTGGTTTACTTATTTTACTTGCAGCATGTGGGAATGCTGATCAAGAAGAACAAGATACAGGAAATACAACAACTGAGGAAACTCAAGAAGATACAGACACCAATTTATATGAACAAATTCAAGAGGCTGGTGTGATTACAGTAGGTACGGAAGGAACGTATGCACCATTTACTTTCCATGATGAAGATGATCAGTTAACAGGTTATGATGTAGAAGTGATGCGTGAAGTAGCTTCTCGTTTAGGATTAGAAGTAGAATTTAATGAAACGCAATGGGATTCTATGTTTGCTGGTTTAAATGCAGAACGTTTCGATGTAATTGCTAACCAGGTTGGGATTGACGAAGAGCGTTTAGAGTCTTATGATTTCTCAGAACCATATACTTATACAGGCGCAGTAGTGGTTGTTCCTGCTGATAATGAAGAGGTGACATCATTTGAAGATTTAGAAGGTAAACAATCAGCGCAGTCCTTAACAAGTAACTTCAGTTCTATTGCGGAAGAAAATGGAGCAGAAATTATTGGAGTAGAAGGTCTTGCTCAAGCAATTGAAAATATTAAACTAGGGCGCGTGGACTTAACGGTAAATGACAAATTGGCAGTGTTGGAATATATCAATGAAACGGGAGACGATTCAGTCAAAATTGCAGCAGAACAGGACGATGTTTCTGAGTCAGCATTTGCATTTCGGAAAGGAAATGAAGATCTGATAGAAGCATTTAACGGAGCATTAGCAGAAATGAAAGAAGACGGTACATTAGCGGAAATTTCCGAAGAATGGTTTGGTGAAGATGTTTCTAGCAAATAATCTGCTGTTTACTGTCACAAATGAGTCAGGAAATTGGGATTTAATTCTTCGAGCATTCTGGCCAATGGTGGAAGGGGCAATCAAATATACGATTCCCCTTGCACTTGTTTCTTTTTTACTGGGTATAATTATTGCTTTAATTACAGCCATTATGCGTTTGTCACCACTTAGAATTGTACGTGCACCTGCTGTTTTTTACGTTTCGGCAATTAGAGGTACACCATTATTAGTACAATTGTTTATTGTGTTCTACGGCTTGCCAACGATTGGATTAACAATTGATCCATTACCAAGTGCAGTTATAGCTTTTTCATTAAATGTCGGGGCATATGCATCAGAAGTGATTCGTGCGTCGATTTCTTCGATTCCAAAAGGCCAATGGGAAGCTGGCTATACAGTTGGGATGACATATGGGACAACATTGCGAAGAATTATCTTGCCACAAGCAACTAGAGTTTCCATTCCACCTCTCTCGAACACATTTATTAGTTTAATAAAAGATACGTCACTTGCCTCTCTGATTTTAGTAACGGAATTATTTCGTAAAGCACAAGAGATTGCAGCAACAACCTATCAATTTATGCTTTTATATGTAGAAGCTGCGGTTTTATATTGGATTATTTGCTTTTTATTATCGATTGTACAGGAAATAATTGAACGCAGGCTAGAACGTTATATAGCAAAGTAGAGGGGGGATAGCGTGCTATTATCAATTAAGGGACTTCAAAAAAGCTTTGGTGAATTGACAGTTCTTAAGGATATTGACTTACCTGTTGAAAAAGGAAAAGTAGTGACGATAATGGGTCCTTCCGGTTCTGGTAAAACGACCTTACTGCGTTGTTTAAATGGTCTGGAAATTCCTAATAAAGGAGATTATCAATTCCATGATGGTTTTTCGTTAGATTTTAACGAGAAATTAAGCAAAAGAGAGATGCTCCAATTGAGAAGAAAATCGGGTATGGTTTTTCAATCGTATAATCTTTTTCCACATAAGACCGCATTAGAAAATGTAACAGAAGGTCCTGTTATCG
Source organism: Gracilibacillus salitolerans (assembly GCF_009650095.1). Lineage (GTDB taxonomy): Bacteria > Bacillota > Bacilli > Bacillales > Amphibacillaceae > Gracilibacillus > Gracilibacillus salitolerans. Next base: position 4,678,618 of record NZ_CP045915.1, on the reverse strand, counting down.
TACAGAAAAAAGATAAACAAACAGCAACAGATGAAGCCAAACGTTTATTAGAAAAAGTAGGCCTACAGGATAAGATGGATTTATATCCACATCAATTATCAGGTGGTCAGCAACAGCGTGTCGGTATTGCTCGTGCACTTGCAATCGAGCCGGAATTGATGTTGTTTGATGAACCGACATCTGCACTTGATCCTGAGTTAATTGGTGAGGTGTTGGGGGTTATTAAAGATTTGGCAAACGAAGGGTGGACCATGGTAGTCGTAACCCACGAGGTATCTTTCGCTAAACATGTGTCCGATCATGTCATCTTTATGGATGGCGGTTATATTGTCGAACAAGGTGATCCAAAAGAAGTACTGGAACAACCAAAAGAGCCCAGAACAAAACAATTCCTAAAACGGATTTTACCAGAAGTGTAAAGCCGGGATAGTAATAGTTTTATAAAACGGTGCTTATTATATCCTTATAAGTGATGAAGTCTTCTTTAGTAGTAGATACAAACTGCGAACTAGTGAAAATTTTCGAAGTGATGCTTTTTTCCATTCTCATTATAGTTGAGTGCTAAATCGTCGCTGCGGAAAAATACTCCCTTTCCTGTGGGGAACGCTTCAGCCTCCTCAGCAGAACCCCACTGCCTGCGGGGTCTTCAGACTGTTCCTTTCCCACAGGAGTGTCGCATTTTTCCGCAGCTTAGAGTAGCTCGCTGATTAAGTGAGAGGAAATCTTAAGAATATAGCTCCGTGGGTTTTATTCTTACAATAATTAGAGAATCACTTTTAGCGTAGGCAGAATACGGAGACTCCTGTGGGACAGCGAGAGCTGAAGATCCACTTTGCAAAGTGGTTTTCTTAGCAAAGTTAGCTGAAGCCGAGCCCACGGAAAGCGCAGTATTCTGCCGAAGCGGTGACATAACACTCTCTACAGAAAGAATGGCAGAAAGCAAATCGAAAACGTATATTATGTTAACTTTGGTGGTTAAAAAATAGATGATTATTTTAAAAGTATTATAGGAAAAGGGCTTGAGGTGAAGTTAAATGAGCAAACACCCGCCAGATCATGAACATACGGATCAAAATATGATCAAAATAGAAGTGAACTTGGATGATACTCCGGGAGAATGGCTTGGCTATGTGATGGATAAATTGTTCGACGCAGGGGCGAATGATGTGTATTACACACCTATTTACATGAAGAAGAATCGCCCTGCTGTCCAATTACAATTGTTATGCAGTGAAACACGGTTAACAGAAATGAAGGATATCCTTTTATCTGAAACGACAACCTTGGGAATTCGCTACTATCCGTTGACAGTATACCGGATGGAGCGAAGCATAAAGACAGTCGACACAGAGTGGGGACCTGTTACCGTAAAAGAAGGTGTACAGAGAGGGAAAGTAGTCAAAGCATCCCCGGAATATGAGGATTGTAAAAAGATAGCAAAGCTTCATAACATTCCGCTTAAAGATGTATACCAATCGGTGTGGAAACAATTAAAATAACTGGATTATAGCCTCATAAAGTGTGTTTTGCAAAAGCCTGAATAGTCTCCTTTATGATACTATGCCACTTTAAAGTGCGTACTATTGATTATTAATATAATCCATTATAATTAGGTAAGTTAGAAGTAAATAGGTAACAAAGGGGACATTTTAACATGAATGTATTAGTAGTAAAGGCGAATAATCGTCCTTCAACAGAAGGAATTTCTAGTAAAATGTATGAAGCTTTTATGGCTGAATTGGAAGGTCAAGAATTAAATATTACAACTTATGATGTGTATGAAGAAGATACACCATTCTTTGGTCAGGATATGTTTAATGCTTTCGGTAAAGTACAAAACGATGAAGAATTAACAGACTTAGAATCACGCCTTTTAGCAGCAAAGCAAAAAGCAATGGATGCCATTTCGGCTGCAGATGTAGTTGTCTTCGCATTCCCGTTATGGAATTTGACAATCCCAGCTAAATTACAAACTTTCATTGACTATGTATATGCTGCAGGCTTCTCATTTAAATATAGCGCTGAAGGTAACCTGGTTCCGTTATTAACAGACAAAAAAGCAATATTCCTAAATGCTCGTGGAGGGATTTACTCTACACCTGAATCAGCTCCGATGGAAATGGCTGTGAATTATATGCGCAATGTAATCGGTGGAATATTCGGTATGGAAGTTATAGATGAGGTAATTATAGAAGGACATAACGCCATGCCTGATAAGACGGATGAGATCATTGCTGCAGGTTTAGAAGAAGTAAAAGCATCTGCACAACGTTTAGGTGAGTTAACTCTTAAAGTTTAATGTAAAATTTTTTTCAAATATATAAATAGAATCTGAAGTAAAATTTATATATTAACCCGTTTTCGACAATGTTGGAAGCGGGTTTTTAATTTCTCACTGTTTTCTCATTTTTCTCTCACGGTATACTCATCTTCCTTGACTATTATATAAGTAACAACAAACGAGGAGGAATGAAAATGAAAAACAAAACCTTTTTCACAATTGTATCAGGGTTAATTGTAACGGGAGTGGTATTAGCAGCAATACAATTCTCAGCTAATCCGGCTAGTGCTTATTTATCACAAGAGGAAGCAGAACAAAAGGTAGCTTCGAAATTCTCTGGAGAGGTTATGGAGTTTGAGTTAGACGACAATGAAAAAATATATGAAGTTGAAATCGAAGGAGCAGATCTGGAATATGAGTTGAAAGTAGACGCTGAAACTGGTGAAGTTATCAATATAGAAGAGGAAGCATTAAGAGAAGATATGAAGCAAATAACAAACAGCAATTCTGAAAAAGAAGTTACAACAGTATCACTTCCTGATAACCAACAAAATAGCAGAGATGATGATAAGGGAGAGATAAAGAATCAAGCAAGCTCATTACTTTCGATTGAAGAAGCGAAAACAATTGCAACTGAAATGTATTCTGGAACAGTCAAAGGGATTGAGCTTGATGAAGACGATGGAAATTACAATTATGAGCTAGAAATTATAACGGAAAAGGCAGAAGTTGAGTTAGAGATTAATGCAAAATCTGGGGAAATTGTTTATATTTCAGTAGATGAGGATGAGGCAGAAGCTAAACAAAAACGTTCATCAGATAACATGAAGAGTAAAATTTCAACAGATGAAGCCCGTTCTATTGCATTAGATAAATATTCTGGAACAATCAAAGAATTAGAGTTAGATGAAGATGATGGCAGACACATCTATGAAATCGAAATTAGAACAGATAAAGGTGAAGTAGAGTTAGAGATAGATGCAAGAACTGGGGAAATCCATAAACTAGACTACGATGATTAATAGTAGTATAGCGTATGAGTTTATTATAAAAGCAAGGGACATAACTAAATAGGAAGAACGAGAATCCGAACAACCTGAACTTAGCGTAAGCAAAATACGCAGACTCCTGTGGGAACTCACACGAGCTGAAGATCCACTGTGTGAAGTGCTCTTCTTCACACAGTTAGCTGAAGCCGTGCCCACGCAAAGCGAAGTATTTTGCTGAAGCGGTAAATTTGCTCAGGCATTAATGTTCGGATTTTTCCTGTTTAATTACTCTTTTGTCCCAACCTCTTTGTTTTGTTAACGCGAAAGCATTCATCAAAAGAACAAGAAATATAACAAAACAACGTGCCACCATCACAAAATAACTGATTCTATCGAATATTAATTTATAAACAACTAAGGGGAATCTAATCAACATTATGCTAAAAAAAGTAACCATTTTAAGTTTAATAGGCTTAGTTTGTCTATCTGTGTTTCATAAAACGGTTAGTGCTGAGTCTTATACAGTACAACCCGGAGATACATTATTGAAAGTTTCTGATAAGTTAGGTACACCAACAGAGACTATTGCTAATCTGAATCAATTGCAATCTACTATACTTAATCCAGGTCAATATCTGGAAATTCCAGATCCGTATATAGTGAAGGCAGGAGACACGCTTTATAAAGTAGCTATTCAATTAGGAGTTCCGTTACCCGAATTAATCGAAGCTAACCCATCACTTCTAACTTTTCCATTTCTCACATGGATTTATCCGGGACAGAAAATTAAAAAACCTATACAACATGAAAAGGTTTATATGGGGGATTCTAGTGAAAAAAGAATCGCCCTTACATTTGACGACGGTCCAGAAGATACATATACTCCGGAGATTTTGGAGGTTCTAAAGGAAAAGAATGTAAAAGCAACCTTTTTTGTTTTAGGGGAGAGGGTTAATGAATATCCGGAAATATTAGCACAAATACATGAAGAAGGTCATGTGATAGGTAATCATACTTGGGATCATCCACATTTGCCTGAATTAGAAGAAGAGCAATTTATCGATAATCTACAATCTGCTAATGAAGAAATAGAAGAAATTATCGGTATAAAACCAGAATTATTTCGCCCCCCATTTGGAGAACTGGAAGATCATCAACTAGAATGGCTTCAGAACCAAGGTTATCAGACTATTATGTGGTCTGCTGATACAAAAGACTGGAGCGAAATTTCTGCAGAAGAAATTGTTAATACAGTGATGGAGGAGGCTAATCCAGGTGTCATTGTGCTTCAGCATAATTATCATGCTTCAGGACCATTTGAAACAGTTGAGGCATTGCCAGAAATGATTGATGAATTACGAGCAGAAGGATATGAGTTGGTTACCGTACCAGAAATATTACAAGATTAGAACTTGGAAACAAGAGCGGCTGAGTGTACTATTCACTCAGCTTATTCTGTTTCATGGCTAAATTGAAACCTCTACTTTCGATTTTATCCTTAACTTGAAGTTACATCCTCTGGAACTGGTCCAGCGCTCTGTCGTTCTGTTAGAGATGGATGTAACTTCTTAATCACATCCTTTTCTTCCGATTCAATCCGTTCAATAATCGCTTGCACGATTTCTTCTGCAAGCTCGTCAACAGGTACGCCAATACAAGTCATTGGAATTTCTGTTGTTTCCATTTGGGGAATATTGTCATAGCTGATTAAGGATATATCATCTGGTACCCCAAGTCCTTTTTCTTGTAAGGCACGTAAAATACCACTACTGATATCATAACTACTACCTATGATAGCTGTTGGTCGTTTTTCTACATGTAATACATCATCCACTGCCAGATAACCATCAAACCAATCTAACCCATCCGTTGCAATGCTTTGTTCAGTAAGACCAATTTTTTTTATAGCTTTTTGATACCCTTCTACTTTCTCGTTTTGCAGGGCATCATCTGTATTCATTAACCCAACATAAGCAATATGTCGGTGGCCTAAATCATATAAATATTGTACTGCCTTCTCCATTGCTTGTTCATGATTGGCATCTATGATTGGATAGGTTACCTTTGTTTTTCCTGATACACCATAAGCAACAAGAGGAATATTTTCTTCAGGAATCATGTTCTCTGATTCAGCAAAAACAATCATGCCATCCACCTGGAACTTTTTAAAGGTTTCCATCGCTGTATCAGTGGAGTCTACAGACAAAATCATCGAATAGCGTGTAGATTCAAAAGCTTTACTAATATTGGTTACTAATGTTGCGAGTACAATTCTTTCAATGGTAGGCCAAATTAATCCGACAACTTCTGTCTTTTTCCGAACTAATTGTTTGGCAGCTAAATTTGGTTCATAGCCCATTTCTTTTGCGACACGAAGGATTTTTTGCTTTGTTACTTCTTTTACCAGCGGACTGTTATTTAATGCTTTGGATACAGTGGAATAGCTGACATTCGCTTCTTTTGCGATATCTTTAATGGTCACACTCATAATTAATCACCTTTAACTTTCTGAAAAATTGTATAATTTATTGTTGTGTTCTATTTTTAAATAGTATATCATAAAAATAACAACGTTGTTATTATTTTTTGAAACAATGGAACCGTTAACAAAAAAGGAGTGGAGATAATTGAAACAATTTCAATCAGTTGTGGAAGCATTGCAAGCAGGAAAGTTACCGGAGTCGTCGGAAGCAATACAAGTTTATGAAAAATCTCTTGAAAAGAAAGATAATGCTTCCGTTGTTATGGTAAAGTCCGATACAACCAAATACCTGGTAGCTGCAGGAGAAGGGCCATTATTCGATGCTTTACAGGGGGACACAGTGGCAAACGGAAAAGTGTGCCCATTAACACATGAAAATAGTAAAGTATTGAATCAATTCTTTGATTATACGAAACCACAGGCTTTTGGTACAGAAATTGCAACAATGGGACTTGGTGACCGTTTAGGTGTAGCGTCTCCTGGACATATCGAAACGGTCAAAGGGAGAAAAGTAAAACCGATTCTAGCTCAGCAAAGTGTTCGTGAATTAACTTTGTTAAACCGTACGATGACAGATATTTTAGATGCAGCAACTTTTGCAGTATTCCAAGAAGGCTATAAAGATGGTTATGGAGCAGATGCTGACCATATTAAATTGGAAAAAGATATTGAATATGCGTTGGATTTAGGGTTCTCTTTTATCACATTGGATTGCTCCGAGCAAATACGCAATGATGTCGAAGGTCTGGTAGAAGAGGATGTGCATAAGGAATATGCTGATTTACCTGTAGATCGCAAAGAATACTATAACAGCCATTACTTAAATAAAACATTTAATGTACAGGGTCTGGATATAGCGTTTGATGAAGCAAGCCTTCATAAAAATGTCCTTGTGTATGGTGAAGCCATTGATTTCATGGAACATGTGTTTAATGCATATATTTCCAAAGCGGAGAAAGCGATTGATTTTGAAATTTCAATTGATGAAACAGAAACAGTTACTGCACCGGAAGCTCACTTTTTCGTTGCTGAAGAACTACGTAGAAGAGGAGTTACTGTTCAAAGTTTAGCGCCAAGATTCTGTGGTGAGTTCCAAAAAGGTATTGATTATATTGGAGATCTTACGCAATTTGAAAAAGAATTACATGAGCATGCAGATATCGCTAAGTACTTTGGTTACAAGTTAAGTATTCACTCTGGTAGTGACAAATTCAGTGTATTCCCGATCATTGGTAAGTACACGGAAGGTTTACTCCATATTAAAACAGCTGGTACCAACTGGTTGGAAGCAGTTCGTGTTATTGCACAAGTAAATCCGGATCTTTATCGTCGCATGCATGTCTATGCGGAAGAGCATTTTGAAGAGACATTGAAGTATTATCATGTAACACCAGACTTAGAGAGCGTGGCGCCATTATTTGAAACCAAAGATGAGGATCTGCCATCATATATGGATCATGACGCATCCCGTCAATTATTCCATGTTACATATGGGATACTCTTAACAGCTAAAAGCGAATCCGGTGCCGATTTGTTTAGAACAGAATTTTTCACTACATTATTGAAAAATGAAGATGCTTACCGTGCAGCATTAGTAAAACATATCGGACGACACCTAGACTTACTGGGATTATAATTACCGTATTATTTAGGAACATAAGATAAAAACCGCGAACTAGTGAAAATTTGACTTGGTGTAGCTTCCTCCCATTCTGATTTAAGGTGAATGCTAGCATTCGCTTCGGCAGAATACTACGCTTTCCTGCGGGGTCTTCGGACGCGTGCCCATAGGAGTCTCCGTATTCTGACTCTGCTGGTTCTAATGTTCTGATTGTTGAAAGAAGAAAATCTTCGGAAATATAATCAAGGGATTTCTTCTCACTATTCCAAAACACTAGTCAAAGCTGCGGAAAAATGCGACACTCCTGGGGGGAACAGCGCGAGCCGAAGATCCACTTTGCAAAGTTAGCTGAGGCCGTGCCCCCGGAAAGGGAGTATTTTTCCGCAGCGATGGTTATGCACTCATCAAGAAAAGAATGGAAGAAGGCAAATCCATGTACACGGTACTTCGCAGTTTATGTAAACTACGTTATTTTAAATTTTAGGAAAGTGGGGATATAATGAAATCGTTTATGGATGAAAATTTTGTGTTAACAAATAAAACTGCCGAAACATTGTATCACAAATACGCGAAAGATTTACCAATTATCGATTACCATTGCCATTTAAGTCCACAAGAAATTTATGAGAATACGCAATTTGAAAACATTACGAAAGTATGGCTATACGGTGATCATTATAAGTGGCGTGCAATGAGAGCAAATGGTATCGAAGAAAAATATGTGACAGGTGATGCGAGTGATTACGATAAGTTTTTAGCATGGGCAAAAACAGTACCACAGCTGATCGGTAATCCACTTTATCACTGGACACACTTAGAATTAAACCGCTATTTCGGAGTAGAAGAACCACTTAATGAAAATACCGCACCTGCTATTTGGGAAAAGGTTAATAAGCTGTTAAATAGCGGAGAATGGAATGTTCGTGATTTTATCGTGAAGTCTGGAGTAGAAGTGGTTTGTACCACAGATGATCCAACTGACTCTTTAGAATATCATGAGAAAATAAAAGCAGACTCTGACTTTAATGTAAAAGTATTACCAAGTTACCGTCCAGATAAAGGGCTTGAAATTAACCGTGAGGGCTTTACGGACTGGGTACAAAAATTAGCTGATGTTTCTGGTATTGCTGTTGATTCTTATGATGCTTTCTTGCAAGCATTACAACAACGAATCGACTTCTTCCATGAAATCGGCGGCAGAGTTTCCGATCATGCATTAGACGAAACGATGTATGAGCAAGCAAAAGAAGAGGAAGTTAGTGCCATTTTCGCTAAAGCATTAAAAGGTGAGAAAGTGTCTGTAGAAGAAGAGAAAAAATATAAGTCATTCACGCTTACTTTTCTAGGCAAAGAATATCATAAAAAAGGCTGGGCGATGCAATATCATATTAATGCTCACCGCAACAATAACACTCGTATGTTTAACCAGCTTGGCCCTGATACAGGATTTGATTCAATGAACGATAGTCTACTAGCTCAGCCATTGGTACAACTACTTGATTCATTAGATCAGGCGGATGCATTGCCGAAGACTATTCTTTATTCATTGAATCCAAGAGACAATGTGACCATTGCAACCATTATTGGCAGCTTCCAAGGTGGAGGCGTACCAGGGAAAATGCAATTAGGTACAGCATGGTGGTATAATGATACGAAGTTAGGCATGATTAATCAGATGGAAACATTGGCGGATATCGGTGTATTCAGCCGCTTTATTGGAATGCTTACCGATTCACGCAGCTTTTTATCCTATACGCGTCATGAATATTTCCGTCGCATTATGTGTAACTTAGTCGGCGCATGGGTCGAAAACGGTGAATATCCGAATGATGAGGAAACTTTGGCAGAGATTGTACAAAATATTTCCTATTACAATGCAAAAGAATATTTTAACTTTTAAATAGAAGCGCTCAGATTGTCTGGGCGCTTTTTGATGATTAAAAGTTTCCTATTGGACGGGAGGATCGCCAAAAGGAGCTCTCGTGTCCAATAGAAGCGGTCAAAAGGACGGGAGGACCGTTCAAGGACTCCCTCGCGTCTGATAGAAGTGATCTAAACGACAGGAGGACCGAAAAAATAGGAACTCCCATCAAAAAACACGAACAGCACCTCGATCACATTAATCTAGTAATAAATGCTGTTGCGATACCGAAGTAAATCAATAAAGAAAAAATATCGTTAATCGTTGTAATGAGCGGACCAGAAGCAACGGCAGGGTCAATCTTTAGTTTATATAGAATTAACGGGATAATAGTACCAGCTAATGTTCCGATAATTAAGGTAATCAACAAGGAACTGCCTACCACTAATCCTAGCGTCATATTACCTCTCCACAAATAAGCAATGACCGCGATCATAAGACCACAAGTTACCCCAATAATAATTCCAACCCATAGCTCCCGGAGAATAAGTTTAAGCGCTTGTTTGAAGTTCAAATCTTCAGAAACCAGCCCACGAACCACCACTGCTAATGATTGCGTTCCGGTGTTCCCTGTCATACCGGCAATGAGCGGCATAAAGGAAGCTAAGGCAACAACCGTCTCTAAGGTGTCTTCAAAGCTACTAATAATGCTGCCTGATATAAGACCAATGAATAGTAATAGAATTAACCAGGGAAGTCTTTTATAAGCAGCGACAAAAGGTTTCGTGTTGAAACCAATCGCTTTACCGGATGCAGACAATTTTTCAATATCTTCATTTGCTTCCTGCATTACAATATCAATGACATCATCAACAGTGATTACACCAACTAATTTGTTGTCTTCTTCGACAATCGGTAGGGATACGAAATCATAGCGACTAATCAGCTTAGCAACCTCTTCTTGATCTGTATGTACATCTGCCTTTACTACTCTTCGATACATAACCTCTTTTACTTTATCCTGTAAATCAGCTAAAAGTAGGTCTTTATACGATACAACACCGACAAGCTTTTTATCGTCATCAATCACATATAAATAATTAAGATATTCAGCAAGTTCTACAAAGTGTTTTAATTTATCAACCGCTTCCCGGATGGTGTAATGTTGAGGAATCCACACATATCGATTATTCATCACTCTACCGGCTGTTTCAAGCGGATAATTCATGAGATTTTGTACGATTTTCGATTCTTCTTCGTGCATTTCCGATAATAATTCTTCAATTTTTTCCGGTTCTAAGTCGGTAAGTAGAGAGGCTAAGTCATCATTTTGCATTAGGTCTAATACTTTGGAGGACTTTTCAATTCCTAGTTTATAGATAACTTCTAACTGCTCTTCTTTATCCAGCTCTTGTAAAAGGTCCGTTAATTGTTCAATGGACAAGTAGAGAAGAAACTTATTTCGATGTTTTACCGGAAGGCTGTGATATTGTTGTGCCATATCATATGGTTGTAGTTCATCAATAAATTCCTGAAATAATGCTCTCTTTCCATCTTTTAATGCTTGAATGATTGCTAATGAGATTTCATTTTCTGTCATGTTTAACGACATCTTTAACCCTCCCTTTCACATAGGATTTCACCTGGAATTGCAGATATGTAAAAAACATCTAACTGCTATCGTTTCTGTTATTACAGTAAAATGGCCACCTATCCAAAAGTGAAGTTGCTCTTTTTCGAGCAACCTATCCTTCTATCACTTTAAGATGGAATTTGCGATGACGTGGTCCGTCAAATTCACAGAAATAAATACCTTGCCATGTCCCCAACAAGAGACGTCCGTTAGAGACGACCATTGTTTGGTTATGACCAACAGTGCTCACCTTGAGATGTGCAGCAGTATTTCCTTCCATATGTAAATCCTCTCGGTGTTCCCATGGATACACTTCACGTAATCTCCGCAAAAAGTCTGTTTTTACGTCGGGATCAGCATTTTCATTGACCGTGATTCCTGCTGTCGTGTGTAATGACGAAACAATCACGATACCATCTGACACATTTTGTTCTCGAAGATATTGGGCCACCTCTGACGTAATATCAATCATTTGATCATGTTGACTTGTTTTTAAAGAAAACGTCTTTTCCATTATTATCATCCCTTTTTTAGAATAGTGTTATAAATATTCTACTAGAAATCAATTATATGTTAAAATTTTCTGTAAATACAAATATGGAAAGGAAGTAGTAAAAATGGTTAAAGCAATACATACAGATAAAGCGCCACAAGCAATTGGGCCTTATTCACAAGCAATTGATGCAGGAGATTTAGTCTTTGTTTCGGGTCAAATCCCGCTAAATCCGGAAACAATGGAAGTAGTAGAGGGGGATATTGCCACTCAGACAGAACAAGTAATGAAAAACTTGGATGCAATTTTATCTGAAGCAGGTTTAACATTTGCCAATGTTGTGAAATTCACAATTTATATTACGAACATGGATGACTTTGCTACTATCAATGAGGCATATGCGCAGTTTTTACAAGAACCATATCCGGCAAGAGCGACAGTAGAGGTGAGCAAATTACCTAAAGGTGTTGGCGTAGAAATGGATGTAATTGCAAAAAAATAAGCAAAAGTATCTTCCAGTCCTGTTCATAGGCTGGAAGTTTTTTGTTTTATAGGTTTAGCCGCTTTCATTTTAGGAAAAAGTATATAAAAAAGCATAAATTTCTTCCCATAATTATAAAAATCTATCATAATATAAAGTGAGACTTCAATTAGTGTGGGTTTTACCCTACTGATTGATAGAGAAACTTATCAGGGTGTTAGCGTACGTGATCCCCCACTTATCTTCCTAGCAATGCTCGAAATTTGAAGTGTGGGTCTTGCAGCCGGTTAGCGCCGTGATAAGAGTAAGTATTATCGCGAAAAGGAGATAATCTATGAAAAAAATAACATGGATGCTTATTGTAGTGACCTTAATCGGACTAGCTGTCGCACCTTTTGCTTTGGCAAGTGATGGTGATGAAGACGTCATTGATGAAAGGTATGGTAAACCGAAAGTAGTGCTCGGTGAGGCGCTGTCAGATTCAGATAGAGATAAAGTAAGAAGTTTATTAAACGCAACAGACCCTGAACAAGTAGATGAATATACGGTGACGGCTGAAGACCTTGTTAATTTCATTGGTGGAGATCCAAGCTCTAATATGTACTCTTCTGCAAAAATTACACGTAAAGAAGAAGGACATGGAGTGGTTGTCAATGTTGTCAACCCAGAAAATATAACGGAAGTAACCAATGAAATGTACGCAAACGCCTTATTAACAGCTGGTGTAGAAAATGCGCTTATCGAAGTAGCATCACCGAAAAAGGTAACAGGACATTCAGCTCTGACAGGGATTTACAAAGCTTTTAATGTTGATGGGGAAACTTTAGATCAAGATCGAATGGAAGTAGCAAATGAGGAATTAGACGTAGCAACAGACCTAGCAAAAGACGCAGGAATTGATCAAGAAAAAGTTAGTGAACTATTGAGTGAAATTAAGCGTGAGATCTCAGAACAAAATCCAGCAACCAAAGAAGATGTCGAGCGTATTGTTAGTGAGCAATTGGACAAATTGAATATCGAACTAAGCCCAGAAGACCGAGAAATGCTCACGAATTTGTTTGAAAAAATGCGCGAACTGAACATCGACTTCGGTCAAGTCACCGAACAACTGGAAACAATCGTCAGTGACCTCAAAGGAAAACTAGACGAAGTAACTGGAGGCGACACCGAAGGATTCTGGCAAGGGGTCAAAAACTTTTTCCAAAACATTCTCGACTCCATTAGAGGCCTATTCAATTAAGGGGACTTTCCTCGCCTTAGAAGTGAAAACAAACCGTCATAGTTAAGTGAACTATGACGGTTTGTTTGTATTAAACTAATCTAGTAGCGTTGCTAAAGCGTTCATTTAGTTTAAACCAATCGCTTACGAAGAAAACCTGAAATCTGATCAATAATGGTAACGGTAATTATAATTACAAGCAGAATCATCCCTACTTCTTCCCAATTTCGATTCATATAGGCAAAGGTAATCAATGTACCGATACCACCCGCACCAACGATCCCCAGCACGGAAGAAGCACGAACGTCAATCTCGAATCGATAAATCGCATAGGATAGAAACTCAGGCAATACCTGTGGAAAGATCCCGTAAAATAGAATTTGCAATTTATTTGCACCACTGGCTTCCAAAGCTTCAATAGTATTCATATCAATTGATTCAATAACCTCGGAATATAACTTCCCAAGCATCCCGGTCGAACCAATGGCAATCGCCAATACCCCGGCAAAAGGATTTGGTCCTACAGCTGCCACAAAAATAATCGCAAGCACAATCTCGGGAAAGGCTCGTACTCCACCTAAAATCCACATGCCGATATTATTTAGAAATTTGTTGCGAACCATGTTTGAAGCACATAAGAATGCAAGCGGCACGGCAATGATAGCTGCTGCCAATGATCCGGTATAGGCTATAAACAATGTCTCGAACATCATTTCGAGAATATTCCCGGTTTCTTCAACAGCTGGCTGGAAGAATTTTGGTATAATTCGATCAAAGTTATCTAATGTACGTTCACTGAAAATATTATCCCAGCGTATTTCAAGACTTGTAAATGTCCAAATATAAATCAACGCAATAAGGATAAAAATGAAAATGCGTTTATATAATGTAAGCTTACTTTTTGGTTTTTCCGGAAGAGTCAATTGTTCTGACATTATACAAGTCCCTCCCTTAACTTACCACTAATGAAATCAATCACAACGACCACGGCAAATACAATGATAATAATCGTACTAACAGCCGGATAGTTCATAAAGTTGATTTGTGTGTTTAATAGTTGACCAATACCACCGGCACCAACTAACCCTAATACCAGTGAGGCACGGATGTTTATTTCGAATACGTACAGACTGAATGAGATGAATTGTGGCAGTACTTGAGGCACAATCGCAAAACTAATTGTCTGCATCCCATTCCCGCCCGATGCACGAATTGCCTCTGTCTGATTCATATCAATCGTCTCAATCACTTCACTCATTAGTTTCACTAGAATCCCAACTGCGAAAATGATCAAGGCGATAATCCCAGAAAAGGCACCAATACCAAATAAACCGACAAATACAACCGCTAAAATAATATCCGGGATCGTACGGATGATATTTAAGATAAGGCGCATCCCTTGATAGATCCAGGTATTGGTTGTCACATTATTAGCAGTTAATAAAGAAAAAGGAATACTGATAATAACTGCGATAGTGGTTGCAATAATAGCTATATGTAGCGTTTCAAACAACTTCGGCCATACTTGGTTGACATAACTCCAATCAGGTGGAAAAAAATCACCTACTAAGCCAAAGACATTCGGCAACTTTACAAAAAAATGAACAATAAATGATTCCGTTTTAATCGAACTAAGTAAATAAAAGCCAGTGACAACCATTAATGCGATAGTAATGATTAACTTGGTCTTAAAAGGATATAAACCTTTTGGAACGAAGGAAGATTCTTTACTCATCCTCCACCCCTCCTCGACGGTCTTCGTCACGGATCGAGCGACCATAGATTTCTTCAAATGTTTGTTCAGTCACATCACTTGCTGGACCATCAAAAACCACTTCACCAGCACGCATGCCGATAATTCGGTCGGCATATTCCATCGCCATATCAATAAAGTGAAGGTTCACAATCGTTGTGATTTTATCTTCACGGTTAATCTGCTTTAAATATTTCATTACCTGGTGAGAGGTAGGTGGATCAAGGCTTGCTACCGGTTCATCCGCTAAGATTAATTTCGGTTTTTGTGTTAGCACACGGGCAATACTAACACGTTGCTGCTGCCCACCACTCAGTTCATCAGCACGGTTATATAATTTTTCCTCAATGTTTACACGTTTCAAATTTTCATATGCTAATAATTTATCTTCTTTAGAAAATATGTTCAAAATACTTCTTAATGTTCCTGTATAACCTAAGCGACCTGAAATAACATTTTTCATAACGGTGGATCGCTTTACTAGGTTATAGCTTTGAAAAATCATTCCGATCTTGGTGCGGAGCTTTCGTAAGTCTTTGCCATTAGCTTTTAAAATATCTTCATCATCTACTATTAAAGAGCCACTAGTAGGTGTTACGAGTCGGTTAATACTGCGGATAAAAGTAGATTTACCTGCCCCAGAAAGACCGACGATAACGACAAATTCTCCTTCATTGATTTTTGCATTTATATTTTTTAACCCTTCTGTCCCATTTGGATAGACAAGTGAGACATCATTGAACTCAATCATGGTCTAGCCCCTTTCATTCATATGGAAACAGGAGAGAGCATGCTCTCTCCTGTTCAACCTATCTTATAGTAAAGAAAGTATAAAATTTGCGTATCTGTCTAGCTCCGTACGATAAGTCAACATCGATTCGCTTTCAGCTCCCAAAGAGTTTCCTTTATCTCTTTCCGGAAGTATGATCGATTAAAATCGCCACTTTGCGTGGCAACATCGATCCACCCGTGTTGCTCGGGCGCAGTTTGTACGTTGCTGAACGGGCGCTCTACGCTTTTCTTATTCATCTAAGCTTATATCATCACCGAATTTATTGTAAGTACTGCGAACAACGTCATATTCGCTGTCTTCAGCTTCAATGATTGCATCCCAACTGTACACATCATTCATAATTTGGATCATCTCTTCATCATCATTAAATGATAGGAAAGAATCTTTAATCGTTTGAACTAGCTCACCACTTAATTCCTTCGTTATAGAAATGGTATCGTTGGGAATTTCATCTGTATATCCAAGAACTCTTGTTTTTTCCATGATATCTGGATATTCTTCTTCTAATTCAGTTCGAACATCATCGAAAGTAGTTGCTACATCTGCGTTTCCTTGATAAACTTCAATTGCTGAGTTATCATGTCCACCAGTTTGATATGCTTCAGAGAAAAATTCTGTTTGTGGATCGTCTACACCAAACTCATCCATAATTTGTGCTGCCGGGAATAAGTAACCACTGGTAGATGTCGGGTCTCCATAAGCCCAAACGGCATCTTCTAAATCAGCTAATTCTTCGTAATCGGAGTCAGCGTCTACAAGATATTGTGCTACATATGTTCCACTGCCATAGCGTTCGGATTTCAAGATTACCTCAACATCATGTTTTTCGTTTGCTAGTACATAAGCAAAAGCAGGAATAAAACCGATTTGTACTTCATTAGTGCCCATTGCTTCAACTAGTGCCGTGTAGTTTGTCATAACTTTTCCTTCGACTGGGATTCCTAATTCTTCTGAAAGCTTGTCCGCTAAAGGAGCAACGGTATCTGCAATGGTGTCAGAATCTTGTGATGGAACGAATCCCATAATCAGTTCTTCAGGAAGGTCTGCTTCATCACTAGCTTCTGCTTCATTCTCTTCTGTTTCTTCTGCATCTGTATCCTCGTTGGTATTTTCTTCTGTGTTCTCACTCTCATCATTGCTGCTGCCGTTTGAATCATCACTTTGACCACAAGCTGTGATAACAAAGAAAGTTAACAAAGCGACTAACAATAAAAGTATTTTTTTCATTTCTCTAAATCCCCCTTGAAAATCTTAGTATTACAAGAATATTGTCTATGGATTAAACAATAAAATCTATTAGAGTGGTAAAAAAGCTGACAGTATCTTTGTGAATTCCATAGTTTTCTTGCAACGTCATTATCTATCGAAAATTGTAAAAAAGCCATATGATTTACCGAAATATAACAATTTTATTAATTGCTTTACAAAATTTACACGTTCTTAAACAAGATGAATGGAGGAAGCGCTTTAATTCCGTTATAATATAAAATAGAGAGATAATGGAGGATAACGATGAAAATTATTTTTACATATGCAAATACATATAAAAAAGCAATGTTCCTAGCACTTTTTCTAATGGTTGTAGAGTTAATAGTAGAATTGGTACAGCCGATCATTATGGCAAAAATGATAGATGATGGCATTATCGCAGAAGATATGTCGACTATTTATTTGTATGGGGCTATTCTATTGGCAATCACCTTATTAGCATTTGCAGCCGGTATTACGAGTTCTTTCTTTGCAGCAGAAGTTAGTCAAGGCGTAGGACATGATATGCGGAATGATATGTTTCGTAATATTCAAATGTTTTCTGCGATGAAAATTCAACAATTTGCCACATCCACTTTATTGACGAGAATGACGAATGACGTAATACAAGTCCAAAATTTATTATTTACCTTTATGCGAATAATGTTGCGCGCACCTTTGTTTATCATATTTGGCATTGTGATGTCATTTACATTAAACATACCTCTGGCTTTCATTTTATTAGCTACAATTCCTATCTTATTTGTGGTTATGTTTTGGTTGATGATTAAGGGGATGCGGTTGTTTCGACATGTACAGGAACGGGTGGATCGGATTAATAACGTTATTCGTGAAAACCTGTTGGCAATAAAACTAGTGAAAGCTTTCCATCGTATGACATTTGAAAATAACCGTTTCTCAAAAGTAAATACAAGTCTTAAGGATAAAAATAGGCAAGCATTATGGATAATGGAAGTGGTCATGCCCATTGTCATGTTAATCATGAATATAGCGATGATTGGATTATTATGGTTTGGTTTCATTCAACTAGATACCGGCTCAGCTAGGGCTGGTGAAGTGGTGGGTGTCATTAACTATGCAACAAGAATGCTGGCATCCTTTGGTGTGTTTTCCTTTTTACTTATGAACCTGTCAAGAGGGCGAGCATCCGCAAAGCGAATTGATGATATTCTCAAACAGTCTGCTGATGATGAGGTTATCAAACAGCAGCAAAGAGCAATGATTAAAGGTGATATTCACTTTGAGGATGTTTCCTTTACCTATCCTCAAACAAGTCAAGAAGTATTAAGAAATATTAATTTTCATGTTAAGCCGGGAGAAAAAATAGGTATTTTAGGAGAAACTGGGGCAGGAAAAACAACATTATTACACCTTATTCCCTATTTGTACCATCCATCAGCAGGTATCATTTATGTAGATGGTAAACCAATGGAACAATTAGGAAATAAGGTAAGGCACGATGTGACGTTAGTTCCTCAGGAAGGTTTTCTATTTTCTGGGACAATTCTCGATAATATCACATGGGGAAACGAACATCTTGCGCAAGAACAAGCAGAAAAAGTAGCGAAAGAAGCTCAACTGCATGACTTTATTATGACTTTGCCAGAAGCCTATCAAACCCTAATTGGTCAAAGAGGTGTGAACTTGTCAGGGGGGCAAAAACAGCGGTTATCCATCGCTCGGGCACTAGCAGATAATCCGCGTGTATTACTGCTTGATGACAGCACAAGTGCATTGGATGCCACCACAGAATCAAGTGTGTTAGAAGCGATTAGATTGAGGCAATGCACTACTTTTATCGTTTCACAAAAAATCAGCTCAGTAAAAGATGCCGATCAGATTATTGTGTTAGAGAAAGGGAGCATAGCCGGGTTGGGAACACATCAGCAACTGCTACAAACGAATGTCTTGTATCAAACAATGTGGCGCACGCAGCAAAAGGAAGGGGTGACACTGGATGGCTAACAAAAAAGTAGAAGTTCAGCCACGGTCAAGGCATCACCCGATGATAGGAAAAAAACCAAAAGTAAAAAAACTTCGAGCTACTTTAACCCGCATTTGGAGCTATATGAAAACGGACAGGATCATGTTTTGGCTGGTGTTAATCATGGTGTTTCTAAGTGCTATATTGTCCTTGCTTGGTCCCTACTTTATTGGAGTGGCAGTGGATGTAATGACAGGTGCAGAAAGTGTTTTTTCGTTTGAAATGCTTCTTATTCTGTTAGCATTTGTCTTTGTTTTCCAATCTGTAACACTGGCATTGCAAAATTATTGGATGATTGATATTTCGCAAAATACAGTTTTTGCTATGCGGAAAGAACTATTTGAGCATGTTTTACGTTTGCCGGTTATGCATTTTCAGAAATCTCAAAGTGGTGATTTGATGAGCCGGCTGACCAATGATATTGAAAATGTGAGTAGAACGTTGAACACGGCTGTCATTCAAGTGACGACAAGTATATTGACACTCGTTGGAACATTAGTTGTGATGATCTTGCTTAGTCCGCTTCTAACCTTTATGACGGTAACCATCGTGCCGTTAATGTATCTCGGGATGAAGTGGATTACGAATAGAACGGGTTATTATTTTAAGGAACAGCAGAAAGAACTCGGTGAAATGACTGGTTTTTTAGAGGAGACGTTATCAGGTCATTCGATGGTGAAACTGTTTCACCAGGAGCACCGTGTGATCGATCAATATCGACAACATAATGAACAATTAAGAAAGGTAGGATACTGGGCTCAAGTATATTCCGGATTTATCCCGAAGTTAATGAACGGTTTAAACAACTTCGGTTTTGCGGTTATCGTTGGGGTCGGTGGCTGGATTGTGCTGGCTACCAATGCAAGCTCAATTACAATCGGTATCATTGTGACTTTTACGACATATGCACGCCAGTTCACTCGTCCATTAAATGATTTAGCCAATCAATTTAATACGATTCTGTCTGCGGTTGCGGGTGCTGAGCGAGCGTTTGAAGTAATGGATCAAGAGGCAGATGAAACAAACCAAAAGAAACAAGATATTCACCGGGTAAAGGGAGATGTGGCTTTTCGTCATGTTTCATTTTCTTATCATACCGATGAACACGTCTTACAAGATATATCTTTTCACGCAAAGCCAGGTCAAACAGTAGCATTAGTTGGACCTACCGGAGCAGGAAAAACAACGATTATTTCCTTGTTAGCTAGATTTTTCGAGGAACAAGAAGGAGATATCCTATTAGATGGCCATTTGATGAGTAATCTGACGAATAAAAGTATTCGGAGTCATTTAGGTGTTGTTTTGCAGGATTCTTATTTATTTGATGCGACAGTTAGAGAAAATATTCGTTATGGAAAGCTAAATGCTACCGATCAGGAAGTGGAAGAAGCTGCGAAAATGGCGAATGCCCATACTTTTATCGAACAATTACCAAAGCAATATGATACGATGCTTGAAGGAAATGGCCAAGGAATTAGCCAAGGACAACGTCAACTAATTGTGATTGCAAGGGCGATGCTAGCCAATCCGTCCATTTTAATATTAGATGAGGCGACAAGCAGTATTGATACAATAACAGAATTAAAAATAACAGATGCATTAGAAACATTAATGGAAGGGAAGACTAGTTTTGTGATTGCACATCGCTTGAATACGATTGAGAAGGCTGATATGATACTTGTTCTAAAGGAAGGTAAAATAATTGAAAAAGGAACCCATTCATCATTAATGAAAGAAAAGGGTTTTTATGCTAATCTAGTCACAACACAAACTGTTCATGATTGATACAAGTTTAGTTGGAATATAATAAAGTGAGAATTAAATCAGTGTGGGGGATTCTACCCCACTGATTGATAGCGAAACTTATCAAGGTGTTAGCATCCGTAACCTCTGCTTAACTTCGTTGCAATACTTAAAGCATAAAGTGGGGTCTTACGGACGGTTAGCACCTTGGTAAAAGAGATGACAAAATCAACGTCACGGAGGTGGAATCAGTGGCAGACGAGCGAGAAGATCAAGAATGGCAGCAGGAAAAGCAAAGGGTAACTAAGGTAGTGGATGAAATTGGTAAAAAAATCACATCATTACAATCAAAAATAAAAGGTTTAAAAGAAGATGTCATTGATATCAGACGTGATTTTTGGGAAGACGTAACGGTAAATATAGAAGAAATGGACGATAAAATTGAAACAGAAGCCAGTATAAAACAGCAAGCAGAGTTTCTGTCGGAACGCGAACGAAGCCATGGGCAAGTAAGTGAACGTTTAGACATACTACACCGTCTAAAGGATAAACCTTATTTTGGTCGAATTGACTTTAAAGAAGATGGACAGTCCGCTGAACAACCGATCTATATTGGTTTGGCCTCTGTGATGGATGAAGATGAAGAAAATTTCCTAGTATATGACTGGAGGGCACCTATTTCGAGCATGTACTATGATTTCCCGCCAGGACCGGCAAGTTACGACACCGTTCAAGAAAATATTTCCGGGGAAATAACGTTAAAACGACAATATGTGATTAGTAATGGTGAACTCAAAGGAATGTTCGACACAGGGCTGACTATTGGTGATCATTTACTCCAGTCTGTCTTAGGTAATCAGGCAAGCACAAAGATGAAAAGCATTGTATCAACGATTCAAAAAGAGCAGAATCAAATTATACGTAATGAAAAGGCAAAAGTATTGATTGTTCAAGGTGTTGCTGGTAGTGGAAAAACTTCTGCAGCATTGCAGCGTGTAGCCTACTTATTGTATCGCTATCGCGAAACATTAACATCCGAGCAAATTGTACTTTTTTCACCAAATCCATTATTCAACAGTTATGTAGCAACCGTGCTTCCGGAACTTGGTGAAGATAATATGCAGCAGATGACATTTTATCAATATTTACACCGGCAGTTAGATGATAGCTTTCAATTAGAAACCCCTTTCGAACAAATGGAGTATTATTTACAAAAACAAGCAGAAAATTACGAGGCAAGAGTAGAAGCCATGCATTACAAGGCTAGCTTAGCATATAAAGATTTAATTGATCGCTTTTTAGACCAACTTGCCAATAAAGGGCTCGCTTTTCGCAATATTACATTTAGAGGGCAAACAGTTATTCCAAAACAAATGGTTGAAAAATATTTCTATCAGACAGAAAGCACTTTAGCCATTCCGGATCGTTTAGAAAAGGTAGCCAATTGGATATTGTATCAACTGAAAAGACTAGAGAAGGTTGAAAGAGAGAAAGATTGGGTATTAGAAGAAAGTGAATTATTAGAAAAGGCTGATTATGTCGACGTTCACCAAACATTGCAAGATGAAAACCAATTTTCGGAAGATACGTTTGATGACTATGACCGTGAGGAGGAAATGTTACGTAAACGAGTAGTTGCTTGGCGACTTCGTCCACTACGAAAGAAGGTAAAGCAATTAGCGTTCGTCGATCCACTTAAAACATTTCGTAAGTTATTTTCAAGCAAGGAACGAGTTGCGAGTACAAAAGTTACACATCCGTCTCAGTGGCAAGAAATATGTCGTATCACGAATGAATATTTAAAACATAAATATTTAACATGGGAAGATGCACCAGCTTATATTTATTTTGAAAAAAGCTTGCTAGGATTTGATGCGCAGCGAGCGATTCAACATTTGTTTATCGATGAAGCGCAGGATTATACACCGTTTCAGTTTGCATTGATGAAGAAGATGTTCCCGGTTAGTCGTATGACTTTATTAGGTGATATTAATCAAGCAATTTATGCACACGCTTTAAGAGAAGAGACTTTGTTATCAGAGAAATGGCAGGAAAAACATGAAAGAATCGTGTTGACGAGAAGCTACCGTTCGACAGCTCCGATTGTGGAATTCACTAAATCATTTATGCCAAATGGTGATCTAATTGAGCCGTTTGAGCGTGATGGGGAGACTCCAGTTGTGATGGAGTTGGAGCAACGTGATATTATGATTGAAAAAGTGCTCGATCAAATAAACGAATATGAACAAGAAGGTCACGAAACCATTGCATTAATCGGAAAAACGATGCAAGAGTGTATGGACATATATGATCGGTTAAGAAATCGTATAGACATTCATTTAATGACACAGGAAGCACACATTTTTGAAAAAGGTATTGTAGTGATTCCGGCATATCTTGCGAAAGGAATTGAATTTGATGCGGTCATCATTGTCGATGCATCCAATGACAATTTTCAGGATGAGTTAGAACGAAACTTATTCTATACAGCATGTACAAGAGCTATGCACCAATTAGCACTATTTACAATTGGAAAACCAACCGACTTTATTGAAAACATACCTAAACAACAGTATCGACATTACAAAGTCCATCAAATTTGGGACAAAGGAACAGGGTGAGCACCGTTTATCACGGTGCTAATCCGCCGTAAACCCCGCTTCAAGGTTCAAGTAAATCGAAGAAGCTAAGAGGGTGAATTCACCTTGTTTTTCTGCCCTGTTATTTTCCTTTTTTGAGCACTATGTTTTTCATTTTTGGTGGAATGTGGCAAGATAGTATAGACAATGAACAAAGGAGGAATTTGAGATGGTTAATAGTTTGCAATCAACCACTACGTTACATAATGGTGTTAAGATGCCATGGTTTGGTCTAGGAGTTTTCTTGGTGGAAGAAGGAGAAGAAGTTTATAATTCCGTTAAGTGGGCACTGGAACATGGTTATAAGAGTATTGATACAGCAGCCGTTTATGGTAATGAAGAAGGTGTAGGTAAAGCAATCAAAGATTCTGGCATTCCTCGTGAAGAATTATTTATTACCTCTAAGCTTTGGAATGGGGATCAAGGCTACGAGGAAACAATCCAAGCATTGGAAACAAGCTTAGATAAATTAGGTCTGGAATATTTAGATTTATATTTAATTCATTGGCCAGTTCCAGAACAAAATAAATACAAAGAGTCTTGGAAGGCAATGGAGAAATTATATAATGATGGAAAAATCCGCGCAATTGGTGTAAGTAATTTTAAAGAGCATCATATAGAAGATTTGATGAATAATGCACAAGTAACACCGATGGTAAATCAAGTTGAATATCACCCGCACCTACAACAACGTAATTTGCATGAATTCTGCAAAAAACATAATATTCAGCTAGAGGCATGGTCTCCACTGAAACAAGGAAAACTTTTGGCTGACCCAACATTAACTGATATTGCAAAACGCCATGGTAAATCGACAGCACAAGTTATTTTGCGTTGGGATTTACAACAAGAGGTTGTGACCATTCCGAAATCAGTGAAACAGCATCGTATTCATGATAATGCAGATGTTTTTGACTTTGCATTAACAGAAGAGGAAATGAAGTTAATTCACGATATGAATAAGGATGAACGTGTTGGTCCTGATCCAGACACATTTAACAAGAGATAAAAACTGATAAAATAGTTAAGCAAGAACCCGTTTCTAATAAAATGAATCGGGTTCTTGCTTTTACGTAAGTAATTTAATTTTAGGAGTCTTTTGAGGAGATAAATCAGATGAAAACCATTTTTTACTCTCGAACGTTATAAATTTGACTAAAACACTTGCAATCCAAGTCGAACATGCTTTATCGTAAATAATAGATTGATAAAGTGAGACTTCCATCAGTGATTGTAATCCACCTAC
Organism: Gracilibacillus salitolerans; assembly: GCF_009650095.1. Taxonomy (GTDB): domain Bacteria; phylum Bacillota; class Bacilli; order Bacillales; family Amphibacillaceae; genus Gracilibacillus; species Gracilibacillus salitolerans. The sequence goes on along the minus strand of NZ_CP045915.1, from coordinate 4,654,131 downwards.
TGATGGTTAGCGAAACTTATCAAGAAGTTAGCGTCTGATTCCCCCCATTGAAGTAGGGATCTTACGGACGGTTAACGCTGTGATAAACATCTAGGAGGATGCAAGATGGCATTTGTAATAACAGCACCATGTGAAACAGAAAAATCTGGCGAATGCACAACAGTGTGTCCAGTAGACTGTATAGTCGAAGGCCCAGATCAATTTTATATAGATCCGGATATTTGTATCGATTGTGGAGCATGTAAATCAGTGTGCCCCGTAGATGCAATTGAAGAGGAGTATGATCTTACTCCAGAGCAAGAATTCTATCTAGAAAAAGCAGAAGCCTTTTTCGGAAATGACTAAAACGAGGGGCTGAGACAGAAGCCTTGATTTACGACAAAACACGAACATCAAGTTCGTGTTTTTGTTCATTGGATAAGTATTTCTGTTCCTTGGAAAAATATAATTCTTCCTAGGATAAATGAATATATCCAAGGAAGAGCATGAGATATCCAAGGAACAAAACGGGATATCCAAGGAAGAGCGGTACTCGATTCTGATTTTTTGAATGTTCGGTTATCAGTATATTTTTTATGTTTTGTCCCATCCTTTTTATTTTCTAAGTGAAAAGTCTTGAAAATCAAGATAAACAACAAATTTAAAGAGAGCGAGCAAAGATTTGTTGAATAAATCAAAATAAACAACAAATCAAGCGAAAGTACGCCATGATTTGTTGTTTATAAGTATCTTTATTTACTTGAAATTGGTTGTTGCATCAAAGAAGTATGTTTTACTCTGGATAAAATCAGGAGGCCGATAATAGCTCCTGTAACACTACTTACTAGAAAGCCTGGTAAAAAAGCTAAAGCACCGACAGAAGTCCCCATTAAAATTTTTGCAAATGGAACGGATAGTAATGCACCTATCACACCGGTACCAATTATCTCTCCGACACCAGCCAAGGTTCTTTTTTTCGTCCATCGATACAGATAGCCAGCAAGTAAAGCTCCTACCATGCCACCTGGATAGGCAAGTAATGTCCCTATTCCTAATAAATTTCGTAAAAGTCCGATAGTAAAAGCGATGATTACAGCAGGAATGGGACCAAGAGTAACAGCAGCCATCACATTAACCGCATGCTGCACAGGATTTGCTTTGGCAATTCCGGTTGGGAACCATAGAAATTGCGAACCTAATGTACCAATCGCAATAAAAACGGCCATCGTTGTTAATAATAAAGTACGATTCATGCAAACTTCCTCCTCTTTAGAATAGAAGTGCATCACTATCCTGAAATAAATAAATAGCCAGATTCCGAATAAGAACCTGGCTATACCATGCAAAAAGTTTAGCTACTTCCCTCCGCTGGTACCAACCAGATCAGGTTCTTAGGGTTAAAAAGCTTCATTATGCTTTTTTCTCAGCCCTTACTTAACAGGCACCCCTAGTAGTGATAACACTTATGTAATTATTAGCAAAACTTGGCTTGTCACCAATACTTTTGCGGAAGCCTTAGTTTTACATTATTATCAGCTAAAGCCATTTATAAATGATATTACAAAAAGATTGTATCAAAAACCTATTAATTGTCAAGATCTCATTATTTTGAATTTGAGATAAAGAAAAGTTTATAATAGAACTAACAATAAATTCAAGGAGGCAGCTTATGGAACTAAAAGGAATACACCACGTATCAGCAATTACAGCTACTGCTAAAGATAACTTTCATTTTTATACAGATATATTAGGAATGCGATTAGTTAAAAAAACGGTAAACCAGGATGATCCGAGTATGTATCATTTATTCTATGCAGATGAAATTGGACGACCTGGAACAGATTTAACCTTTTTTGAAATAACAAATGCGGGACATACGTATCCGGGTAATAATAGTATTTCTTATACCTCTTTACGTGTTGCCAGTGATGAGGCGTTACGCTTTTGGGAGGAACGTCTGGACGAATATGATATTGTCCATGACGGCATGGGAGAAAAATTCGGACGAAAAGTATTACCTTTTCAAGATCATGAAGGGCAGCGACTTGTTCTCGTATCTGACGAAAATAACAAAGGTGTAAATGCCGGTATTCCCTGGGAGCACAGTCCAGTGCCAAAGAAATATGGTATTACTGGTTTGGGTCCAGTTCGATTAACTGTTCCGGAATTAGCCACCACCGAAAGAGTTTTAACAGACGTACTCGGGTTTCATCATGCCGGTACTTATTCTAACCCGGAAGGAGAAACTGATATGCAAGTGTTTGAAACGGGTGAAGGCGGTACAGGTGCAGAGGTACATCTTGAAGTTCGTCCGGAATTGCAAAAGGAGCGCCCCGGAAGAGGTAGTGTACACCACGTTGCTTTTCGTGTAGCAGATTATCAAGAGCTCGAAAAGTGGCAAGAGAGAATTACCAGAGAAAGGTTGCCTAACTCCGGACTTGTCGATCGTTATTATTTTCAATCGCTATACTTTCGTGAGCCTAATGGTATTCTATTTGAACTAGCCACAGATGGACCAGGCTTTGACACAGATGAAAAAATCGAACATCTGGGAGAGAACATCGCCCTCCCACCATTCCTAGAAGAAAAACGAAACGAAATAGAAGCCAACCTCCATCCTTTAGAAACAGCTCAAAAAGATAGATAAACTACTTTGTATTCCAAGCTCACTCATCGATATGATTCAATGGTGAGCTTATATTTCTTATGCTATACTAGTTAACGGCTAGTTTAGAAGGGGGACCGTAACAATGACATTTTCACCAAAAGCAGTTTGTTTAGATATGGATGGCACACTACTAAATAACCACAATCAATTAACGAAAAACACACTCGACACCATTCAACATATCAGAAAAAAAGGGATTCGAGTTTTTATCGTGACAGGCCGTTCCTATAACGAAGTGTTTGATTCAGCACCAGATGGCTTAGAATTGGATGGATTTGTTACCGCAAATGGAATGATTACATATGTTAATGGAGAAAAGTTATTAGAGCATAGCTTATCCACAGAACTTGTGGATAAAGTGGTACAATCAGCTAGATCAAATCAGATTTATTATGAAGTGCATCCCAATGATGGGGAAAGACTCTCTCTCAAAGAGGATCAAGTGTATATCGAGTCAATGATCAGTGGGGAGAAGCCAGATGAAGTAGGGATTAATGAATGGTTGGAAAGACAAGCTGCGATCGAGCGTGAAATTCGCTGGCATGACTCTTTACCCGACCAAAAATATGCAAAAATATTCTGTTTTTCTAAAGATCATAAAAAAATGAAAGCATGGATAGAAGAACTGGAAAAAATGAAAAAGGAAACCAATTTTACCACTTCATCGTCCTCACATCATAATGTGGAAGTGATGGTAGAAGGAGTAAATAAAGCAACAGGAATTGAAACGTTACTGAAGCATTATCAAATTAATCCACAAGATACCATGGCAATTGGGGACAGTAACAACGATATACCGATGATGAAATATGTAGGTTATCCGGTGGCTATGTTTAATGCTACGGATCAAATTAAAGCGTTAGTAAAGGAAATCACAGAGTATACAAATGACAAAGAAGGCGTCTATCATTATTTAGAGAACTACTTTAAGAGGCTGGGACAGAACTAAATAGGGAGAACGAGAATCCGAACAATCTGAACTTAGCGTAGGCAAAATACGCAGACTCCTGTGGGAACTCACACAGTTAGCTGAAGCCGTGCCCACGGAAAGCGAAGTATTTTGCCGAAGCCGTACATTTGCTCAGGCATTAATGTTCGGATTTTTCCTGTTTAATTACTCTTTTGTCCCAACCTCTTTTTCATTCTCATTCGTTAAAAAGTGTTCTTACTAAATTTTATAATCTTTTTCTTTGAGGCGTAGTATTATTTAATTTGCAAAAAGTCTTTCTCCCTAATTTTTGTTTATATTTGTTTTGTTCTGTGATAAAATGGAAACCAACATAAGTAAAAACAAAACGATATAATGAATACGTTTACAAGGATGGGGAGGATATTCATGGCGCGTTATATGTTTATTATGGAGTGTAAGGAAGGTTCACAAGAGGAATATAAGAAAAGACATCAGGCTGTACACCCGGAATTATTGGAAGCATTAAAAGAAGTAGGCATTAGCAATTACAGTATTTTCATGGATGATACCAAGCTATACGCATACATGGAAGTGGATGATTACCATCGTGCAATGAAAGAACTGGAAAACAATCCAGCTAATCGTAAATGGCAGGCATTTATGAGTGATATTTTAGCAATGGATGAAAAAGGTGACCCGAAAATGTATTTAATTGATCAAGAAGTCTTTCATCTTGACTAAACAGTTGAATTTTAGTCAAGATTTCCCTATAGTCAGTAATAGAAAGGTTTGAAGAACGAGAAGGTAGGAGAATTAGATGTTAGTTGCAGAAAGACATCAGCGAATCGTAGAAGTAGTCAATCAGAAGAAAAGTATCAGAGTTTCCGAGCTTGCAAACCTCTTTTCTGTGACGGATGAAACGATTCGGCGAGATTTAGAAAAATTAGAAAAGGAAAAGAAATTAGCCCGCAGTCACGGGGGTGCAGTCAGTATAGCTTCGTCTCAGGATGGGCCGGAAATACCTTTTCAAGAACGAGAAGTAATGTATGTAGACGAGAAAAAAGAAATTGCCCAGGAAGTCGTAAAACATATTGTGGAAACGGATAAAATCTTACTGGATGCCAGTACAACAGCTTGGTATGTGGCAAAGGACGTACCAAATATACCTGTTACCGTTTTGACGAATTCTGTTAATGTTGTGTTGGAATTAAGTAAAAAAAATCAAATTACTGTGATTTCAACTGGGGGTACGTTGCTAGCAAAGTCCCTATCCTATGTTGGACCTTTAGCGGAACGTTCTCTAGATTTATATCATGTAAATAAAGCATTTCTGTCTTGCAAAGGAATTCACTTTGAAAGAGGGATTAGCGAGTCAAATGAACAACAAGCTCGAGTGAGACAAAAAATGATTGAAATAGCGGACACCACCTATATTTTGGCTGATCATCATAAATTTCATTTTCAGGCGTTTGCTCATGTTGCGCCTTTAACAAAGGTAGAACGGATCATTACGGATAGTAATGCATCGGATCAGGATGTGGACAGTCTACAAGAAATCGGCTTAGAGGTTATAAAAGCACTTCGTTAATGATATGATTAGCGAAGTGTTTTTTCTATCAGGCTTGTAGAACCAAACTAAGATAGCTACCAGGTGTTATCATAATTTGTGCTTTTTTCCTCCAAAGACTAGTAGTGAAATGATTATATAAATGGACTGGCAAAGCATATAATTTATAAAAATTGTATAATTCTAATTAATTAAGCTGAAAAACTAGATAAATACTGTTTTTTCGTTTACCTTTAAACTAACAAACTTTTTTAAAATATAAACGTTCACGGAGGGATGAATTTTGTTAGAACTATCCATTAGCGATCCTGAAAAATTAAGTAAAGTAACTCATGCATTATCATCAAAAGTGCGCTTGAAAATGATTAATTTACTAAATAAAGGAAATATGAATGTGCATCAACTATCGGATGCGTTGCAAATTCCTGTTTCAACTACTGCCTCTCATGTGCGAGTTTTAGAAGAAGCCAATCTAATACAAACAGAGCTGAGACCAGCAAGTAGAGGGGCTATGAAGGTGTGCACTAGAAATTTTGATGACATTCATATTCTTTTAAATAGTCCCCATAAATCTTCTGAAAATGACTTAAAGAATTATGAATTGGAAATGCCTATTGGACAATATGTTGACTTTCAGGTTGCTCCTACATGTGGCATGGCAAATCAGGAGAAATTCTTAATTCCTGAGGATGAACCCGTGTATTTTTATAGCCCTGAACGAATACAAGCACAACTTATTTGGACAAGAAAAGGATTTCTTGAGTATAAATTTCCTATTGTCATTGCTCCTGATGCAACAATAAAAGAAATGAAGTTCTCATTAGAAATTTGTTCAGAAGCACCTAACCATGATCACAATTGGCCATCTGATATCACTGTTTGGGTCAATGATGTTGATATAGGAACTTGGACGAGCCCCGGAGATTATGGAGATCGTCCAGGTAAATTAAATCCGAAGTATTGGGCAGAAACGACAAGTACTCAATATGGTACATTAAAGGTTTGGAAAATATCAAATGAAAATACAATGATAGATGATTTTCAGCTTTCAAATGTAACATTGAATGATGTAAATGTACTGAAAAAAGATTATGTAACATTTAAAATAGGAATAAAAGAAGACGCTGTTCATAAGGGTGGAATGAACATCTTCGGTAAAGAATTCGGAGACTTCCAGCAAGATATAAAATTGAATATAAAATTTGAATAATTTTAGTGATAATTCCCTCTCCTCTTTAAAGGAGGGTTTTATTTTTGTTTAAAAAACAATAAAAATGAATAAAAGTAAAAACATTGTAAATAATGGTTGACTTTCGTTGTATGAAAACGTATTCTATTACAAAATAAACAAAAAATAAGTATAAATACATATAATGTGTAACTAATGCCAGGCGTGATTGTAATAATTACCAAAATAAAATTCCACACAACAAACATAAGTATGCATTTGCCAAGGATATGAGTATAGAGGTCAGCCGATAATTTTAACAGAGTATGGGGGGTGCTTTTTATGACGACAGCGGCTGGGGCTATGGTAATCAAGTAGAAACCGAAGAAGAAATTCTAAAACGTTATCAGGACATTACAGATGCCATTAAAGCTACTCCATATATTTGTGGATATTGTTATACCCAAACAACAGATGTCCAACAAGAGATAAATGTGAATTATTGAAAGAAGTTAGAACACCAAAAATCTCATTAGATAAAATCAGAGCGGTGAATGAAGCAAAGTAATAAATGGAAAAATGGAGGGGTATTGATGAAAGAACAGAAGCCAAATATCATTTTAATACTTGCAGATGATCTGGGGTATTCAGACTTAGGTTGCTTTGGTAGTGAGATAGATACACCGAACATAGATCGACTTGCTTCAGGTGGCCTGCGATTTACGCAATTTTATAATTCTGCTCGCTGTTGTCCGAGTCGTGCATCATTATTAACTGGTCTTTATCCACACCAAGCAGGCGTTGGCGAAATGACTGAGGAACTAGAAACACCAGGATACCGTGGTTTCTTAACAGAACAGTGTGTCACTCTGGCTGAGGTACTAAAGGAAGAAGGATACCACACCTACCTGTCTGGGAAATGGCATGTAGGTAAGCAGGGCCCAATTAAAAAAGGTTTCGATGATTTTTATGGACTATTGGGTGGTTTCACAAGCTTTTGGGATAAAAAAGATTACGTACGCTTGCCTGAAGGTCGACCTGAACGTACGTATAAAGATGGTGAATTTTACGCAACGGATGCCATCACTGATCATGCCTTAGACTTTATCGAAGAATCTAGAAGGGATGATCATCCATACTTTCTATATTTATCTTATAATGCCCCGCACTTCCCTTTACAAGCACCAGAAGAAGAGATTGTAAAATATGAAGGAGTATACGAAAAGGGGTGGGATAAAATCCGTGAGGAACGTTTGCATCGAATGAAAGAATTGGAGATTATAGCTCAAGATACACCGTTAACCCCTAGAGCTGAATATTGGAACCGGGATAGAGACATACAAGGTGTTAATCCTGCATGGGATTCTCTCGATCTGGATCGAAAAAAAGATTTAGCGAAGAGAATGGCTATTTATGCTGCGATGGTTGATAGAATGGATCAAAATATTGGAAGAGTGATAAGTGATTTAGAAGAGAAGCAGGAATTAGACAACACATTGATTTTATTCTGTTCTGATAATGGGGCGTGTGCTGAATGGGATCCTTGGGGATTTGATAATTGGATAACTACATCAAATATATTACATCGAAAAGAAGATTTAAAGAAAATGGGTGGTCCTGATAGTTATCATAGCTATGGTTCTGGTTGGGCGAATGCCTGCAGTACTCCCCTTCGTTTATACAAACATTATGGTCATGAGGGTGGAATTAGTACTCCTTTAATTGCCCATTGGCCAGAGGTAATAGAACGTAAAGGAGAAATTGATCACAGACCAGGGCATTTTATCGATTTTATGACAACGTTTGTTGATATTACAGGGGCAGATTATCCAGAGGAATATAAAGGGCGTGAAATTCTTCCGATGGAGGGGGAAAGCTTGGTACCTGCGTTATTAGATGAATCACCTCAAGAAAGAACCCTTTGCTTTGAACACGAGCAACATTGTGGCGTTCGCCATGGTAAGTGGAAGTTGTCGAAGATTAAAGAAAGAGACTGGGAATTATATAATTTGGATAATGATAGAAGTGAAATGGTAAATTTAGCTGATCTATATCCAGAAATAGTAGAAGAATTAAAATTGGCATGGAAGGAATGGGCACAAAGAACAGATGTTATTCCCCGTCCCAAGCGTAAAGTAAAATAAATAAACTTATGTCGCATGCGATAAAACAACGTCAAAAGAAACAATAAATAAAATTGAATCAAATTAAATTAAATAGGTAGAAAAAACACTGAATAGGTATATAGAGTGACCCAATAATATGAGACAGGAAAAAACACCCCCAGAGTCGTATAAATTATTTATCGACATTTGGAGGTGTTTTTTGTTATGGGGAAGAAGGTGGTTTATCCTGAAGAAATCAAAAGAGAAGTAATACGCTTAAAACTATCTGGGGAACTAACGAATAAAGAGATTATGGAGAAGTTTGGTATTAAAAATAAGACACAAATCAATACTTGGATGAGATGGTATAGGAATGGCGAGGAGCACAGGTTAGCTCAACCAATTGGAAAACAATATGCATTCGGTAAAGGACCTGATGATGATAGTGAAATAAGTCAGTTAAGAAAAAAAGTGAAGTATTATGAAATGCGAGATGAATTGTCGGGAAAGTACCAAGAAATCGAAAGGAAGTGGTTCCAGAAGTATTCGTCGAAGTTGTAGAAGCTTATAAAGAACAATACACAATTACTACTATTTGTGAATGTTTCGAGATTCCAAAGTCAACTTATTATCGCTGGAAAAAGAGAGTTTCAGCTGAATTGCCTCTTCTACATCAGTTGGTTATAGATATTTGTCAAAGCCTTTCATTTAGAGTAGGACATCGAAACGTAAGAGGGATTCTCCAAAATGACCATAAGATAAAAGTAAATCGAAAGACCGTACAAAAGATCATGCAAAAATATAACCTTCAGTGTCAAGTCAAAGTGAAAAGAAGGGTTTATATTGCTGGGGAAAGCAAGTTTGTCGTCCCAAACCTTCTTAAACAGGATTTCAAGGCTGATCGCCCTAATCAAAAGTGGGTTACTGATATTACTTACTTACCATATGGAGAGAAAATGCTTTATTTATCAACCATTATGGACTTATATAATAACGAAATCATAGCCTATAAAGTTAGTGACACACAAGAGGTTAAGCTTGTTTTAGATACACTAGAAGCTGCATGTAAAGACAGAGAGACGTATGAAGTTATCTTACACAGTGATCAAGGAGCTCAATACACCTCTTACGACTTTCAAGAGCTGGCTAAAGAAAAAGGCATTACCACAAGCATGTCCCGAAAAGGAAACTGCTTTGATAATGCCGTAATCGAATCCTTCCACTCCTCGCTAAAGTCGGAAGAATTCAACACTCAAAATAGAGTGCACCTTACAAACTCTATTGTACTAGAAAAAGTGGAATCTTACATGTATTATTACAACTATATACGACCGTTTACAAAACTAAACTGCCACAGTCCTGTTGAATTCAGGACTATGGTAGCATAGGTGTTTTTTCTTGTCCCGTTTTACTGGGTCAGTTCAATATGCTTATTTAGTGTTTTTTTCACGGTGCTAATAGTCCGTAAAATCTCACTTCAAGGTTCAAGTATATCAAAGAAGTTAAGTGGGGGTAACGGACACTAACACCCTGATAAGTTTCGCTAACCCTCAGTGGGGGGACCCCCACTGAGGAAAGTCTCACTTAATCATCAAACGTAACAAATCAGTTGTATATAGAATCCCTATTACAAAGGATACATTTCTGGTAATAAAAGAAAGTTTCATGATTTTGACTTTCATAGTATAATGGTACTACGACTTAGATTATCGAATAAACAAAGTTATTAGTGTTTGGAGTGAGCGAAGTGCTCAGATATTTAAAAAGATGGAATACATTACGCAATCAATTATTGGTTGTTTATTTGTTTGTGATGTTTATTGTGTTATTTATTGTGAGTGCGATTACGTATATTTTAGTTGAAAATTTATTACAAAATAATGCGGAGGAACAAATAAGGCAAACAGCAATGGAGTCATCTGGCAGATACGATTCATTGTTTGAACAATTAAATATGGTAACGAAACAAGTGTTAACCAATGAAGAACTGCAGGATGTTCTATTACAGGAATCTAAAGGAGAGATTACTTCTTTTAATGACAGGCAATCTTTAATGAGTACGACGAATTTAATTCAAGCCAATGCAGATGGTATTTATTCGATTGAAATCTATAATAAAAACTTTCAACGTATAATTCCTATCGATACCACTTTATTGCTAGATCGTATCGATCCACATTGGATTATCCGGGCAAATGAAGCTGGCGGCAAGTTAATATGGTTTGGTGAAGATCCGTTAGATTATAATTATTTCTTGGTAGGCAGAAAAATTAATTTGATGGATGCCGATTTTAACTATGGTGGATACATCGTCGCAAGGATTAACCGAAACTATTTTCAATTAAATCCAAATCAGCAAGAAACAGAATCAAATGATTATTCTATATTAGTCGATAAACAGAATAACCCTATTGTCACGAATTATAATGGAGGCGCTTTAGAGGAAATTCTAGACACAGATAATGAAACGATTATCATTGATGATCAAGAATACATGCTGGTGAGAAATACATCAGACTTAACAGGCTGGACGATGCATATTTTGACACCTGTCAATCAATTGACATCTGGTATTTCTACTGTGCAAGCGGGTATTCTCATTGCTGGATTAATTGGATTATTGATCTTTTTTATTTTTTCATTCTTTCTATCGACCTTTATTACCAGACCTATTACGAGGCTTACAAAGACTATGAGACAAGCTGGTGAGGGAGTGTTAGCCCAAAACCCTGTAATAAACTCTACTAATGAAATTAATGAATTGAATCAAACGTATAACCAACTGGCAGAAGAGACCAATTATTTAGTTCAGATGGTATATGAAAAAGAAATTATTAAAAACAGAACAGAACTAAAAGCAATACAGGCCCAAATACATCCACACTTTCTTTTTAACACATTGGATGCATTATACTGGTCATTGGATGATAAGGAAGAAGAGGGATTAGCGAATGTTGTGCTGGCGATGTCAGAGTTATTCCGCTATACGATTACGAAGGAAAATGAGGATGAATGGGTGACCGTTAAGGAAGAATTAGATCATATTGAACGTTATATGAAGATAATGCGGATGCGATTTGGTGACCGTTTGAACTGGGAGAAAGATGTAGACTTTGACTGGTTACATGTCAAAATACCGAAGTTAATGATACAACCCATAGTCGAGAATGCGATTTTGCATGGTGCGGGAAATGTCATGGGTAACAGTCATATTACCGTTAGTATAGAAAAAGTACCAGATAAACAACGGATACGAATTGCGGTAAGTGATAATGGTCCAGGTATGAGTGGAGAAAAAATAGCTCAAGTAAAGAAACATATGGAAGGTAGTATCAGACAACAAAAGCAGCAAGGTTTGGCATTGCAAAATGTACAACAACGTTTGCGTTTGTTTTATGAAACAGAAGAGAGTCGGGACATTATTATTTTAAGTGAAGAAGGTAAAGGAACCATGGTTAGCTTTGAAATTCCAGTATAGGAGGGTTGGTAAGATGGATAAAAAGGTGATTCTTGTTGTCGATGATGAACCGAGGAGCCGCAAAGGGATTAAAAAAACAATTGAGCGAACATCTTCAGATCAATATGAAGTGATTACCGCAGCAAATGCAGCGGAAGCTATCGAACGTATCAGTCACGAAAAAGTTCATGTCTTAATTACTGATATAAGAATGCCCGAGGTTACTGGCTTAGAGTTACTAAAAAAGCTGAAGGAAAAAGCAAAAGATCCGGTTGTAATAGTTATTTCAGCATATTCAGAGTTTGAATACGCCCATGAAGCCCTTGAGTTAGGTGTCGTTAATTACTTGTTAAAACCTATTGCCAAAGAAAAATTAATGGAAGCAATCGAAAAGGCAATTGAAATTGAAAAACAACGAGAAAAAACAGGTATGTTCAATAAAATAGTAGATGATAAATTAATAGAGATGCAGCAGTTAAGCAAGTATAACCGAGCGGTAAAAGAAGCAATGGATTATATCGATCAGCATTATGATGAGGAATTGACACTAAAGGAAGTAGCGAACCAAGTCCATTTAAATTCTAGCTATTTAAGCGCATTATTTAAGGAGGAATTACAAGTTACATTTAGTGAATATGTAACAAGAAAGCGCATGGAAGAAGCTAAAAAGCTACTCTTATCTACTGATTTAACGATTGCCGAAATAGCCGAAAAAAGTGGCTACCAGACTTCTAAGTATTTTATCAAGATTTTTAAGCAATTTGAAGAGACGACTCCAAATGGATTCAGAAAACAAAATGAAAACGATTCCTAAAATAAGTGGTATTTTATCTAATCGTTGTTACCTTACGGATGAAGCCCCGTGGTGCTACACTTATAACTGTACTAAAAACTTATTGATATCAGGGGGTTTACACAAATGAAAAAAGGATGGCATAAAGTAATATTTTCATTTGCTATAGTTTCAATGTTTGCGCTTGCAGCATGTGGCGGAAATGAAGAAGGATCAGAAGATAACTCAACTTCTGGCGAAAATGAAAGCGATTCAAGTAAAACAATTGAGTTTATGCACTTATGGCCTGAAGGAAGTTCTAAACAACACCACGAAATTGTTAATAGCATAATCGACGAGTTCGAGACAGATCATCCAGATGTAACAGTAGACGTTGAAATTTTAGGTAATGAGCAATACAAAGAAAAATTAAAAGTATTATCTACTTCTAATGAATTACCTGACGTAGGGATGACTTGGGCAGCAGGCTTCTTGGATCCTTATGTAAGCGGTAATATGTTTGCGCCGCTTGACGACATTTTAGAAGGACAACTTCAAGATAAGTTTGTACCTGGTACAGCAGAAGCTTATGCAATCGATGACACAACTTATGGCTTACCATTAGAGTTAAACATTACACCACTTTATTACAATTCAGCCATTTTTGAAGAACATGGTGTAGAAGTACCAAGTACCTTTGAAGAATTAAAAGTTGCAATCCAAACATTAGCTGACGCTGGTGTAACTCCGATTGCATTAGGTAATAAAGACCGTTGGACAGGTTCTATGTGGTATATGTATTTAGCTGATCGTATCGGTGGACCTGAAGTTTTAAACAATGCCATTGACAGAACGGGAAGCTTTGAAGATCCAGCTCTAATTAAAGCAGCAGAAGAAGTGCAGGAGCTTGTTGATATGGGAGCATTTATCAACGGCTTTAACGGATTAGGCAATGATGAAGCAAAAGGTTATTTCATCAATGAACAAGCAGCAATGTATTTAATGGCAACTTGGGATCTTCCAGAATGGACAACAAATGAAGACAATCCACAAGAATTTAGAGATTCTGTTGAATATACAAAATTCCCAACTGTTGAAGGTGGAGAAGGAGATATCAATAGCTTTGTAGGTGGCCCTGGTGTTGGATTATTCGTAGCGGAAAATTCTGATGTAAAAGAGGAAGCCAAAGAATTTGTTACCTTCTTTGTAGAAAAATGGGGTGAACGCTCTGTTACTGACGCTGGTGTTATTCCTGCTACAAAAGTAGACACAGAAGGTATTGATTTACCTCAAATGTATATTGATATCTTAAACGATTTAAATGAAGCGTCTAATTTAACACTTTATGCTGACGTTCAAATGAGTGCTGGTGTAGCTGATGTACACTTAGACAGTATCCAGGCATTATTCGGTGATGCCATCACACCAGAAGATTTTGCTAAACAACAAGAAGACGCGTTAGCTGCTGAAGAATAAACAACAAATCAGGAAAAGGGCATATTTAAAGTTGAAATATGTCCTTTTTCGAACTTTAAATAAAGTTTGAACTAATCATATCAAATAACGAAAGAAACATGGATAGACTTCTATTCTTACATGATTTTATCTTAGACATAAAGGAGCAATAACCATGAACAAAGTGATGTCCAACAAAGCAGTCATTGCTTTATATGTACTACCAGCGTTCATATTAATCGTGGCATTAATCTATGGCCCGATTCTCATAACTGGTTACTATGGGTTGATGGACTGGAATGGTATCGGTGCAATGACTTTTGTCGGTTTAGAAAATTATACGCAATTAATTAAAGATGCGCAATTTTGGCAAAGTGCGTACCATTCATTTTTATTAGCATTTTTCTCTACATTAAGTTTAGTGCCATATTTAGCTATTTCATTGATATTAGCAGGGAAAATAAAAGGCTCTGACTTGTTAAGAAAAATTTATTTAATTCCGATGCTTTTATCTTCCGTTGCGATTGCGCAATTATGGGTGAAGATTTACGATCCGAATAATGGGATGCTAAATAGCTTTCTAACCATGGTGGGGGTTGAAAATCCACCTGCATGGCTAGCAGACACCAATTTAGTTTTATATGCAATTTTTGTAGCAATTCTTTGGCAGTATGCAGGTTTTTATATCATTATTTACTATGCTGCTCTTAAAGGAATTCCAGAATCATTAGTCGAAGCAGCCAAAATTGATGGAGCGAATCCTGTACAAATTGCTTATAAAATTAAGGTGCCACTTATTTCAGGTGTCATTAAGGTAACGGTCGTTTTAGCGATTGTCGGTTCATTGAAATACTTTGACCTTATTTATGTAATGACTGGCGGAGGTCCGAACGGTGCCAGTGAAGTTATCGCATCATACATGTACAAAAAAGCGTTCGATACGTTTGACTTTGGCTATGGTAGTGCAATTGCCTTTTTCTTACTATTAATCACGCTTGTTGTTACATGGATAACACGTAAATTAACAGCATCTGAAGACGAAATTCAATATTAACGGAGGGAAGGAAGAGAGATGGCTCAGACTCAAAACACAGCAGGCAAAGATAATAGCATACTAACCAAAGTAGGTATGTCCGTACTTTATATCTTTTTAATCATTGTCGCTGTTTTTCAAATATATCCACTCGTTTGGTTATTTCAGTTTTCACTGAAAAGTAATGCAGAAGTTTTCGGCTTGTCTCCGTTCGCATTACCGCAGGACCCAAGATGGGAAAACTATGTGAGAGTGTGGACAGATGGTAATATCAACTTGTACTTCTTTAACAGTGTATGGATAACTGTTACATCGGTTTTACTAACTATCTTGTTAGCAAGCTTTGTAACATTTGCGATCACAAGAATGAGATGGAAATTGAATAAATTAGTATTAGGACTCTTTATGGTAGGGCTAATGGTTCCAATCCACTCTGCCATCATACCGTTGTTCGCCTTTTTCTTAGATTTAAACTTAATTGATAATCCGTTATCGATTATATTATCTTATACGGCATTTAACTTACCGTTAACGATCATGATCTTATTAGGTTTCTACTACACGTTACCACGAGAGATTGA
This sequence comes from Gracilibacillus salitolerans, assembly GCF_009650095.1. Lineage (GTDB taxonomy): Bacteria > Bacillota > Bacilli > Bacillales > Amphibacillaceae > Gracilibacillus > Gracilibacillus salitolerans. The sequence continues at coordinate 4,638,436 of NZ_CP045915.1, read as the reverse complement.
AGAAGCGGCAGTAGTGGACGGTTGTTCGATCCATCGTATCTTTTTCCAGATTACGTTACCGATGACGACACCAGTTCTGGCGACAACAGCCATTATTAACATGATTTACAACTGGAATGAATTTATTTTTGTGAACACATTTATCAGTTCCGACAAATTTAAAACATTAACAGTCGGTATCCAGAACTTCATCGGTCAATACCTGACAGACTGGGGTGCGATTGGTGCGACATTAATGATTAGTATTATTCCAATATTGATTGCTTTCTTAATCCTGAGTAATCGTATTGTGGAAGGTATAGCTGCAGGTTCTGTAAAAGGGTAAAATCTCTAACGGAGTTGTCAAAAATTGTAGTATTTACTACACTTTTTGTGCAATAATTTTAAAAAGTTGGTCATACTACTCCATGATGACTTATACAAGGAGGTTTTCTAAAATTGAAAACAGTAAGAGACATTATGGAGCAGAATGTATCATTCTGTAAAGCGGATGATTCATTAAGAGATGCAGCAGAATTAATGAAACAAAGAAATGTAGGAGCCATTCCCGTTTGCGGTGATAATAAAGAATTATTAGGAATGGTAACTGACCGTGACTTAGTTATTAGAGGCTATGCTGATAACAAAGATGGATCAGCAAAAGTACAGGAAGTAATGAGTGATCACCTATATCATGTATCTCCAGATATTAGCCTTCAGGAAGCAAGTCAAACAATGGCTGAGCATCAAATTCGCCGTCTTCCTGTCGTAACGAATGGGCAATTAACAGGTATTATATCACTGGGAGACTTATCATTGGATGAAATGTCAGATGAAGCAGCAGGACAAGCACTGGAAGACATTTCAGAGCAAACAGAATTACAATAGGTTAATAAAGATCGGGCAATCGCCCGGTCTTTATTTGCACTAGATAAAAACTGCGACATAGTGAAAACTTAAATTTACTCTCTTCCAGTCTGATTATTGTTAGTGCTAATTCGCCGCTGTGGAAAAAATACTCGCTTTCATAGTGTTTTATCTACACAATTATAGACATTCCTATTAATAAACGAGGCTGGGACATAACTAAATAGGATGAACGAGAATCCGAACAATCTGAACTTAGCGCAGGCAAAATACGCAGACTCCTGTGCTCACGGAAAGCGAAGTATTTTGCCGAAGCGATAAATTTGCTCAGGCATTAATGTTCGGATTTTTCCTGTTTAATTACTCTTTTGCCCCAACCTCGTTTTCGGCTATTTGTTCTTTTTTGGCTTCAACCTTTCTAAAGGCATGATAGCACGTACCCATAATAATATATCCGACTAGGCTTCCACCAAAGAAGAACAAAGAACCCGGAAACAGCCACATTACATATATAACAGCTGCCGATCCTATTACCATGGATATATTATGAAATGGATGAATCAGCATTACTAGAAACGCATTTTTCCAAACATCGATAAATCGTAATTCAAAGTGAACATAAGTTGGGATAACAAAAATCAATGTTAAGGAAATCGCTAACATAAAAATATATAATGGAATTTTTACAATGTCATAAAAACCACCTTGAGTCATGTCCATGAATTGAAGATTAATATAAAATAACAGACTAATAAAATAAAAACACAATCCAAAAAGGTTACTTCTTAAAAATTCTTTTTTATATGTATTCCAAAATGTCGAAAATACAGGATCCTCCGTATTTCCCATAATCCATTGCCTTATCAAGGTAAACATCGCAACAGTTGCGGGAAAAAAACCAAAAATAACGAGCCCGACTAGCGTAAAAGCCATCCATAAAATGTTGACATAAGCGAACCTGGTGATCCATTCTGTTACTCCAAATAATGAGTTACGCATACTTTCTCCCCTAGCATCATAATATATTTACATTTTACCATACTGCCACACTGTTCAAAAAAGAAAAACATTGACTGTGAAACGGTTTCAGTCGTAATATGGTTAAAACATGTATAAGCTTAGGAATAGGGCGTAGGCGTTTCTACTTAGCGACCGTAAATCGCTAAACTATGTGTAGGTAAATCCTCCATATAGCATTTTAAAATATAGAGAGGAGAATAGATCTTGAGTAGAGAATTACTGAGAAAGGTAGCGTTGGGAGAAACCCCTGCAGACCTTGTAATACAAAATGGAACATTAGTTAATGTAATGACAAGAGAATTACAAGCAAATGTAGATATTGCAATAAAAGGAGAACGGATTGCATCGATAGGAAAGATGGACCGTGTAATCGGACCTGAAACACATGTAGTGGACGCTACAGGAAAATACGTAGCACCAGGATTGATGGATGGGCATATGCACGTGGAAAGTACGATGCTATCTGTTACTGAATTTGCTAAAGCAGCCTTGAAGAAAGGGACCACCGCGATATTTATGGACCCACATGAAATTGCTAATGTGCTTGGTACGGAAGGTGTAAGACTGATGCACGAAGAAGGGCAAAGGCTGCCATTAAAGGTATTTACTACATTTCCTTCCTGTGTTCCTGCCACTAATGACCTCGAAGATGCCGGTGCTAATTTAAATGAGAAAGATATTGAAGATGGGTTAAAATGGGATGGTGTTATTGGTTTAGGTGAAGTAATGAACTTTCCTGGTGTTGTCTATAATGATCCTAAGATGATCAATGAAATAGAAGCAACGATGGAAGCTAATAAGGTTGTAACTGGCCACTTTCCGGATGGGGCTAACGGCATGTTGCAAGCTTATGTTGCCTCTGGTGTGGATTCCTGCCATGAAACCATTGCGAAAGAACAAGCATTGGAAAAAGCGCGTTTAGGCATGCATATTATGATCCGCGAAGGCTCTGCCTGGCAGGATGTCAAAGAGGTAATTAAAATCATTACAGAAGAGGGAATCGATTCTTCAAATATCTCGCTAGTTACCGATGATATTTATCCGCAAACGTTAGTAGAAAAAGGACAGCTGAATCATGTTGTGCGCCGTGCAATGGAAGAAGGTGTTGATCCTGTGGTAGCGATTCAAATGGCTACGATCAATGTAGCACGTTATTTTCAAATTGATAAGCAGTATGGAAGCATTTCCCCAGGTAAAATAGCTGATATTATTTTACTGGATGATTTAGCTGATGTCGAGGCATCTACTGTAATAACGAATGGTGAAGTAATTGTTTCCGATCAAGAGCTTGTAAAAGAAATACCAGCATATAAATATCCTGATCATGCCAGAGATACAGTGAAGTTACAAAGAGCATTACAACCTGATGATTTTAAAATGTTTACAGAGCAAAAAGAGCAAGTTGAGATTAACGGTATCCGGATCATTGAAAATAACGCAAGAACAGCAAAAATGACAGCGACTTTACCTGTAACAGATAATGTGATCAAAATGGACCTTGAACAAGATATTATACAGCTCGCATGCATAGAGCGTCATAAAGGTACTGGTCAAATTTCATTAGGATTTGCCCAAGGTTTTGGTTTGAAGTCAGGTGCTGTTGCGTCAACAGTAGCACATGACAGTCATAATTTATTGGTAATGGGTGTCAATCAGGAAGATATGGCTTTTGCTGCCAATAAACTCGCCGAATCTGGTGGTGGTATGATTGTGGTAGAAGATGGAGAAGTACTGGCACATGTTCCAATGCCAATTGCAGGCTTAATGTCTGATCAACCAATAGAAACAGTAGTGGAACAAGTGAAAGCACTAGAAAAAGCATGGCAACAATTAGGCTGTACCATCCATGCCCCATTCATGACCTTTTCACTTATCGCCTTACCAGTTATCCCGGAAATACGCATCTCCAACCGTGGACTAGTTGATGTAAGGAAATTTGAATTAATAGATGTCGTGAATCGAAATAATAGACGTTAGTTTCGCAATAATCATACAAAAATTTGCAATAAAACAGGCTATCTCTGCTTAATAGAGATAGCCTGTTTTGAGCGCTTTGTACATTTCTAATTATCCTTTCACAGACCCCATCATACCAGCAACAAAGTGTCTCTGCATTAAGAAGAACACAAGTGCGGTAGGGAGCGTGGCAATGACGATAGCTGTCATAATCACTCCATAGTCAGGCGTGTAGCCTGCACCTAAGTTGGAAATCAACAACGGTATGGTTTGTTTATTTGGAGATTGAAGAACAACTAATGGCCAAAGATAGTTATTCCAGCTGTTCATAAATGCAATAATGGCAGCCGCAGCATATGTTGTTTTCATCGTAGGCATATAAATTCGGAAAAAGATGCCCCATTCACTTAAACCATCAATTCTACCTGCCTCTACTAACTCTCTTGCAAACATTTTCGTATTCTGTCTGAAGAAGAAAATGAAAAAGGCTGTAATAATAGTCGGTAAGAAGGCTGCTGCTAACGTATCTAAACCGATGAGCGGAGCATCGGCAGATATCTGTCCGAATAAGCGGTACAACGGAATCATAATCGCTGCAAAAGGAATCATCATCGATAAAATCAAAATATTAAATACTATATCTTTACCTTTTGATCGGTAAATTTCAAAGCCATAACCAGCTAATGAACCGATTAATAGTGTTAAAACTGTTGTGATGACTGCAATCAGAAATGAATTCCATAATGCTGTACCAATTTGTGTCTGATCAAGAAGATTGTTCAAGTTCTCGATAAAATGAGTACCAGGAATCAATCGACCAGCCGTTACATCAACGGATTTGTTCGTCATACTTACTAACATCCATAAGAAAGGGAAGATAGACACAATTGCTGCAACACTTAAAAATAGATAAGTGAAAACTCGTTTTAACTGTTTCAATCTCGATCACCTGCCACTTTAAATTGAATAAAGGATAGGATGACAACTAAGATCAAAATAACATAAGATACTGTAGCTGCATATCCAAAGTCTGGTGTATATTCAAACGATAAGTTATAAATATACATAGAAATCGTCATTGTGGCGTTACCAGGTCCACCACTGGTAATATTCATTACTTCATCAAACAATTGTAAGGTACCAATCGTTGATACAATGGAAGTAAATAGAATGATTGGTTTTAATAAAGGTATCGTAATAAAGAAAAACTGTTGTACTGCAGAAGCACCATCAATTTTGGCTGCTTCATACATAGATTTATCGACATTCTGTAGAGCAGATAAATAGAAAATCATATTGTAACCGGTCCATCTCCAAGTGATGGCTATAATGATAGTTATTTTGGCTAAGAACGGATCAGAAAGCCAATTGAGTGGTTGAGAAATTAGATTCATACTTAGCAGAAAGTCATTAACCAAACCATCATTACCGAATAAATACTTAAAAATTACCGCATATGCTACAAGGGAAGTAACAGCCGGTAAAAAAATTGCAGTACGGAAAAAACCTTTAAATTTCAATGTAGGATCATTTAATAACACGGAAAATATTAGAGCTAAAACAATCATTACTGGGACTTGTATCAACAGATATAATATCGTATTGGTTAAAGCTGTAATAAAAGTCGGGTCATTAAATAATCTTACATAGTTGTCAAGACCAACATATTCCAGGGTTGAGCCCATACCTGATTGTAATGATAATAACAACGCCTGAACCATTGGGTAAAAATAGAAAAGAGAAATTCCCAATACGGATAAAATGATAAAAAGCCAACCAATATAATTCTTTCTGATTTGCTGTGCAAATGTTCTTTGCTGCGTTGGATTAGAAGCTTGACTCATGATTATCCCCCTCCTCATAAGAGACTTTTTATACTAACTATTTCATAAAGGAAAAGAAAGCCCTGGGCTAAGGGTTCACTCAAGAATAGATGAGCTTCTTCCCAAGGGCTTTATTCTACTTATTTAAACTGGTTTTCAGCTTGTGCTTGTGCATCTGATAGTACGTCTTCTAGACTTTTGCCATCCAAGTATTGTTGAATTTCTGCCGATAAGATATCTTCAATACCGTAAGTGTTCATACCGTAATCAACTTGTGGAATTTCCTCCATCCATTGAGAGAAATCATGTATTACTTGTTGATTATTAAAGAATTCATTTTCGAATTGGTATGCATCTCCTTCAGAGGCTGGAATGTAAGTACCAAGTGCTCCAACTTCCTGAACCAAGTCTTGATAAAATTCTACATTAGAACCAAAAGTTTCACCTAAGAATTCAGCTGCTTTTTCTTTTCCATCGATATTTAATACGTAGAATGAACTACCACCCTGGTTCGATGCATTTACTGCACCTTCCATGTCTAAACGAGGTATAGGAGCTACTCTCCAAAGACCTGCTTGAGATTCTTCTGCTTCTACACTAGGAGCAATCCAGTTACCAGCAGGAACAGATGCAACATTGCCACTGTTAAATGCTGCTAAATACTGACTCCAGTCAGAGCTTAACTTAACAAGGTCATTTTCCAATAATTCTTTATAGTTCTCTAAAGCCATTTGTAATGGTTCGTTACCTTCAAGTTGAATCGTACCATCTTCCGTTGTGTACCATGTACCTGTTGTTTGCATCATGACACGAAGAATACCTAAATCATTTGGATCTAGAGAAAGCATGGCTTGTCCTGTTTGTTCTTTTACGTCTTTCGCAATTTCAACATATTCACTCCAAGTAATATCTACTAAATCATCATGCGTGTACCCTGCTTCTTCAAGGTAATCCGTACGATAGAAGAAACCTGTTACACCAGTATCGAATGGAAGCCCGTATTGTTCTCCATCAAAGCTTGTTGGCGCTATCTTGTATTCTGCAAAATCTTCTGTATTAAAATAGTCACCTATTGGATAGAAAGCATCTGGATAAGATTGCAAAAAGCTTTGTGCCCGTTGATCTTCAATTAATACAATGTTTGGCATACCGTTCATTGTTCCTGAACTTAAACCAGTATTAAGTCGTTGTACTATATCGTCTTGAGCATTTTCTCTAATTTCCATATCGAATTCCTCGTTATCATAATGCTCTAAAGCAAGTTCTAATGCTGCGATGTTAAAATTTGGATCCCATGCCCATGCGGTAATTCCTGCATCATCTCCTTCAGATGTATCATCACCGCCATCTTCATCAGCACCACCAGAGCATGCTGCTAATACCATAGCTGTGACAAGAGCTACCATTAACAGCCCAAACTTTTTAGATAATTTTTCTCTCACTATAAAAACCCCCTCAGAATTGTTGTAAGCGTGAAATCGTTTTCAACACTGTGATATTAGTGTAACAAAAAAGACTAAAGACCTCTTGGACGATCTTTAGTAAAAAATGAAACTATTTTTAGAATAAACCATTTGTTTGATTTTTATTATAACTTTTTTTAGATTTTGTACTTTTTTTAGATCGTTATCTTTTTTAGCCTATGATTCTTTAACGGGTAGCTTAATTTTTACTTTTGTTCCTTGTGCTGGTTTACTGTCTATTTCTACACCGTAATTTTTCCCGTACAATAATTGAATTCTCTCATGGACATTTTTAACACCAATACCACTGAACAATTGTCTTTTTTCTTTTGCTTTGATTGTTTTGTTATCTAATCGCTCTGGTATCATGCCATCGCCATTATCAATAATTTCACAGATAAGTGAATGGTCCTTTTGTGCAATTAATATTTGGATGAAACCAGTTTTTTTCTTTGTAAATGCATGGAAAAAAGCATTCTCAATAAAAGGTTGAATAACTAGCTTAGGTAAATAAAGATGCAGACAGTCAGGTGAAATTAAATAATTTACCTGAATTCGGTCGCCATATCTCGCTTGATTAATCTGTACATAATTTTTGAGGTTTTCTAATTCTTGTTCAACGGTTATCGTTTCCTCGATATTACTTAATGAATTTTGAATCAATGAAATAAAGGAATCAATTGTGTCAGATGCTTTCTCCTTTTTCTCCTGACGAATCATAAATTTAATCGAAGCTAATGTATTATAGATGAAATGCGGATTGATTTGGTGTTGCAAGGTTTCTAATTCTGCTTTTCTTTGCTTCTCTTGTGTGTTCATCAAAATTTGAACATAATCCTGCAGTTCATTCAACATATAATTGAAGGCTTTTGCAATTTTTCTTGTTTCATATCCTCCTGTTTCTTTTAACGGTTTATTAAATTGATACCTGGCCATATCTGAAATTTGATTAACAAGTTTACTAATGGAAACAGTCATTTTACGTAATATTAAAAAGGCAACAAGAACGGCTGAACTGACAATAGCAATACTAATCAAGACTATTTCACTGGTATCAATGACATTATCAGCAATTATTTCCCGATCAATTAAATTAACAAGATAGATATCGAGACTGGGAATATATTCGGAAAGGAGGATGTAGTTTTGACCAAATATGTCCACATTTCGGTATTCTGAATTTTCATTTTCGAAACTCTCCGCATAATCCAACAATTTAGGAGAGGATTCTCCGATCATTTCTTCCTGATTACTAGAGATAATTTGACCGTTTGGTGTTACTAACAGTACGTTATTTCCAGCACCTGTGTAACTTTCATAGAATTTTTTTAAATCTCTTTCCGTCAGTGAAAAAAATAAATAACCGTATATATAGTCCGATCTTAACTTTAATGCCTTAGAAGCAATGATCATTGGTACACCATTGGTAACCTCTGAATCTTCAAATTGATACACAATGTCATTGGGGCTTTCTTCGACACGTTGTATCATCTCATGATTGGCTAGTTTTTCTCCGTCTACTGGCCATTTTACATAATTCATATTAAAGATATCCTGATTGTTGCTCATGATGACCATATTGGCATCATTAGGATCTACTTCCGCATAAATCCGATCCATTTCAATGGTCATATGATAATAAAAAGTCGATTGATCAATATTGTTTTCTTGCTCTTCCTGAAGCAACTGTTTTATCGTACCATTCGTATCTACCTCCAGTGAAGCTGATACAATCGAATCGGTAAACGAGTTAAACCTTTCTGTGATTTGATTCATGATTTTTGAATTGGTGATGCTGAAGGTATCCATAAATAAATTGCTCGACATACGAATACTGCTATAGGTAATGGATAGCGATACCGCAATGATACTGATTACCATGACCAGGAAAATCTTTATAAATAGATTATTTGCTTGAATAATACGGATTAACTTCTTCATAAGAATAGCCTCAATTCGTCGGTTTGTTTTCTTTGCGGTAAGTGCTTGGCGATTTAGCCGTCAACTTTCTAAATACTTTAGTAAAATAACTTGGATCGGAATAACCAACAGCTTCACTAATTGCAGATATAGGCTTATCGGTTTCCACCAACATTTTCCTTGCATTCTTGATGCGAACATGATTTAAATATTCACTGAAGCCCTCCTGGTGATGTTTGCTAAAATAACTGGATAAATAAGAAGGGTTAAAATGGAAATGATCTGCTAATGTACTTAAAGTTAAATGACTATCATAATTCTCCTCAATATAATCCAATAACAGTTGGATGTTAGAAGTTGTCTCTGCATTAGCAGGCAGGACCTTTTTTTCTACTTTGGCTAAAAAGGTATCAAATATCGAAATGGCCTCTCGTACATGAAAAGCTTCGTTGATTCCTGAGAAATAATGATATTTTTCTGCCTCGAGTTCCTGGATATCATACTTCATGTTGCCGAGTAGAACAATGATATTAAACATAATATTTTCCAACCATGATTTAAATTCAAAAACGTCTGTTTCATATTGATTGGAAAGTAAGCCTATATGTTCATTCAAGTAGATAAAAGCTTCTTGGAATTGTTTATGTTTAAACAAATAAATCAGATGATTCAAGTCAAACGCTGCCTTTTTTTCTGCTGCTTCTGGCAAGTCATCATAAAAAAGGAACGTACGATCTGACAAATAGAAATGGTATTGTTGTATGATGAGATGATTTGTTTCATACATGGTTTTAAGTTCATCAATAGCTTGAAAAGGTGTACTGATAATCCATTTAAGGTTAGATGAACCTGTTTCTTTATCAATTGCATGAACAGCTTCTTTTAATTTTGGTAGTTCATTGGAAGCGAAATTAGTTAAAAACAATATGCTATGTTCGTTTAATGGGATGTCATGAGATTTTACATTTGTAAGATGCTGTTGCAGTTGATTTTTTATAGATGTTTTTGATAATTTACTGCTTTCTCTTTTATTCCAAAATGCCTCTACTAAAACAAACGTATCATATGGAAAGTGCGTGCGTGCGAGATCCATTTCACGTATGGATTGATAGCCTTCTATTATTTTTTTACATATATCTCCCATCGACGACTGACTATCGTTTACATTTGTTGCCTTTATTTGCTTTTGGGTAACACGATTTAATGTTTGTAATAATTCCTCTGTATTTAATTTTGGTTTAAGGATATAATCGGCTACTCCACTTTGAAACGTTTGTCTTACGTAATCAAAATCTTCGAAACTGCTTAATACAATAACTTCTGTATCAGGATAGTTTTCTTTTACGTGTTTTACTAATTCAATACCATCCATCCCTGGCATCACAATATCGGTAATAATGATGTGAGGGCGGTATGATTCCAGTAATTTTATTGCTTCCTCGCCATTTGAGGCTTCACCAACAATTTTGTATCCTTCACTTTCCCATTCAATATAATTTATAATTCCTTGTCTTATTAGCATTTCATCATCGACAATCAGCACTTTATAAAATTCTTTCATTAATGACAGAGTCCTCTCTTTGTAACGATTTGAATATATTTTACCCATTTGATTAACTATTATATTTTCTATCATATCAGACAGCAAGGTATTGTTCGATGATCGAAAATAGGAAGAAGAGATATTCACCTCCCTCGTTCAAAGGAAAGAAAGATAAAATGGTGTACAAAGTCCATAAACTGCGAAGTAATTGTCATGTGGATTTGCTTTCTTCCATTTTGATTTATGTTGAGTGCTGTGATACGCTTCGGCAGAATACTGCGCTTTCCGTGGGCTCGGCTTCAGCTAACTTTGCAAAGAAAACCGCTTTGCAAAGTGGATCTTCAGCTCTCACTGTCCCACAGGAGTCTCCGTATTCTGCCTACGCTATTTTAGTGTTCTGATTATTGAGAGAGCAGAACTTATGGAACTATATCCATTGGCTTTTCTGTCGATTTTTCAGAAAGCCATTCTAAGCTGCGGAAAAATGCGACACTCCTGGGGGACCAGCGCGAGCTGAAGATCCACTTGGTGATGCGGTTTTCATCACCAAGTTAGCTGAAGCCGTGCCCCCGGAAAGGGAGTATTTTTCCGCAGCGACGAGCTAGCCATCACCTCCAGAGGATGGGAGAATATCCTACCCAAAGTAAATTTTCATTGGTTCGCAGTTTGTATCTACTACGAATCAGGAGAAAAGGGCAGGGGTGAGCGGATTCTTTTTATTCTTTATTAAAAGTACGTATAATAATATGTGAAAACGCAAACAAAGTAGGGAAGGTGGCGTCAATATGGCAAAAGTTGTTATTACAGGTGGAAGTGGTTTATTAGGTCCTTCTGTTATTCAGGAATTCTTGGATCATGATTATGAAGTCGTAAATGTGGATCAGAAGTACCCGGCAGAACCTAAATGCAGAACGATTATTACAGATTTAACCAACCTTGGTGAAGTGTATGGTGTTTTGGAAGGCGCAGATGCTGTCGTTCACTTAGCAGCGATACCGGTAGCATATTCACACCCAAACGAAGTAACATTTCAAAATAATGCGATGTCTACCTATAATATCTTAGAAGCAGCAGGCACATTAGGTATCAAAAAGGCAGTGATTACATCTAGTGAATCATCTTATGGGTTTGTGTTCAGTAAGCAAGACTTACAACCTTTATATGTACCAATCGATGAAGAACATCCACAAATGCCAGAAGATAGTTATGGTCTATCTAAAATAGTAAACGAAAAAACGGCTGAAATGATTCATCAGCGTACAGGTATGCAAGTCGTATCGATGCGGGTTGGTAATGTCATCGCACCGCATATGTATGAAAACTTCCCTGAGTTTATACATAAACCGGAGTTACGCAAGCCGATATTATGGAGTTATATTGATGCACGTGATGCCGGTGCAGCCTATCGATTGGCAGTCGAAAAAGATGGATTGGGGACAGTAGCATTAAACCTTGCTGCTGACAACACCAGTATGGATATCACAAGCAAAGAGTTGATGGAGACATGCTTTCCCAATGTAGCCGATTTTCGAGAGCCGGTAGAAGGATTTGAAACATTACTAAGTAATAAAAAGGCGAAAGAAGTGTTAGGTTGGCAGCCTGTACATGACTGGCGTGACTATGTAAAAACAAACGATGAATAAGAGGAGAGGTATATAATGAAATATCGTCAATTTGGAAAAACAGATATGAAAATAAGTGAGTTAAGCTTTGGTACCTGGGCAATAGGTGGTGCATGGGGTCAGACAAATGACCAAGAGGCATTAAACGGACTCGCGCGTGCAATGGATGCTGGGGTAAACTTCTTTGATACTGCTGATGTTTATGGTGATGGTCATAGTGAGGAGTTACTTGCTAAAGCAACAAAGGGAAAAGAAGATAAGATTTATATTGCAACGAAATTTTGTCGTGCCGGAGATATTCATGATCCGGCGACATATTCAGAAGAATCGGTAACAAATTATGTCGAGAACAGTTTAAGAAGGTTACAACGTGAACAATTAGATTTAATACAAATTCATTGTCCGCCAATTGAAATCATTCGTGATGGAGCAGTGTTTGAAGTATTAGATAAATTACAGCAACAAGGAAAAATTCGTCACTATGGTGTTAGTGTAGAGACAGTTGAAGAAGGATTACTTGCTATGGAAAATCCAAATGTAGCGGCTTTACAAGTGATTTTTAACATGTTCCGTCAAAAACCAATCACAGAGTTATTCCCGGTTGCACAAGAGAAGAATGTTGGCATTTTAGCAAGAGTACCATTAGCCAGTGGATTGTTAACAGGTAAATTCTCCACTGCTCATCAGTTTGAGGATGATGATCATCGTAAGTTTAATCAAAATGGTGAAGCATTTAATGTAGGGGAGACCTTTGCTGGTTTACCTTTTGACAAAGGGGTAGAATTGAGCAAACAATTAGAATGGATTGCAGATGGAAGAGGCAATATGACAAGAGCAGCATTGAAATGGATCTTAAGCCATGAAGCTATTTCTTCCGTGATTCCAGGTTTTAAAACGGTAAAACAAGTGGAAGATAACCTGGCAGCAGTTGATGTCCCTGAATTCTCAGAACAAGAGTTAGATAAACTAAGAAGCTTTTATAAAAATGAAGTGCACGATCATATTCGTGGAGCATATTAATACAATGAGGTATGGAAAAGGAATTTTTCCATACCTTTTCATTTGCGCACCGAAAAATTGAGCAGTAACTTTGGCATGACTTTTTTCACTCTTATGGGGAGAGGTGTTAGTGCAAAGCTCTTGTGAAGCATTGCTTCCTTCATCGGCAAAAACCCATACATGAAGGCCCCCAGCTTGTAAAAGACGAAGATTACTGACAAATCTATCAAAGAAGAGTAAAGAATTGTTGAATAAATCAAGATAATCGACAAAATCTATCGAGCTTGAGTGAAAACTTGTCGAAAAAAATGAGTTATAAAGAGAGTGCAAGTACACTAGTTCATAGTTTGTATCGATTATGAAATAGATAAACAGAAGTAGTTTTCTATACTTTATCATACATATTCATAAAGAAATTAATAGGATGGAGTGGAAATATGGCGGATATTGCTGCAGTTATTTTATTGACAATTGTATTGGTTATTTTGATTATTCCCGGGATACTCATGTTTCTCGGTTTTTTGGTGGACCGAAGCCAAAAAAGACACGCGGTCTTACGTAATTATCCTCTAATTGGGAGGGTTCGTTATTTTCTGGAAAGTATTGGACCTGAATTAAGACAGTACCTGTTCACAGATGACGACACAGGGAAGCCATTCTCGAGAAAAGACTATCTGAATGTTGTCATGCCGGCAAAGTATAAAAAGAGATTAGAAGGGTTTGGTTCCAAACGAGATTTTGACCAGCCAGGATATTATATTAAGAACACAATGTTTCCGAGATTAACAGAGGAATTATCAATTGATCATGAACCAAAGGTGGATACAAGAGTATATCACATTGATAAGGAAAACCTTTTTTCTAGAAAAGAACACCGTGAGAAACAGCAAGTATCTCCTTATTTATTGGGACAAAAGCATGAAATAGTCATTGGACCGAAAACGAAAAATCCTTTTCATGTAAGGGGATTAATTGGTATGTCCGGGATGAGTTTTGGCGCACTTGGTGAAAGAGCGATAACGGCACTCTCAATCGGATTGGGCCGTGCTGGTGGTACATGGATGAATACGGGTGAAGGTGGCTTATCTTCTTATCATTTAAAAGGTGATGTTGATCTAGTCATGCAAATTGGCCCCGGTCTATATGGGGTACGTACACCAAAGGGTGACATGTCATGGGAAGAATTAAAAAAGAAGGCAGCCATTGATCAAATTAAAGCCTTTGAACTAAAACTGGCACAAGGCGCGAAAACACGTGGTGGCCATCTTGAAGCAGAAAAAGTAACAGAAGAAATTGCCCGTGACCGAGGTATTGTGCCATTTCAATCGAATGATAGTCCGAATCGATTCCATCAATTTTCAGATGTTCATGGCTTGCTAGATTTTGTTGAACAAATTCGCGATGTAACAGAAAAACCTGTCGGTATTAAAATAGTTGTCGGGCAAGAAAGTGATGTACAGCAATTAGCTGAAGCGATCAAAGAAACAGGGAAGAAACCGGATTTTATTTCCGTAGATGGTGGAGAAGGTGGAACAGGTGCAACTTTTCAAGAGTTGACAGATAGTGTAGGGCTTCCAATTAAGTCTGCTATTCCAATCTTACATCAAGCGTTGCTTCAGGCAGGTATCCGTGATCAAGTAAGAATTATTGCATCAGGTAAACTATTTACACCAGATCGAATTGCTTTCGCTTTAGCACTGGGGGCGGATTTGGTACAGGTATCTCGAGCATTCATGATCACAACGGGATGTATTATGGCACAAGTATGTCATACTAATCATTGCCCAGTTGGTGTTGCAACAACAGATCCTAAACTGCAGAGAGGACTGGATATTGAAGAGAAATCTTATCGAGTGACCAATTATGTGATATCCATTAGAGAAGGGCTCTTTAATATAACGGCAGCTGCTGGATTAGAATCCCCAACACAGTTAAGAGAGAAGCATGTTGCTTACAAAGATCTGTATGATGTAGTCTACGAGAATCACTTAATGACAAATAAATAATGTGATATACTTATTAAAGTATATTAAGAAAGTTGGGGAAAAAGATGCAACGTGGAAGCTTTCAATGGATGAAATCAATAAATAAATCGATTATTTTAAATAAAATTCGCACAGCACGTTCTATTTCGCGTGCGCAAATTGCCAAGGAAACACAGTTAACACCACCAACTGTCGGAAGTATTGTGAAAGAACTATTAGAACAAGGATTAATTAAAGAAAGTCAGCTCGGTGTATCACAGGGTGGAAGAAAACCAACGATGTTAGTGCTCAATACGAAAGGTTTCCATATTATCGGTATTGACGTAGGTCCAAGTGATATTCGTTTTATTATTTCAGACCTTTCAGGGGAAATTGTTGATGAAATGGATCAAGGGATAGCACAGGAACTACATAAAGACAGTTTTTTAAACATGCTAACAACCGGAGTAGAGCAATTAAAAACGAAGCATTCATCCTTGCAATTCATCGGAATTGGTGTAGCCATGCATGGTGTAGTAGATTCTAAGCAAGGTATTTCGATATTTGCACCTAACTTGAACTTACGAAATATACCTATTAAAGAACATTTAGAAGCAACATTTGATATGGATGTAAAAGTAGAGAATGATGCGAAATCATTAGCTTTGGGAGAAGCGTGGTTTGAAAATCAAATGTCAAATAAGAGTATGATTGCGGTGAATGTGGGACGAGGCATCGGTGCTGGTCTTGTGATTGATGGCAAACTATATAGTGGAGAGCATGGCATTGCTGGTGAAATTGGCCATATGACAGTTGACTTATATGGCAAAAAGTGTACATGCGGGAATGAAGGCTGTTTACAGACTGTCGCTTCAGGTCCTGCCATTGCAGAGAGAGCACAGGAGTTATTAGAGCAAGGAAATGCTAGTAGCTTATCTGCGCATCATGAAACGATAACAGCAGAGGTAGTACACCAAGTGGCAATGGAAGGAGACTCATTAGCCCAAGATGTATTAAAAGAAGCTGGAACTTATTTAGGAATTGCACTAACCAATTTAATTCATGTTTGTAATCCTAGTATAATAATTATCGGTGGTGGTGTTTCAAAAGCGGATGCCTTTATTCTTGATCCGATTATCGATACGATCCGGACAAGAACAATCTCGGAGCGGGCACAGGAAACACCGGTATATCTATCAAAACTAGGAGAATATGGCTCCTCGCTTGGGGCAGTAGCATTGATTTTGAGTGAATTGTTCGAGCCGGTAATAAAATAGGAGACTGCGCTATAGGTATCCTCACTATCCATCAGTGAGGATACAGAAAGTAAATGGTAGATAAAAGAATTATATGAAGAAAGTTGTGATAAAGTGGCTGAGAAAAAACGATTTACTTTTTCCGTTTCTGAAAACCCTCTACCCGTATATATTGAAAGTATCGGCTATAATCCATATGAATTGGATTTTAATCGACCGGAAGGATACCCTTATTACCACTGGTTACAAACGGTGAAGGGAGAGGGAATCATTGAATTAGCAAATCAATCCTTTTCATTACCACCAGGCAAAGGTATTTTGTTAACGCCATACACACCTCATAAATATTATTCCGATCACGATGCAAACGTACATTGGGAAACATATTATATTACCTTTACTGGAGCGGCGATAGACCCGATTTTAAATGCATTAGATATGAACTATTCTGCTTTTTATGAAGAGAATGAAAACATTTCCTTTAGCAGACATATGGAGAAAATTATCGGAAAACTGGAAGAATTTCAAGATCCACATCATTTAGCCCATGAAATTTCAGCCGATCTCTATCAATTTTTAATGCGCTTAAAAAAATATGGTCAAATGAATAATAAACTGTCTATCTTGCAATCTTTTGAAAAGATAAGAGGCATTGTCGAATGGTTGGAGCAAGTATACCCACAAGATATTGGTTTATTGGAAATGTCTGAAAAAGCACAAGTAAGTTCTCAACATTTAAATACGATGTTTCATGATACTTTTGGGATAAGTCCATATTCTTTTCTTGTACAATTACGTATTCGGGAAGCAAAACGCATTCTGATTACTACACCAGATTTATCCTTGAAAGAAATTGCCAAACAAGTTGGGTTTAATGGTGTCAGTCACTTTGTTACAACATTTAAAAAACGCGAAGGTCTTACACCTTCCACTTATCGGAACCTGCATCAATAATGGTGCAGGTTTTGTTTTGGATCGGTTTTAGGTGAGAAGAATCCTGCTTCAAGGAGCTTCAGAGTAAGTGGGAGATGAATCGCCTTCGGACAAGAGATGGCTTCATTGCCATATTGGTTGTCCGACCATCCATCATATAGATAGACTTATTTCCATAAACAGGATAAAATAAGAACAAACGTTCCGATTGAATAGAGGAGGAAATCATATTAGTGAAAAAAGCTTACAAATTTCGCATATACCCCAACAAAGAACAGGAAGTGCTTATCGCTAAGAGGAAGAGCAATGGATAGATATGATTCAGTGGGGAAATATGAACGATGCATTAAATGCAATCAAAAGTTTAGAAAACACCTCTGAATTTCAGCGGTCGTGGGAGTGTCAAATCACACACCGGCTTTATGATAAAGTGAAATTTCATTGATTCTCGAAGATTAGCAATGTAATAAATGGCAATCGGTAGTATTACTGGTTGCCAACATACACCAAATAACGAAAGGAAAGCTGTAACCATGTCCAAACCTTTAAAAGATATGTATAGCTCAGCGTTTTTTGAAAGATTTACTGGTATCGTGGGCTCACATTACCCAGTATTTGACAAAACAAAATTTATGGAAACTATCTTCGATGAAAGCTGGAACCAACTGGAGTTAAAGCAAAGAATTCGCCACGTTTCATTGGCTATTCGGGAGACTTTTCCTGCATCCTATGAAGAAACACTACAACTATTAATGGACATTGCACCTCAGTGTCGTGGATTTGAGTATTTATTTTTCCCTGATTTCGTTGAAAGGTATGGTATTGATCATTGGGATACTTCGATGAC
Source organism: Gracilibacillus salitolerans (assembly GCF_009650095.1). Classification (GTDB taxonomy): domain Bacteria; phylum Bacillota; class Bacilli; order Bacillales; family Amphibacillaceae; genus Gracilibacillus; species Gracilibacillus salitolerans. The sequence continues at coordinate 4,620,244 of NZ_CP045915.1, read as the reverse complement.
TGCTCTAGAGGAATTTACCAAGTATTCAAGTTCCGAATTTGCGGTAAGACCTTTTATTATTAAAAATCCACCGAAAATGATCGAGCAGATGCTAGATTGGTCGATGCATGAAGATGAGCATGTTCGGAGATTAGCAAGTGAAGGTTGTCGACCGAGACTTCCTTGGGCAGCACCTTTGAAGAGATTCAAAAATGATCCGAGTGAGATTCTTCCAATATTAGAAGAATTGAAACAAGATCCTTCCAAGTATGTACAAAAAAGCGTTGCGAATAACTTGAATGATATTTCCAAAGATCATCCTCTATTAGTGAAGCAAATCATACATAAATGGAGCAGTAAAGATCCCGTCACAGACTGGATTCTGAAACATGGGAGTCGTAGCTTACTAAAGAAAGGAGATGTAGAAGCACTTCGCCTTTTCGGATACGCATCAGCTAAGGATATTACTGTCGAAGATTTAATGTTGTCACAAAAGCAATTTTCGCTCGGTGATACGATGGAATTTAGTTTTCAGATGAGAAATCAATCGGCTCAATCCATCCAATTAAGAATTGAATATGCTATCGATTTTGTAAAAGCAAACGGAAAACAAAGCAGAAAAATATTTAAACTCTCTGACAAACGTTATTCTAATGAATCCGCAAGCATCGTACGGAGACATACATGGGAAGATCTAACGACAAGAAAACATTATAGCGGAGTACACATTGTAACGATTTTAGTAAATGGAGAAGAAAAGGCTAGTAGGGAGTTTGTATTGCAAACATGAGCTACTAGGATAATTAATAGAAACATGGATAGCAGATGGAATACCACAAATTTCACTGCTGTCCACATCATGTTACGAATCGATATTCTATTTTTATTAAATATTCGTTGTTCAGGGGAAAATGGGAATAACCAAGGCTGTAATTAAAATGTATATAGACCTAATTAAGTATTATGTATTTTTACCTATGATAATATCCGACAAATAACTAACAGGTAATCTTTTCCTTTTAGAGTGGCTGTTTCATTATTTGAAAGTAATATAGAATAATTTGATATATAAATCATGATGAAATCGCTTTATAATAAACCTTGTAGAGATAATTAAATTAATTTATTAAGGGAGGTCATGAAGTTGTTTAAAAAGAAAACTTTATGGGGTTTATTATTGATGGTAGCATTTGTACTTTTACTGGCAGCATGTGCTCCAGAGCGTGAAGGGGCAGAAGAAGCTACCGGTAATGATGAAGAGTCAGGTGGAACAGAAGAAACAGAAGAATCAGATAAGCCAAAAGAACTAGTTGTCTGGATTAATGACGAAGATATTGCTGAAGATATTTCAGTGGAAATGTTTGATAAATATACCGAAGAAACAGGAATTGAAATTTCTTACCGAAGAGTTGCAATGCCTGACCAGGTAGAGGAATTAGCATTAGCTGGTCCTACTGGAGACGGTCCGGATTTATTCTTCCAACCACAAGATCGCTTAGGTGATGTTATTGCACAAGGTTTAGCATTACCAATCAATTATACGGAAGAAGAAATGAATGGATTTACAGACGTTGCAATTGATGCATTTACTTATGATGGAGAGATTTATGGTGCTCCAGTAGCAGTAGAAACGTATTTCGCATTTTATAACAAAGACATTATCGATAGTCCACCTGAAACTATTGAGGAAGTATTAGAAATGTCTAAAGAAGTAACGGACGCTAGTAATGATCAATATGGTTTCTTGGTATCACCGGAATTTTATTATTTGTACTCATTTATGAATGCTTATGGTGGGTATGTATTTGGTGAAGAAGACGGTGTATATGATCCAAGTGACATTGGATTAGATAATGAAGGAACTATTGAAGGTTTAACAAAATATCAAGAATTTATTAATGAAGGTTTAATTCCAAAAACGCTAACAGTTGATGTATTAGATGGTCTTTTCGCTGAAGGTAAAGTTGGTATGGTATTTAGTGGACCTTGGAACATGCCAATTTATAAAGAAGCACTTGGTGACAGTGTTGCAACAGCACCACTTCCATCTATGAATGGTGAAACTGCTCCATCCTTTATCGGGGTAAAATCATGGTTAGTTTCTTACTATAGTGATTACCCTGAATGGACGGAAGATTTAGCTAAATTTATGACCAATGATGAAAATTCTCAGCTTTATTATGATGTAACTGGTGAATTACCACCAAGACCAGAAATTTTGGATGCGGTAGATGATCCAATGTATGCAGGATATACAGAACAAGTACCAAATGGTACTCCAATGCCTAACATCCCTGAAATGGCACAGGTTTGGGATATGGATGTTGCTATTGAGTTAATTAATAACGGTGCAGATGTGGAAGAAGCAGTAACAGACACGGTTCAAAATATTAAAGATAATATCGCAGTTTCTGGGTCAACAGCAGGTGAATAAACTACTTGGAGTGGAAAAGTTACAGCTTTTCCACTCCCCATTTTGTATTTATCACGGTGCTAAACGTCCGTAAAAAAAAAGAAGCTAAGTGTGGGATCAGGTGAGCTAACACCCTGATAAGTTTCGTCAACCATCAGTGGGGACAAAAACCCAACTTATGGAAGTTTCACTTTATTTTAGAAAGAGGTGGTATCCATGCCCCAACATCAAGAACAACTAACCAACAATCAGAAAAAGTTTAATCCAAATGTAGCGATGGTGCTTTCCATTTTACTTGCAGGTTTAGGGCAAATCTATAACAAGCGCTATATGAAGGGAATTGCTTTTATTATATTGGAAATTGCCTTTATTCTAGCGACTTTTGATTTTCTTTGGTTAGGACTATGGGGGATTATTACATTAGGAACTATACCTGGTGTCGATCATTCAATTTATTTACTCGTATACGGAATTGTTTCATTAATTTTAATTGCTTTCGCAGTAATGTTGTATGTGTTTAATGTGCGGGATGCGAGAAAACAAGCGAGATTATTAAACAATGGATGGCAGCCGCCATCATTTAAACAAGCTCTCAAAAATGGGTATGATAAAGCATTTCCATATATTATGACAGCACCTGGTTTGGTGTTGTTGATTTTTACAGTTGTTTTTCCGCTTTTATTTGCAATAGCTTTAGCTTTTACAAATTATGATCTTTATAATTCGCCACCACGAAATTTAGTAGAGTGGATTGGGCTTAATAATTTTAAAGATTTAGCCACAATACCAATATGGCAGGATACCTTTATTAGTGTATTTAGCTGGACGGTTATCTGGACTGTTGTAGCTACTTCCTTCCAGATTGTTGTCGGCTTGATTTTAGCTGTTTTAGTTAATGACAAGCGTGTAAAATTTAAAAAGACTATACGTACGATCCTAATTTTACCGTGGGCAGTACCAGGATTTGTATCTATTTTAATTTTTGCTGCTATGTTTAATGATGAATTTGGTGCTATCAACCGCGATATTATTATACCATTACTTGGTGGAGACGGACTGCCGTGGTTAACAGATCCAACCTATACTAAAATCGTATTGATTATGATTCAAACGTGGTTAGGACATCCCTTCGTTTTCGCGCTGTTTTCAGGGGTACTTCAAAGTATTTCATCTGAGTGGTATGAAGCAGCTGAAGTAGATGGAGCAACTCGTTGGCAAAAATTCAGAAATATTACGTTGCCACATGTACTATTTGCAACGGCGCCATTGTTAATTATTCAATATACGACGAATTTTAATAACTTTAATATTATTTACCTCTTTAATGAAGGTGGACCAGCTGTCCAAGGGCAAAATGCAGGCGGTACAGATATTCTAATTTCATGGGTGTATAAGTTAACCTTTGATACGAATAATTACAGCATGGCTGCAGCGATTTCCTTAATCATCGGTTTAATGGTTTCGATATTTGCCTTTTTCCAATTCAGGCGTACAAATTCATTTAAAGAGGAGGGGAACATCTAATGAGTCCAAAATTAAAGTCAGCACTGGAGTTAACAGGTATTTATGCGATATTTGCGTTTATGACAATTATCATCCTTTACCCGATTGTTTGGGCTATTGGAATGTCATTAAACCCTGGACAAAGTCTCTACTCCTCCTCCATTATTCCGGAAAATTGGTCGTTAGAGCATTATAAATGGTTATTTACAGACCCAAGAAGTAATTATCTAACATGGTATAAGAACAGTATGATTGTTTCAGGCTGCGCCGCCTTGTTCTCTGTCATCATCACATCGGTTGTTGCCTTTTCCTTTTCTAGGTATAAATTCGTTGGGAGAACATCTACCTTATATACATTTTTGATTTTGCAAATGTTCCCTGTAATGATGGCGATGGTAGCTTTATATATTTTCCTGCACTTAGTAGGATTACTAGATTCATTAACAGGATTAATCTTGATTTATGTCGGAAGTCAGATACCTTTTAATGCTTGGCTTGTAAAAGGTTATTTAGACACGATTCCAAGAGAATTAGATGAAGCGGCTCGAATTGACGGAGCTGGTCACTTTACTGTTTTTTGGCGGATTGTGTTACCACTGGCGAAACCGATTCTTGCTGTTGTTGCGTTATTCAATTTTATGACGCCACTATTTGATTTTATCTTACCGTCAATCGTATTAAATAGTCCGGAGAATTACACGATTGCATTAGGGTTATTTAACTTTATTAATGATCAATTCTCCAATAACTTTACAAGATTTACAGCTGGTGCCATTTTAATTGCGATACCGGTAGCGATTGTGTATTTATTCTTACAACGTTACTTGATATCAGGCTTAACAGCAGGTGGAACAAAAGGATAATGATTGATTTGGGGGATTTATATATGACACAGAAAGATTTTATCAAGGGTGTCGATTTATCATTTGTCGATGAAGTAGAGACAGAAGGCGGTCAGTATTATGAAGATGGGAAAGCGACTGATGTGCTGGAGATATTGCATCGCGCCGGTGTTAATGCTGTCCGTTTACGACTATGGCATACACCTACTGGGGGATATTGTAATATAGATAGAACGTTAAGCATGGCAAAAAGAATCAAAGCCTACAACATGGATTTTCTGTTAGATTTTCATTATTCCGACTATTGGGCAGATCCGGGCAAGCAGGCAAAACCAAAAGTATGGGAGAATCTAAGTTTTGACGAACTTGTGGCAGCTGTATATAGTTATACCAAAGAGGTCATCGAAGCCTTTAAAAAAGAAGATGTAATACCAGACATGGTCCAAATTGGTAATGAAATCACGAATGGTATGTTGTGGGAAGAAGGAAAGATATATAAAGAAAAGAATGCAGAGAAAGTTGAAAATTGGGACGGTATTATTCCGCTTATTAAAGCAGGACTTGAAGGTGTGCAAGCTGCGATAACAGAAAATAATCAAATAAAAACAATGATCCATATTGATCGAGGAGGGGATAATCCAGGCTCTCGTAAATTCTATGATCAAATGGAAAAATTTCAGCTTGATTATGATGTAATTGGTCTTTCCTATTATCCTTGGTGGCATGGTCCATATCAGGACTTCGAAGCAAATATGGAAGATATCGCTACTCGTTATCAGAAAGAAATAATAGTGGTGGAAGTTGCTTATCCATGGATTGTGCCGGATGAGATTCCAGAAGTTGATGATGCACCGGATTTCCGTGAACATCTTGTACCAGGATATCCGGCAACAGTTGAGGGGCAAAAGGCTTATTTGGAAAAATTAATCGAAACGGTAAAACAAACACCATACAATTTAGGTAAAGGCATTTACTATTGGGAGCCTTGTTGGATCCCTTCCAAACAGGAATGGTCAGTCGGTCATGACAATAACTGGTCTCATTTAACTTTGTTTGATTATGAAGGAAACAAATTAATGGGACTTGATGCATTCGCTAAAGAATAATCAACAAGAAGGAGTTAGGTGATAGGATGAAATTTAACCCGGTAAGCAACAAAATACCAAAAATGTTACATGGTGCAGATTATAATCCAGAGCAATGGGAGAAATATCCGGAAGTATTAGCAGAAGATATTCGCTTAATGAAGCTTGCTCATTGTAATGTGATGTCAGTAGGAATCTTTTCTTGGGCGAAGTTAGAGCCGGAAGAAGGAACATTTACATTTGAGTGGATGGATAAATTGCTTGATACTTTTCATGAGAACGGCATTTATGCATTTTTGGCAACCCCGAGTGGTGCAAGACCGGCATGGATGTCGGAAAAGTATCCAGAAGTATTACGAGTAGGGGCTAACCGTGTACGTAATCTGCACGGGATGCGTCATAATCACTGTTTTACATCACCTGTATATCGAGAAAAAGTAGAGATAATGAATAGCAAATTAGCAGAACGCTATGCTGATCACCCAGCAGTTATCGGCTGGCATGTATCCAACGAATATGGTGGTGAATGCCATTGTGATTACTGCCAAGATGCATTCCGCGAATGGTTAAAGGAAAAATATCAATCATTAGATGCACTTAATGATGCTTGGTGGACAACGTTTTGGAGTCATACGTATTCGAGCTGGTCTCAGGTTGAATCTCCTGCACCGCACGGAGAAACAATGGTTCACGGACAAAACCTTGATTGGAAACGTTTTGTAACTGATCAAACATTAGATTTTTATCGTCATGAAGTGAAACCGCTAAAAGCAGTTAAGCCTGAGATGCCAGCAACAGCCAACTTCATGGAAACGTTTGAAGGGTTAAACTATGCGAAATTTGCTGATGATATCGATGTAATTTCATGGGATTCTTATCCAACATGGCACGATCAACAGGATGAGTCGTATCTGGCTGCTTATACAGCGATGAATCATGACTGGTTTCGTTCCTTAAAAGATGGCAAGCCATTTTTATTAATGGAAAGTACACCAAGTTTAACGAATTGGCAGCCGATCAGTAAGCTGAAAAAACCGGGTATGCATGTTTTATCATCTCTACAAGCGGTAGCACATGGCTCTGACTCAGTACAATATTTCCAATGGCGTAAAAGCCGCGGTTCTAGTGAGAAGTTCCATGGTGCGGTAGTTGACCATGCAGGACATGAGCATACACGTGTCTTTCAAGAGGTCAAAGAGCTTGGCGAAGGTTTAGCTGAATTAGACGAAGTAGTAGGCTCAACGGTTGACGCAGAAGTGGCGATCATCTTTGATACCGAAAATCGCTGGGCAGTTAAAGATGCCCAAGGACCACGTAATGCAGGTGTTCATTATGAGCGTACGGTAACAGAACATTACCAAGCATTTTGGGAGCAAGGTATCGCAGTCGATGTCATTGATTCGGAAAAAGATCTATCCAAATATAAATTAGTGGTTGCACCGATGCTTTATATGGTAAGATCTGGAGTTGGTGAAAATATTGAAAAGTTTGTCCAAAATGGCGGGACATTTGTCACAACGTATTGGTCCGGCATTGTTGATGAAAATGACCTTTGTTTCCTCGGTGGATTCCCGGGGCCATTACGTAAAACATTAGGAATCTGGTCTGAAGAAATCGATGGTCTATATGATGAGGAAACAAATCGTATTCAAGTAGTAGGCAACAACGAATTAGGATTACGTGGTGAATTTGTAGCAAAAGAATTATGTGACCTGATTCATTTAGAAGGTGCGCAAGCTTTAGCGCAATACGGCAGTGATTTTTATGCGGGGAGACCTGCTTTAACCGTTAATCAATATGGCGATGGAAAAGCTTACTATATCGCTTCAAGAAATGATCATGCATTCCATCAATCCTTTTTTGAAAAGATAGCAGATCAGTTATCATTAAAACGAGCAACAGGCGAATTATTACCAAAAGACGTCAGTGCTCAGATCCGTACAGACGGAGAAAACGAGTTTCTTTTCTTAATGAATTTTTCAAACGAGACGAAAGACATTAACTTAAACGGTCAGACTTATCAAGATTTAATAACAGACAACGAAGTATCAGGTATCGTTTCATTATCAGGATTCGATGTTAAAGTGTTGAAAAAATAAACGTGTTTAAAGGCATTCCTGTATTAGGAATGCCTTTTTTGAAAAGATAAGAAAGTATAAAATTAGGCTCTACCACAGTGTTTTGAACTGTGGTATTGTTGTTTTATGGAGACCAACATACTACGCCAAATATTAGAGACGACTTTTATAACAAATATTACGTACTGTTATTTCAGGTTTTCTACCATCAACTCCGCATGTTCCGTAAGAATTACCTTTGCCTCATGAGAAATATTTCTGTCATTTGCCTTACGGTTTAGATGAGATAAATAGTTTTCTAAAAACTTACTAGCATCTTGCTTTGATCCTTTTTCCAAGTGATGTGTCACTTGATTTAATGCATTTACTAATTGGGGTACTACTGGACCAGATAGGTCACCAGATTCCACCTTTTCTTCCGTTAAGCGCTCCAATATATCGACCGTCATCACTACAGCAACATGTGCAGTAACATCCCCATGTTCTGTTGTTCCGTGTACAGTGAAAGATCCAATAGTGGAATAGTCTTCCTCTTCCGTTACATCCCATGTCACTTCTGTACGCACGATGGTGTCATTTTCAATATCTAATACATCGATAGAGTCTGGCAATGCTGGTACCTCGTATAGTGGGGTCAAGAGATATTCATTCGTTTTCGCTATAAAGTTACTGAATGCTGCATGAAACACTCGTGTAGAGTCATTTGCTTCGTACCAACCGCCGCCTCTTGAAGTAAACATTGATTGCCAAATCGCTGGTTCCCACACTAATATAGTGGACACGGCATTATTAATAGTATCATTGGTAGTACGCATGACATCGATCATGAAGTCTGCTTGACCTTGTATCGTGTTAGGATATCCAGAATCAGAAGGACCTCCAGAAGCTCTATGGGAAGTTTCTGATACTGCTAATTCATACGAAGGAAACTCTGTTGCAAACGCATGTAAGTTATTACTTAAATCTGCCATTGTACCATGCCATTCAGGATAATAAGAAATGGACATGATATCAAAATCATTCTGATAATCTTCTTTCAGTCTTGTCGTTAGCTGACGCCAAAACTCCTGTGTTTTCGCTAATCGATTTCTATCAACGATTACATGGATTTTAGTCTTTGATTCAGGTGACGCATCTTGAGCAGCACGTAGGCCAGCATCTACGATTGCGGTAAATCGATCCCATGCTGCATCATAGGCAGCTTGTTCTTCTGGATCCTCTGATTCCCAATACTCCCATAACAGTTCACCACCTGGTTGGGCAGTATAGGATGGGTCTTCTCTTGCATACCTTGGTTCATGTCCTGTTGGAACCTTTTCCGCACCCCAAAGTGTTCCATTAATTATTTCATTTCCAACCTGGATATAATACGGAGTTACTCCTGCAGCTACATGATCCGCTGTCACTTTATAGGAGAAATCATACACTGCTTCCACAAGCTCATCAAATGGAAGGTCTTTCCAGTGTTTTGGCTTTATCTGTTTTCCTGGGTCTGCCCAGCTGTCGGAATAGTGAAAGTCAATTCCTACATTCATACCAAGTTCATCTGCGTATAATGACTTGTTTAGTGTATCCTCTGGGTTCATACTTCCATCAACTTGTGTCACTGGTTCCCCTGTGTTTTCCGATCTTGGTTCATTCCAAACTCGGAACCTTGCAGATGTCATGCCTGTTTCCTGCATCGTACCAATCATGCGACCATCAGATGATGGTACATCTGTATTACTATGTGTAGTATACGTATTATTTAAAAATGCTGTATCCCAAGATAAATCTGCTCCAACCGTAAGATTGTCCTTTAGTAGATAATTGTTTGCACGAATCTCTGAAATCCCTGCAATGGCACCATCTGAAACATTTAATAGCGTTGCTTTCAAATACCTAACTTCTGAAGTATTTTGGATAAGAACATCTTCTCCTCCAGTTATTGGCTCTTCAGAATGATCGGAAAGAGTAGCCCACTGCTCTCCATTACTAGAAGCTTCAAGCTTATAGTTGTATTCACCATCTAGTGTTGGAAAAACAACCTCCACTTTTTTCATCCCAGGATAAGTTCCGCCTAGGTCGATCTGTATCCAGCTATCTTCGGACACAGAGCCAGCATCCCAATAAGTAGTTTCCTCCTGATCAACAGCGAAACTAGCATCTCCTATTCCCGCTTCAGCAGATACCCAACTCTTCGTTGGTAAGTTTGTGTATGCTGGTGAAATATCTGCATTTCCATAATACGCAGCTGTTGGCATACTAAAAAAAATTGCCCCAACTAGCAATACTGTTATGGAGAGTATCGTTGACTTCTTTACAATCGAGTGTTTTTTCATAAAATGTTACCTCCTATTTTTATCAAGGAATCAAACAAGCTATACTACAAAAATGAGAACATCTGCTATGTTATGGACACCCTTTATGCATACCCTTTCATAAAAAATGTTTCATACAGCCTCCTTTCCGGCTTGGATATTCCCCCTTCGCTTAGGGTATATTAAAGCTAGATTCCTTTATCTAGCAGTAATATCAATTGTTTTTTTGCTAGTTCCTCGGTAGTAAAAGATGAAGATTAACATTGAGTAATGAAAGTTGGTAGATGTAGTGTATTTTTTCTTGTAGGGCAGAATTTTCCTAGATTCTAAGTAGAAAACTAGAAGAAGTTGTTATTAATCTATATTATTTTTTCAATAAGGTGTACAACGATGTTCTACACAAAATATAAATATATGAAACTTACGAAACTACTCAATTGCTGCTGTACTAATAAAACTTTCGCAAAAACAACAAAAAGACCAACTTTCCATTCACAAAAGTTGGCCTTCTATATGGTCGTACGGTCCACTCCTTTATTGTTTTATTCTTCAGTAAAGCATCCACTTGACCTTCTGTAAGCATTTTACGAGCGATAAAATCCTATTAAACCTTATTTTTATATAATGATTACAAGATAAATAAAAAAACTGCCATCGGATTATTTCACGGTCACCTTGTTTTCTTTTCCGTACATATCTCTGTATTTCTTAGGGGTGATACCTTCTCTCTTTTTAAAGGTAGAAATAAAGTAACTAAGATTATTAAACCCAACAAGGATAGCAACATTTTTTACTGGTACTTCAGGGGTCTGTAGCAATATTTCCTTTGCTTTTCTAATTCTCAGTTGGATTAAAAATGTATAGGGACTTACTTGAAACGTTTTTTGAAACAATTTGTTTAAATATTGGGAGCTTACACTTAATTTCTTTGCCATTTCATCTAAGGTAATATCCTCAGCATAATGAACTTCAAGCCACTCCACAATTTTCCGTACTTTATCATAAAGATAGGATAAGGATGGTTGGCTATTCATCTTTCCGTACTTTTTCAATTTTAGTAGAAAATTATACAGGTAGATTGATAAATCGATCTTTGAAAACTCGGAATCCGACTCCATTTTCTGTAGCATATCTTGCATCATTATTTCTACTTGTAAATCTTCTAATTCTGTATATATACTAGAATGCTTCATATTTAAAGCTTCCAAAATAGATGCAGCCGATTTTCCTCCGAATGTAATATAAATTGTAGACCACTTTTTTCCTAATGAATAATACACATGAGGTGTATATGGCTTTAATAATATTCCCTTGCCTTTAGATAAGATATAATCTTGACCTTGAAATGAAAACTGTCCATTGCCCTCAACTGTTTGCAGCCAGTGATAGTATGGATATCCCTCAGGTCTATTAAAATCTTGTTCATATGGGTTATAGCCGACACTCTCCACGAATAAAGGGAAAGATTCTTCCATCGTAATGTACTCATATCTAACTTTTCTGTTGTACATTTTCCACCAACTCTTTTAGTAAATTGATAATCATTCATTTCATCTTTCTCTTCAAAAATTAAGGCGTGGTTGGTAAAGCAATATTCATCTGCTGTTAATGTGATCAGAAAATGAATCCGCTTACTTTTTAGTATAGCATATAATCATCAGATTCTGCTTTTATCAAATTCCTCCGGCTCGATGGTTTTTCCTATGTCACTTAAACATAACGCGCACTAAGGAAAAAACTGATATATCCCATAAACAGCATCTCACCTCAGGTGGAATAACCACTTGACTAAACTATAAATAAACAGGTAAAATAAAGGTATTCCACAAAGAAGAATAACATTCCGTATTATGGAACAAAAAGAGTGAGGAGAAATAGTTATGTCCCAAGTTCAATCTGTAGAACGAACCCTTTCTATATTAGAAATATTAGCAGCATATCCAGAAGGTTTGAGTATAGCTAAGTTATCGAAGGATTTAGAATTGGCAAAAAGCACCGTACATCGCCTTTTAAGCACATTAAGTGCAAAAGGATATGTGCAGCAAGACGAGCAAAGTGGTCATTATCGGCTTGGTATCCAATGCCTCGTATTAGCCAGTTCCTTATTAAATCAATTAGATATAAGAACAGTTGCTAAAGAAGCGTTACATACTTTAGCGAAAAGCTCGGGTGAGGTGGTACACCTGTGTATTCATGACAGTAATGAAGTCGTTTACATCGATAAGGTGGAAAGCGATCAAACATTAAGGATGTATTCGCAAATTGGAAGAAGAGCTTTAATGCATTGTACAGGGGTTGGAAAAGCCTTGCTCCTAGGCTTCACACAAGAGCAATTAGATCATTTAATTGAAGAAAAAGGACTACCTAAATTTACCGAGACCACTATTACCGATAAAGCTAACCTGCAAAAAGAGTTAAAGGCAATAAAAGAAAGAGGCTATGTGATTGATGAACAGGAGCATGAAAAGGGTATTCGCTGTATTGCAGCACCGCTTTATGATCATGATGGTAATGTGATTGCTGCCATTAGTATTGCAGGACCTGCTGATCGAGTGACAAACGAAAGGGTAAAAGGGGATTTAGCACGAGCAATTTTAGATCAAAGTAAACATATATCTGCAAAATTAGGTTATATCAAAAAATAATGGAAAGGTGTGTTGGAGGATGAAAGTAATCAATATCGAAACATTTGTTGTAGCGCCAAGATGGTGTTTTGTGAAAATAGAAACGGATCAAGGTATTACGGGTTGGGGAGAGCCAGTTGTAGAAGGAAAAGCAGCCACTGTTGAAGCAGCAGTTCATGAACTGGCTGATTTTTTAATAGGGCAGGACCCTCTAAAAATTGAGGATCACTGGAATGTGATGTATCGTGCTGGTTTTTACCGTGGAGGTCCGATTTTAATGAGTGCAATTGCTGGTCTTGATCAAGCACTTTGGGATATTAAAGGGAAGTACTTTGATGCCCCTGTTTATCAACTGCTAGGCGGGGCTTGTCGCGAATCGATTCGAGTGTATTCCTGGATTGGCGGCGATCGGCCTAGTGATGTTGGAGCAGCTGCCAAAAAAGTAGTAGAGGCCGGTTTTACCGCGGTAAAAATGAATGGAACAGAAGAACTGCAATATGTTGATAGCTATGAAAAAATTGATAATGTTGTCGAACGAATTGCATCTGTACGTGAAGCAGTTGGTGATTATATCGGTATTGGAATTGATTTTCATGGAAGGGTTCACAAACCCATGGCTAAAATATTAGCAAAAGAATTGGAACCATTCCGTCCGATGTTTATCGAAGAGCCAGTTTTACCTGAAAATAATGAAGCTTTAGCGGAAATAACGAAGCATACAAGTATTCCGATTGCGACTGGTGAACGGATGTATTCTCGTTGGGATTTCAAGCCATTATTCGAATCTGGCTATGCCGATATTATTCAACCGGATCTATCCCATGCAGGTGGGATTACCGAAGTGAAAAAAATTGCTTCGATGGCAGAAGCGTATGATATTGCTGTTGCCCCACACTGTCCATTAGGTCCGATCGCTTTAGCTGCTTGTTTACAAATGGACGCAACCGCTCATAACGCATTTATTCAAGAGCAAAGCTTAGGGATTCACTATAATAAAGGAAATGACTTATTAGACTATATTACAGATAAATCAGTATTTGAATACAAAGATGGTCATGTCAAAATTCCTCAAGGTCCAGGTTTAGGTATTGATATCAATGAAGATAAAGTAAAAGAGATGGCAAAAGAAGGACACAGATGGCGAAATCCTGTCTGGCGCCACCAAGATGGAACCGTTGCAGAATGGTAAGGAGGGATTCCGATGGATGTCGTAACAATTGGAGAAACGATGGCGTTATTTACACCTGATACTACGGGAAAAATGAGATATGCATCCCAGTTTTCCAGAAAATTTGCTGGTGCAGAAACAAATGTAGCAATTGGTGTCACGCGTTTTGGTTTTAAGGCTGGATGGATAAGTCGAGTTGGTGATGATGAATTAGGAAAAGCGCTAGTCTCATTTGTCCGTGGTGAAGGAGTAGACATTTCTCAGGTGAAAACAGATTCGCAAGCACAGACAGGCCTCTATTTCAAAGAATTACGAAGTGAGCAAGACGTGCGTGTCTATTACTATCGAGCGGGATCTGCGGCCAGTAAATTAGGCCCGATGGATATAGAGGAAGACTATATTGCGGGTGCTAAATATCTTCATGTAACCGGTATTACGCCTGCTCTAAGCGAAAGCTGCTACCAAGCAGTTAAGCAAGCGATAGAATACGCCAAAAAACATAATGTAACCATTATATTTGATCCAAATATTCGCGAAAAATTATGGGAATCTAAAGAAAAGGCGAAACGAGTGTTATTAGAAATTGCGGCGGAAGCGGATATTGTTTTGCCTGGAGTAAGTGAAGCAAAATATTTGTTTGGTGAGCATGAACGTGATCGCTACGCAAGTCTTTTTATCGGAAATGGTGCCGAAGTCGTCATCCTTAAAGAAGGCAGTAAAGGGGCATCCTATTTTACAAAAGAGGAGCATGGATTTGTACCTAGCTATCAGATCGATCGAGTCGTTGATCCAATTGGTGCGGGGGATGGATTTGCTGCAGGGGTGATTTCCGGATTACTCGAAGAACTTTCACTCGAAAAAGCGATAGCAAGAGCGAATGCTGTAGGTGCCATGGTTACCATGGTGAATGGTGATGTGGAAGGATTGCCGGAAATCGAAGAAATGGAACGATTTGTTCAGGATACAAAAGAAGATGTCAGTAGGTAATACGAAGGGAGTTCACTTTCTATGGAGATATTGCAAAACATTTATCAGCATAAATTAGTTGCGATTATTCGCGGTGTACCACCGGAGCATATTCTTGATGTGGCAGATGCGCTACATCAGGGGGGGATACGAACTTTAGAGATTACGGTTGATACGCCTAATGTATGGAGAGCGATAGAGCAGGTAAGAAAAGAATTTGAAGGAGAAATGATAGTTGGTGCCGGAACCGTATTGGATGCGGAGACAGCTCGGGCGGCAATAATGGCCGGTTCCCAATTCATCTTTTCTCCGACCGTTGACATAGACACGATTAAGCTAACCAAAAGGTATGGCGTTGTCAGCATTCCCGGAGCGATGACTCCAACAGAGATTTTAACAGCCTATGAGAATGGTGCTGATCTCATCAAAGTCTTTCCAGCTACTATATTAGGACCAACCTATATCAAGGATATAAAAGGGCCTTTACCACATATTCCATTAATGCCGACAGGTGGAGTAAATCTTGATAATATATCTGATTATTTTCAGGTAGGAGCCGTGGCAGCAGGACTGGGCAGTTCCTTGGTAAAGAAACAACAGACTTACTCTAAAGAGGATTTACAAGCGTTAAAACAAAGAGCAGAACAATTTGTAGCAAGAGTTTAGATGAATGGAGTGAGCAAGATGACAAAAGATTGGGAAACACTGTCCGTATTACAACGAAACCGAGAAAGCGCCAGGTCATACTATATTCCTTTTGCTAATCAAGAAACAGCCTGGACCAATCAAAGAACCAATTCCGATCGCTTTCAGTTGTTAAATGGGACATGGAAATTTGCCTATTTTGAAACACCTCAACATGTACCTGATGATGTTTGCGAAAGTGATGTCAACGATTGGGATGAGTTGCTTGTACCATCGAACTGGCAAATGCACGGTTACGGGATTCCGCATTATACAAACAAGCAATATCCATTCCCGATTGATCCTCCGAGAATCCCGACGGAAAATCCGACGGGTATCTACCGTCGCAATTTTTATATAGATCCATCTTGGGAAAAGCAGCAAATATTTCTTCGTTTTGAAGGTGTAGACAGTGCTTTTCATCTTTTTATCAATGGCAGAGAAGTTGGATACAGTCAAGGAAGCCGAATTCCTGCAGAGTTTAATGTGACCGACTACGTAAAAACCGGAGAGAATTCCATTGCCGTGAAAGTATATCAATGGTCAGATGCCAGCTACATTGAGGATCAGGATATGTGGTGGCTGAGCGGTATTTTTCGTGATGTTTATTTGCTGGCTCGATCTGCCTATCATGTACAAGACTTTTTTGTTCAGACAGAGTTGGATAAAGACTACCGTCATGCAACGTTAAAAATAGAAACAGCTCTAAATGAACTGCCAACAGAAAATTATCAAATAGAATATCAGTTATTTGATCCAGACCAGTCATTGATAGAGAAGCAAGAAGCAACAATTGATCAACAAAAAAGCGAGCAGTTAATAGAGGTAGAAGCTCCATTGAAATGGAGTGCGGAAAATCCATCTTTATATCAGCTAATGATTACACTAAAAAAAGATAATCAAATAATCGAGGTTATTCCAGTAAAAGTCGGCTTTCGCTCGATAGAATTAAAAAATGGTTTCTTGCTGGTGACCGGTAAAGCAATCAAATTAAAAGGGGTTAACCGCCATGATCATCATCCTGATTTAGGAAAAGCCGTTCCGTTTGACTGGATGGTCGAGGATATTAAAATGATGAAACGACATCATATTAATGCCGTGAGAACAGCCCATTATCCAAATGATCCACGTTTTTACGAATTGTGTAATGAATATGGATTGTATGTTATTGATGAAGCCGATTTAGAGTGCCACGGTTTCGAATATATTGGTCAGCCTCATTTGATAAGTGATAACCCGGAATGGCAGGAAGCTTATCTTGATCGAATGATTCGCATGGTGGAACGTGATAAAAATCATCCATCGATCTTCATGTGGTCGTTAGGAAATGAATCAGGCTACGGACAGAATCATGATGCTATGTACCGATGGACCAAAGAGCGCGATCCGTCACGTCTTGTTCATTACGAGGGCGAATGTCGCACGATTATGAATGGCAGTAATATGGATCCGGAAAAAGACCCGGTATCTTCGGATGTTTTTACAACGATGTATACTGATATCGAGATTTTAGAACAATTAGGAAAAAAAGATTTTCTAAAAACACCTCATATTGTTTGTGAGTATGCCCATGCAATGGGGAACAGTCCAGGTGCATTAAAAGAATATTGGGAAACATTTTATCGTTATCCAAGACTACAAGGTGGTTTTGTATGGGAATGGATGGATCACGGTATTCGCAAGACGACTGAAGATGGAGAAGAATATTTTGCCTATGGAGGAGATTTTGGTGATGAACCAAATGACTCTAACTTTGTAATGGACGGCTTAGTCATGTCTGATCATACACCATCCCCAGCATTGAACGAGTATAAAAAGATATTAGAACCAGTGAAAATAAGTGCTGTTGATTGGGATGCCAAAACAGTGAGCATTACAAACCGCTATGACTTCATCGATTTAGGTCATCTGCAATTAGTTTGGACTGTTGAAGCAGATGGCGAAATTGCAGACAGTGGAATGATAGAACTTTCGGAAATTAAACCTAAAGAAACGAAGAAAATCCCTATCCATTTTTCTGAACCTAAAAATGTACTCGCTAATACCGATTATATTTTCCATGTAAAAGCTGTATTAGCAAAAGATATGGAATGGGCTAGTGCCGGTTATGAAATTGCGTGGTCACAATTCGAAGTACCTGTAAAAGCAACACAACCAGCAGTGGAACGTCTGCAATTCGGTGCGCTGGTAATGGAGAACAGGCGTAATCAATTTCACGTACAAGGAAATGAATTCAACATTACTTTCAGCAAGATTACCGGTCTTATGGAGCAGTGGAGCTTCCTTGGAGAAAAGGTACTCGAAGGCACACCGAAATTAAATTTTTGGCGTGCATTGATTGACAATGATATTTATGAGACGAATCAATGGAAACCGGTCAGCAATAAAACATATTGGCAAAAATATGGTTTGCACTGGTTACAGCACCGACTTGATGATTTTAGCTATCAGATTTCGGATGACAAGAAACAAGTACAAGTTATAGCAAAAGTAAGAATTGCACCACCTAAATTAGCATGGTCTGTCTTAACAACTTATATCTATGATGTCTATGCCAGTGGAGACGTTCAGGTTATGGTCAAAGGTCAATTAGATGGAGATACACCGAATACTTTCCCACGAATTGGCTTGCAAATGAAAGTGGAAGAAGCGCTTGATCATGTGAAGTGGAATGGTAGAGGGCCTGGTGAAGCTTATGTCGATAGTAATGAAGCTAACCGCTTTGGCGTTTGGCAAGGTACTGTCGATCAGCTATTTACCAATTATTCTGTACCACAAGAGAATGGTAATCGTCATCAAGTAAAATGGATGTCCCTTTCCCGTGAATCGGGTACTGGACTGCTAGTAACAGGGAAGCCAACCTTTGATTTTAGTGTGCAGCGTTATGATATGGAAAATATCGATCAGGCAAGACATACACATGAGCTAATCAAACAGGATCAGCTTACGCTAAACCTTGACTATCAACAGCATGGATTAGGTTCTGCAAGTTGTGGACCAGATGTTTTAGAGAAATATGAATTGCGCGCACAGGACTTTGAATTTGCGATTCGTCTTGTACCTTTTTCATCTAATGAAGATCCCATCCATCTAGCAAGAACTACATTGTCTAATAGGTTATAAATTTGCTGGACACTTTTAGAGATTTATTGGACACTTTTTAAAGTTTATTGGACACTTACACAAAAACCCGCTTCAGATCGAAGCGGGTTTCATATTTACAATCCACATTTAAGTTGTGCACCACAGTTTGTACATGTGTTACAGCCACCGATATCTTCGACGCTACCTTTACGGCAGACAGGGCATGTATCGCCAACTTCCGAGCCGACTGACATGTCTGTTTTGTCTAATTCGTTTACTGTATCAACGATAACAACTTTCTTTTCTTCATCTTCAAATAGTTCGGTTTGTTCTGAGAAGTTATTTTCCTCTGCTTTTAGTGTTAAGACTTGGGAATCACGGCTTCCGTCAACATAAACTGTACCACCTTTTGCGCCACCACGATATAAACGACGATAAACTTGCTCTACTTGTTCGACTTTATATCCTTTCGGTGCATTAACAGTCTTGGAAATAGAGCTGTCTACCCAACGCTGAATCACACATTGTGTATCGGCGTGTGCCTCTGGTGCTAAACTCATTGCTGTTACAAACCATTTAGGTAAATGATCAGAATCTTGATCTGGATTGTTGTCTAAATATTCTTGAACAATATCTGCTTTTACTTCGATGAATTTACCTAATCTTCCGCTTCGATAGTAGGTGAAAGAGAAGTAAGGTTCAAGTCCAGTAGAAACACCAACCATCGTACCTGTTGAACCTGTTGGCGCCACGGTTAATAAGTGTGAGTTGCGAATACCGTACTTTAGAACACCTTCACGAATATCTTCCGGCATATCTTGCATATAACCAGTTGAGATAAAGTTTTCACGTAAGCTTCGTGTTTCTTCTTCTGTCTCACCAATTAAGAATGGGAAGCTACCTTTTTCTTTTGCTAATTCAATCGATGTACGATAAGCGGTTGTCGCAATCGTTTCGAAAATTTGATCTACTAATTCATTACCTTCTTTTGAGCCGTACTCTGATTCACAATAAATCAGTAAGTCATGAAGACCCATGACACCTAAACCTACACGGCGTTCACCTAGAGCTTGTACACGATTTTCTTCTAGGAAATAAGGGGTTGAATCAATGACATTATCTTGCATGCGCACACCAATTTCGACCGTTTGTTTTAATTTATCAAAGTCGGGTGCTTTTTTCTCTTTATCAGCTACATTTGCTAAGTTAACGGCTGCTAAATTGCAGACAGAAAACGGAGCGAGAGGTTGTTCCCCACATGGGTTTGTCGCTACTACTTTTTGTCCATAAGCAGTTGCGTTTGTTTTCTTATTGGCATTATCAATGAAGAAAATACCTGGTTCAGCAGAATAAGTGGCACAGACGTTAATCAAGTCCCATAATTCTTTTGCTTTGATGTGTTTATATACTTTCACACCGAAACCCAATTTTTCCCACTCTCTAACATCGCCAACTTCGTGCCAATGCTTGTTGTAGTGTTCCATTTCTTCTGCAGTATAATTCTCGACATCAGGGAAGCGTAATTCGTAATCAAGGTCTTGCTCTACAGCTTCCATAAATTCATCGGTAATACAAACAGAAATATTCGCACCTGTTAAAAAGTCAGGGTTGTGAACAGAATAGGAACCACCATCACGTAATTCTGCTTCTGCTTTTTCAATATTGGCATCGGTGAAGCCACCTTGACCAGGCATATTTTTAAAATTGACAACACCTTGGTATAGTTGTACATCGTCAGTAGAGAGTGGTGTGAAGTTCAATTTGTCACTAGCTAATTGCTGAATCGTTTCATCTTCGGTATTTTCAATCAAATAACGTAATATTCTTGGGTTTTGCATCTTCGAGATGATGAATTCAAGCACATCAGGATGCCAATCGTTTAACATAATCATTTGAGCCATATAATAATGTTGCGTTGATTCGTTACATCAACTCTCTAGGTCACCCTAGAGTTCAGACCATATCTTGTATCTATAGATACCCTCGCACTTCGGAAGCACTTGCTTCCTACTCTACTCCCTTCCACGAAAAACGTGTGGTTTTGATGGTCGTTGAACCTTCTCCATTTCACAGGAGCTTGGCTGCTGATTGTCTTTATCGACTTGTTGTTTTTGAGCTTTCACGTTTACCGTTTCCGATTACGTTGTAGCCAACAAGTTTTAAAGAGTTCCCAGCAATTCACGAGGTTTTTTTATAGACGAGGCACTCAAATATACCACGTCTTGATCCTCCTTGCTCAACAAGGTGTGTTAATTTGGCGATATCGTCCAGCCAAGAGACAGAGCCAGATGATTTACCATTAACACCCCTTGCTAACGCGTTTCGAGGACGAAGGGTTGATCCGTTGGTACCAACACCACCACCGCGGGACATGATCTCCATTACTTGTTTACGATGATCACTGATACCTTCTCGAGAATCTCTTACAAAAGGCATTACATAGCAATTGAAATACGTTACATCTGTGTGAGACCCTGCTCCGTAAAGGACACGACCTGCTGGAACAAAGTTTAAGCTGGACAGTTCCTGATAGAACTGTTCAAACGATTCATTTTGTTTCTCTTTTGTTGTTTCTACTTCCGCAAGACCTGTTGCATTACGTTTTGCAATTTGTTCGTAATATACTTCTAACGGTTTATCGATAATGCTCAAAGAACGTTTAATCACACCAGTTTCACGTTCTTCATCTTTTTCTAATACATGAACATAATCATTATCTACTTGAATACGAGCTTTGCGGTTTGTATCATCAATTTCTAAAATAAAACCAGTACCTCTTGCAGGGAATTTTGGGTCCTCTTTAATCGTTAAGACGACAAAGTCCCCTTTTTTTAATGTCTTTTTTTCTGTGTCTTTGAATGCATATCGGTCCAGCATAACAAGTCGTGATACACCTTTATGTGTTGTATTCATGTCAGGTGTAATTGGGTGAACTTGTGGGAAGTCTTTAATATCCTCATTCAGCTGTTCGACATTAATTGCCAATGACCGGTCTTTCGCTGATTGCATTGGGTAGTAGCCTCCTTTATCTATATAGGTGAAAAAATAATAGCTAATTAAATCTATTATATCGTATCAGAATGGGTACATATTATCAATATATAGTGTTTGTGGAAATATATTATACTATATATTGAAAAAAGCGTAAAAAAGACACTCTCCTAGGTAAAAGAGTGTCTTTTTCCTTATTCTATTATATCAAAAATAAAAGTAGTTTTGGCAAAATATTTTTCATCTTTATCTAACCAGACAGACGGAAAGCCTTCATGATGAATCGATGCAGGTGAACCTTGTGTTTCGAGACATAGGCCTAAATATCTTACCGATTCTCGTTCACGTAACGCTAATCCCTCAGGCAGGTTATTAGATGTATACATGACAACACCAGGCTGGTCGGTAATAACCGTTAATTGGCGACCACTTTCTTTCTCTCGCACTGTAGCACTTTCCTGTTTGGAGTGATCAAAGATAAAATAATGATCATAGCCATGATTCGCCACAAGATTCTGCTTATAATCTGATGTAACGCCGTCTTTCATTAACCGGCCGTTACGGAAATCATAAACCGTATCATCTACATCTAAAATATTACCAGTTGGAATTAATTCTTCATCTAACTCGACGAATTTACTGCTGTCTAAAGTAATCTCGTGATCTGTAATATCTGATTGCAAATTACCGCTAAGGTTAAAATAAGAATGGTTGGTACTTGTTAAAACGGTTTTTTGATCAGATACACCTTCATAGGTAATAGTAAATGCATTGTCATTATTCAAGGTATACGTTACCGTCATGCGAAGGTTTCCAGGATAACCATTCTCACTATCTTCACTTTGCAGTGTCAATGTTAATCCTACTTCATCATTATTTTCAAAAGGAACAACCTTCCAGATCGATTTATGAAATCCTGGCTCACCACCGTGCAAGTGATGTTCTCCTTCATTTTTTGGTAGTGTATAAGTCTTACCATCCACTTCAAACTGTGCCTTTTCAATACGCCCAGCTACACGACCGACCAATGCGCCAAAAAACCCAGGATTTTCAAGGTAATCTTCATAGTTTTCAAAACCAATGACGACATTTTCCAACTTTCCATCACGATCTGGTGCAAGGATCTTGGTAATGATACCACCAAAATCAAGAATGGAAACAGCCATTCCATTATCATTGATTAAAGTAAACTCTTTCCATTGCTGGTCTTGTACTTTGACTACATCTGTTTTTACTTCCATACCCCGTATCCTCCTACTTATCCTTCATTTAAGTGTGACAAAAATCGTTTAAAAGCATCTCTTCCTGTCTGGTCTGTTTTATACACACCAGCATCTTCCAAGACGCGAGCAAATTTTTGTCCTAATGCATCTTCTACAATTTTGTTTACGTTGTCTTGTGTAATATTTGAATGTTTATCCTGAATAGATTGTACCCAACCCTGATGATATTCTGCAACCGTTACCTTTTCATCAAGAAGATATTTTTTGATAGTTTCCAGTTCATCTTTTAAGCGGGGAGGAAGTACTGCAAGCCCCATTACTTCAATAAGCCCAATATTTTCTTTCTTTATATGGTGTACATCCTCGTGTGGATGGAAGAGACCCATCGGATGTTCATCTGTTGTACGATTGTTACGTAATACAAGGTCGATTTCGAATAATTCGCCACGTCTACGTGCGATTGGTGTAATGGTATTATGTGGCGTCTCATCTGTATATGCAAGAATATCTGCATCAGTGTCACTGTATTCTCGCCATTTTTGCAAAATGTAGTCAGAAACATCTACCAGTTTGCTACGATCAGCGTGGCGTATGCGAATCACCGATAATGGCCATTTGACCACAACAGCTTCCACATCAGAAAAAGTATTCAGTTGAAAGCTAAATTCTTCTTCTGCATTTGTCATGGCAAATGTGTAACGACCGCCTTGATAGTGATCATGTGATAAAATACTTCCGCCGACAATCGGTAGGTCAGCGTTTGAACCAATGAAATAATGCGGGAATTTCTCAACAAATGCTGTGAGACGGGCAAATGAATTCCGGTTAATTTTCATTGGACGGTGTTCTCTCGCGAACAGAATACTGTGTTCGTTGTAATAAACATATGGGGAGTATTGTAAAAACCAATCTTCCCCTTCTAATGGAACCTTAATAATCCGGTGATTAGAACGAGCCGGGTGACCGATACGTCCTACATATCCTTCATTTTCCGCACATAATAAACATTTCGGATAAGCGATATCCTGTTTCATTTCTTTTTCGCGCTTAATTTGTTCCGGATCTTTTTCAGGTTTTGACAAATTAATCGTAATATCCAAATCTCCATAATCAGATGCTGTTTTGAATTGAATGTTATTTGCAATGCGTTTGGTTTGAATATAATTACTGTCTTTACTCAATTGATAGAAATAATCGGTCGCTTGTTCTGGTGACTCCTGATATTTTAGATAAAAGGTTTGGTTTACTTCCGAAGGCTTTGACATAAAAACATCCATTATTTTGGCTGTTAATTGTTCGCTTTCATCAAGTAAGCCTTCGATTAATCCTTTTTTCACTGCTTGTTCCGCCAATTCTTCCAAAGTATCCGGGATAGCCAAGTTAAGCAGTTCTGCATCTTCTTGATAGCTTGCTTCATTGAGAAGTCCTAACACTTGGTTACGTGCATAAATTCGGTCACTAGTCTGAATTAAACCTTTCTCAATGGCTTTGTCGACTAATGTGTTCACTAAGCTTGAGATGTTCGCCATGATTAGTCCTCCTTGTAGCCTGTTGGGTTCGCTTGATGCCAATTCCACGCATCGGTTATGATGCGATCAATATCTGTTCTTGTCGGGTTCCAGCCAAGCATACGCTTTGCTTTATCTGATGCTGCAATTAACGTGCTAGGATCACCTGCTCTTCTCGGTGCGACTTCTGCCGGAATCGGATGATTGGTTACTTTTCTTGCAGCATCAATGATTTCTTTTACAGAGAAGCCTTGACTGCTTCCCAGGTTAAAGACATTACTTTCTCCGCCATCTTTTAAATACTGAAGTGCCAGTATATGAGCATCTATTAAATCTTCGACATGAATGTAGTCACGGATACATGTGCCGTCTGGAGTATTGTAATCCTCACCAAAGATAGAGATGTGCTCTCGTTGTCCTAAGGCTACTTGCAATACGATCGGGATCAAGTGTGTTTCAGGACGGTGGTCTTCCCCAATTTCCCCTGTACTGCGAGCACCGGCGACATTAAAGTAACGAAGGGATACAAAACGGATATCATGAGCAGCTTCAGTCCATTTCATCATTTTTTCCATCGTTAATTTTGTTTCTCCATACGTACTGGTAGGGTTTGTTGCCATTGTTTCTGTAATTGGTACTTGCTCAGGCTCTCCATATGTTGCTGCTGTAGAAGAGAAGACAATATGTTTAATATCGAATTCTGTCATTGCCTGTAGTAATACCTGGGTACCGTAAACGTTATTATCAAAATATTTTAGTGGATCCTCCATGGATTCTCCGACTAAAGAGTTCGCTGAAAAGTGAAGGGCCCCATCTATTTTTTCGTGTGTAAATACTTCGCGCAAGAATTTGATATCACGAATATCTCCATTATAAAAAGTAGCGTCTGGATGAACCGCTCCCTCGTGTCCTGTTAATAAATTATCAATCACGACTACCTCATATCCCTGATCGATTAATTGATATACAGCGTGAGAACCAATATAACCAGCTCCGCCTAAAACTAAAATACGCAATTGTCATCATCCTTTCTAACTTTAATAAATATTTAAACAGTAAACTTTCACAAAATCCATAAACTGCGAAGTAACCTTCTTCCATTCTCTTGTTGATGAGTGCATGACCGTCGCTGCGGAAAATACTCCCTTTCCGGGGGCACGGCCTCAGCTAACTTTGCAAAGAAAATCACTTTGCAAAGTGGATCTTCGGCTCGCGCTGTTCCCCCAGGAGTGTCGCATTTTTCCGCAGCTTTGACTAGTGTTTTGGAATAGTGAGAAGAAGTCCCTTGATTATATATCCGAAGATTTTCTTCTTTCAACAATCAGAACATTAGAACCAGCGGAGGCAGAATACGGAGACTCCTATGGGAACAGCACGCGTCCGAAGACTCCGCAGGAAGGCGCACTTTGCTTTCTGAGGAGGCTGAGGCCGTGCCCATGGAAAGCGCAGTATTCTGCCGTAGCGAATGCTAGCACTTACCTTAAATCAGAATGGGAGGAAGCTACACCAAGTCAAATTTTCACAACTTCGCAGTTTGTATCAACTGCGAATCAGTAAAATGGTCGGGTTTTGCCCGCTTTTTTTAAAGTGCAACTTCCTTGGCGCCGTCTCCGATTGCGGCTACATAAAAGGTTGGTGCGTAACCTACTTTTTCCTGATATGCTTTGTCAATAGCCGCTTTGACAGCTTCAACTTCTGTCTTTTCAACGATCGCTATCGCACATCCACCAAATCCAGCGCCTGTCATTCGGGCACCAAGGACTCCTTTTTGTTGCCAGGCAGTTTCGGCAATGGTATCAAGCTCCACACCTGTTACTTCATAGTCATCACGCAATGAAATATGGGATTGATTCACTAGCTCTCCAAATGCTTTTAGCTCACCAGTGTTTAATTTTTTCAATGCATCGATGGTTCTAGCATTCTCATATACGGCATGTTTGGCACGTTTCTGGTTTGTTTCATCACTGATTAATGAACGGTTTCCCTCGAATTGTTCCGGTGTTAATTCTCCAAGGCTGTTAATATGGAGCTCCTTTTGCAAGTCGGCAAGTGCTGCTTCACATTGGCTGCGGCGTTCATTATATTTTGAATCCGCCAGTTCTCGTCTTTTGTTCGTATTGATAATAATAATATCATGATTTTCTAATTTTATTGGTGCATATTGATAGTTTAATGTATCGCAGTCTAATAGCATGGCGTGATCTTCTTTTCCCATTCCGATCGCAAATTGATCCATAATACCACTGTTGACACCTATATAATCGTTTTCAACTTTTTGTCCGATTCGAACCATTTGAATACGATCTATATCGATATGATAAAGATTTTCTAATAAAACACCGGTTACAAGTTCAATCGAAGCAGAAGAGGAAAGACCTGCACCGTTTGGAATATTTCCATAGAATAACACATCAAATCCTGTATCAATGTTGAATCCTTCTTCTTGGAAGTAAAGCATCATCCCTTTAGGAAAATTCGTCCAATCGTCTTCTTTCTTGTAAGAAAGGTCATCAAGTGACACTTCGATTATCCCTTTATCCGGAAAATTATCCGAATAGAGACGTAACGTTTTATCCTGTCGCGGTACTGCTAATGCATACGTACCGAAGGAAATAGCGGCAGGGAAGACATGTCCGCCATTATAATCTGTGTGTTCACCTATCAAATTAATTCTCCCTGGCGCAAAAAAAGCTCTTGGTTGTTCATTTGTCTGGAAAACATCTTGGAATTTTGCAACTAAATCCATTTTATTTATCACCCTTTGAAATATTTTGTCGACTTAATTAAATTAATTTATTAACTATATTGTACGTGATTTTATAATGAGTTACAAGAATAAAAATGTAAATAATTTATCTCGGTGAACAATCGTCCGTAAAATCACACTTCAGGACTTAGAAAAATCAATGAGGTGTAAGTGAGAGATAACGGACGCTAGCCATTTGATAACCATCAGTGAGGGAGAAGAAAACCCACACTGATAGAAGTCTCACTTTATTCGTACAGTTACAAAAGTTAACAAACACTTTACGAAGGGTTTATTTAATTCACAATTTCTATTGTTAGAATAAGGTTGTTAAGATACATAACCTAATAGAGGAGGAAAATGAATGAATGACCATTCAAGAGTACAACTAACGAGTTTATTATTAGCATTTTTACTTGTTTTTACTCAGCTATCCAGTGCATTTGTACCTTTAATAGAAGTGAATGCACAAGAGACAGAGACCATTTCTGTATCTGATGCTTTGTCAGAAAGTCATGATACAGAGGTAACAATGGAAGGGTATATTGTAGCCCCTTTCAATAGTCAGTATGCAATTAGAGTTGCGGAAGAGAATAATGAGGATGCAACATCTATTATTGTAAAATTGGAACCAGATCAGCGAGATCAATTTAGTCCTGAGTTAAATGAAGCAGCATTAGGACAAAAAATTATCGTAACAGGAACAAGGGATGTCTATTCTGGTCAGGAATCGCTTGAATATGTATCAAGTATTTTATTTGCAGATGGTGATGTAATAGAGGAAGAAGATCCAAGTGAACGGACGATTGCTGATGCGCGCCAACAAACAACAGGTAGTGTCGTAACCATTGAGGGTGTGGTAACATCTAGTAATCTAGCGGATCCAAATAGTGATCAATTATCCACTTATATACAAGATGATACAGCAGGTATAAATCTTTTTGCTTTTGATGGATCAGCTTTCCCGACACTTAACGAGGGGGATCGCATCAAGGTTACAGGTGAAATAGATGTTTATCGGGGATTAACAGAGATAATACCACAAAACATAGAAATACTGGCTAGTGGTGAAACATTACCATCACCAACAGCTATTACACTAGTAGATTTAAATGATGAAGCAATAGCTGAACCTTTAGAAGGCCAATTGGTTTCTGTTTCAGGCTACATTCAGAGCATTCCGTCTGATCCTGCTGGCGGTGGCTACAACATTTCATTAATAGATAGTGATTTTAATAGTACTACTTTAAGAGTCATAGCAGGGACTTTAGATGTCCCGTCATTAGAAGAAGGAAAATGGTATGATATTACAGCTGTTTTAAGTCAATACGATAGCTATCAATTATTGCCACGAAATGCTAGTGATATATCATTAGCGGAGGAACAGCCAGAAGCGCCGGATGCAGGTGGTGAATATACGTCAACAGTTGAATATGTCTCAGATGGTGACACGATTCGGTTATCAACACCTGTTTTAGGGGCGGATCGAGTTCGGTTTGTTAACATCGACACACCCGAAACAAGTGTATCTGGAGCAAATGGTGCAGATGAGGAAAATCAAAAAGAACATGGTCAGTATGCAACAGATCGATTGAAGGAATTATTACCAGAAGGTTCAGAAGTAACCTTAAGAATTGGTGAAGAACCAACTGATCAATATGGTAGATTGCTAGCCGAAGTCATTAATGAGGATGGTGTGAATACTAACCTGGAACTGGTAAAGGAAGGATATGCAGCAACCTACTTTATCTGGCCAATTGGTGATGAAGATAATTATCAGCTTTATCAGGATACGGTAAAAGAAGCGATAGATAATGAACGAGGTATTTGGAACCCTGCAAATCCATTGACAGAGTTACCTTTTGAATATCGTGCAATTACAGAAGGTGGTGATTTCCACCGTTATGTAGGTAACTCAGATACTAAAGAATATGTAGAACCCACGGAATTTGCAGATGTTCCTGTAGAAAAACGTATCTTCTTTGCAAGCGCTGAAGAAGCAGAAGCACAAGGCTATTCTTCAGCAACAGCAGGGGAAGAGCCATCTGATGACATATTGGAAGTACAACTTTTAAGCATGAATGACTTACACGGTAAGATTGACCAGGAATATGTATTAGATGTTGATGGTGAAGATGCTGTATATGGTCGTATGGATTATACAGCACAAGCGATGAAAGAACGTGAACAAGAAAATGAGAACACTTTACTTGTACATTCCGGTGATATGATTGGTGGAAGTTCACCTATTTCCGGTTTACTACAAGACGAGCCAACCGTTGAAATGATGAATGAAATGGGCTTTGATATAGGAACAGTAGGAAACCATGAATTTGATGAGGGGTTAGAAGAATTAAAGCGGATGGTTGATGGTGGTGATCATCCAGAAGGACTTGGTACAGAGGGGTATGAAGGGATGAACTTTGATGTGCTTTGTGCCAACTGTATTGAGGAAGATACTGGGGAAACCTATTTACCACCATATGCAATACAAGAAATCGATGGTGTGGAAATTGGTTTTATCGGTGTGAATACACAAGAAACAATGAACATGGTTATGCCATCTTCCCTAGAAAATGTGGCATTTACGGATGAAACAGAAGCGGTTAATGATGCAGTCGATGAATTACAGGAACAAGGTGTTGAGGCTATTGTTGTTCTTGCGCATATGCCGGCAACACAATCCGGCTCATCTGCTACAGGAGCGGCAGCAGATTTAGCTAAAAATACCGATGATGCAGTAGACATTATTTTTGCAGCCCATAACCATCAGGTAGTGGATGCGGTTGTCGATGAAAAGTGGATTATTCAAGCATCTGAATATGGAAAAGCTTTTGCTGATGTCGATATTCAAATTGATCGTGAAACAAAAGATATTATTGATGTAGAATCAGAGGTCGTATTTGTAAAACAAGACGATTATCAGCCTGAACCAGCTGTTGAAAGTATTCTTCATAAATATGAGTCAGAAATCGAATCGATCGTGAATGAAGAAATCGGTTATAATGCACAGGAATTAACAGGTCAATACACGAATGATGGGGATCACGGTTTAGGTAATTTAATAGCAGATGGCATGAAATGGGTAATGGATGCTGACTTTGCTATGCATAATGGTGGTGGCATCCGTGACTCATTAAACGTCGGCCCAATTACTTGGGGTGAAGTATTTAATATTTTACCTTTTGCTAATAGTGTGATGTCATTGGAAATCAAAGGAAAAGACTTAATTCCAATCTTAAACGATAACTTATCAGGATATGGTTCAGACTATAGTGTGTCCGGTTTACATTACACATACAATTATGATTATCAGCATGTAGTAGATATTACCTTCCCGGATGGATCACCGATCGATCCAGAAGAGACGTATGTATTAGCAACGAACAATTATATTGGTACACAGGATGGTCCTATTAGCAACCTAGGTAACAATCCAGTGATGGGTCCAGTCGATGTCGATGCTGCAGTAGACTACATCAAGTATTTAGATACGTCTGAAGATAACCCATTAGTGATTGGATCAGAGGGACGTATTGCTCAAACTGATGAACTTCCAGACATGGATGATGAAGACGAAGCGATCGGCTATAATGCCCAAGATTTAGTCGGCAGTTATACGAATGGCATCGATCATGGTCTAGGTAATTTAATTACGGATAGTATGAGAATGGAAATGGACAGTGATTTTGCTGTGACAAATGGTGGAGGAATTAGTTCTTCATTATTAGTAGGACCGATCACAACATCGTCATTAGAAAAGATACTCACTCATGGCAATACATTGGTGAAAATGGAAGTGACAGGTGCTGAATTAGAAGAGATATTAAATGCACAGCTTTCTGATAACGGTTCGGATTATAGTGTGTCTGGATTCCAATATCGCTATAATAAAGCTGCAAATAAGGTGATATCCATAACACTTCCAAATGGTAAGAAGGTTAAAAAGAAAGATACCTATACATTAACAACAAATAGCTATTTAGCTTCCGGAGGCGTATTTGGATCAATAGATTCTGAGCGAGAAGAAGGACCGGTTGATGTAGAAGCACTCGAAAATTATATTATTTCATTAGAGACAACGGAAGATAACCCATTGGCTTATGGAACAGAAGGTCGTATCTCTGCTGTGCCGAAAGTGACATTGCCAGATGTTGCTGGGAATAAGGCAATAGTAAAAGATGCTATTTTTGATCATGTAGCTGCAAATGGTAAAGCTACGGTCGACTTTACGGAAGTAGAAGATATAGATGAAAGCCAACCATTAGAAATTACCGTAACACAGTCACAATTAGCAAAATTAAAAGCTAAAAATGCCGTTTTATCTGTAAAAAAAAATGATGTAGCACTAGATTTTCCAGCAGCAATATTTAGTGGGGAACAGGATGTCACTATCATCATCGAAAAGCTTGCAGATGTAGAAGGTGCAAAAAGTGCTGTTTATGATTTCACTCTGGTTGAAGGTGAAAATGTAATAAGTGATTTTTCTGAAACAGACGGTGTTCAATTAGCCTTTGATATCGATGACGAAAATCCTGACAATACGGATATTCTAAAAATTTTCTATCTAAATGAAGAGACTGGTGAATGGGAAGAAATTGGTGGTGAATATCAAGATGGTGTTGTAATGGCCACAACTTCTCACTTCTCGACTTTTACTGTATTGGAAGCTAGTGAAGATGAACCAGATAATGATGGCGATAACTCTGGTGGAGAAGGATCAGATAATAATGGTGAAAACAATGGAGAAGACGGAACAGATAACAGCGATGGAAATACAAAAGGAAATGCCACCAATAACAGTGACGGAAACTCTGGCGGCGAAGTAAAAAATGATGATAATGCTAATGAACCAAAAGATCAATCTAAATCAGAAAGCACATCCAACCAAAACAATGTACTGCCAGATACTGCTACGTCCATGTTTAATTACTTACTAGCAGGAATTGCAGTAATCGCATTTGGGTTACTACTGATGATTCGCAAAAGAAAATTAATCTGATAACGAAAATGGGATTTATTCCTGGAAAATCTAGTTTGCCATTGTGTTAAATGGAAGGAACTAATTGGGATATGGTATCAGCAATATCAAATATAGTTCTATCTTGCTTATACAAAATGCTGTTGCTAAAGTAGGTTTAATAGGTCCTGAAACAATCGGTAAATTGCAACAATATTTAGGTGCAACTTACGGTAAAGTCTTAAGCCGCCTGTCCCGTATAGTAAAAGAGCTACAACGTCTAATAAACAACGGCATAAGTCGTGAATACACAATACCTATGTAGTTAACAAAAGGAGCGCCATGGAAAAGCGCTCCTTCATTGCAACAAAAGCTCCCGCAAATTAAATAACTATTTTGGCATATTTACGATCCTTCTAATGAATTTTGTAAACCAAAAAGAAATAAATGCTATTACTATATCGATGAGGAAAACATAAAATTGATTCATTCCTTTATTAAATTTTAACAACCCAAAATGGGCTTCTAAGCTTGCAAAACCAAATGCAAACACCACACTTAATATTATAGTATACAAATAGAAGTTTTTCTTATTATTTGTACAATATTGATATATAAGTAAGAAGCCTACTGGAAGTGCAGAAGCAGTCATATTTAGTGCCATTGGCAATACTGGTGTGAGAAAATATGTGTGAACGAAATAACCGTACCTTTCGAGTATAATATCAACGTATGTCCAAAGCATATGAACTGTGTATCCAAAGAAAAACAACTCAAACATTCTTTTTCTGTCTACTGTAAAGTAGAGCAAGAATAGGGGGAATATCAATAAGGAAACTACAACCCAAAACTGCCATGTTCCCATATCGGAGTAATTACTCCAATAAGAAGATATTATCGAATTTAACTCTTCATTCTTTTCATATATCTGGTCCCAATACTCCTTGTATTTCATAAAATGCCCTCCTGTACTTATCTACACTATTCGACATCATATCTTATTGTTTCTATAATTAGGACGTTCATACAGAGATTATGTAATTTCTTCTTTAAGGTTCCTGTATATTAGCATGTACGAGTAAATTGAATCTGGTTGAGGTAGTTTAAGTACACCATATTGGTTTTACACAGTTCCAACCTTATCAGGGCATCAATCAGATTCTGGATCACACTTATTCCTGAAGAAAATATAAAAATGGCATATAAAATGGCTACATTCAGCAAAATGTTGAATGTAGCCATTTTTTAAGTGCTTGGCGATAAGCCAAGTTATTCTTTTGGGATCAATGTCCTCTTCCTTGGAACAGCACCTCCCACTGAAAGCCAGCTTGGGGAAAGTACTTTTCTTACATATTAGTGTTGATTAATAGTGGTATACTGTTTTCTTACTTTCTTAGCTGCTTCCACCATTTTTTCCAAAGCGGCAATGGTTTCAGCTTCTCTTCTTGTTTTCAGTCCGCAGTCTGGGTTGATCCAGAATTGTTCGACATCGATAGTTTCCAGGGCACGTTGGATGTTTGCTTCAAGTTCTTGCAAAGTCGGAACACGTGGGCTGTGAATGTCATAGACGCCAAGCCCGATATCCTTTTTATAGTCATTTTTTTCAAAAGTTTCAACCATTTCTCCGTGACTTCGAGAAGTTTCGATGGAAATCACATCAGCGTCTAATCCATCAATAGCTTCATAAATTTCCCCGAATTCAGAGTAGCACATATGGGTATGGATTTGTGTTTCTGGTTTTACTGTTGACGTTGCAAGTTGAAAAGCATTTACCGCAGCATCAAAATAAGCTGGCCATTTT
The DNA here is from genome assembly GCF_009650095.1 of Gracilibacillus salitolerans. GTDB lineage: Bacteria > Bacillota > Bacilli > Bacillales > Amphibacillaceae > Gracilibacillus > Gracilibacillus salitolerans. Next base: position 4,586,289 of record NZ_CP045915.1, on the reverse strand, counting down.
AACCGATCCAGTGGTAAACCTTCTCGTAATGCAGGTTCATCTACTTGTATAATGTTAATACCTGTTTCTTCGAGTGCCAATACTTCCTTTTCGAGAGCTAAGGCAATTTGGTCTTGTACCGTGAACCGAGGTAATCCTTCGTGAACAAATGACCAGTTTAAGATCGTAACAGGTCCGGTTAACATCCCTTTGACAGGCTTATCGGTTAAAGATTGAGCATAGGCAATTTCTTTTACCGTAATGGCTTTTTCCCACTCGACATTTCCGACTAATAAAGGTGGTTTGACACAACGTGAACCATAGGATTGAACCCAACCAAATTCAGTTACGGCAAAGCCTTTTAATTTTTCTCCAAAATATTCAACCATATCTGTTCGCTCGAATTCTCCGTGAACGAGTACATCTAAATCTAGATCTTCCTGAATTTGAATCCATCTTCTCGTTTCATCTTCAACAAATTCATTATATTGCTGGTCGGAAATATCACCTTTACGCCACTTTGTTCTTGTTCGTTTTACCTCATTTGTTTGCGGCAAACTTCCTATCGTTGTAGTAGGTAGTAATGGCAATTTTAATGTCGCCTGTTGACGTTTCTTCCTTTCAGCAAAAGGAATTTCGCGTTTAGCATCTGTTTTGGCAACTGCAGGTGTTTGACTGCGGTAATCGGATTGATTTAAGTTGGAAATAGCTTGTTTGCTAGCTTCGAAAGCATTTTCTACAGACTGTTTTCCTTCTTGTAAAGCGGTTGTTAAGATTTGCAGCTCTTCTAATTTCTCGTTGGCAAAGCTTAAGCCGTCTTTTACAACAGGATCAAGTTTTTCCTCTAAGTGTTTTGTCACAGGCACATGCAATAGAGAACAGGACGGTTGTACAATCAATGTTTTTGGGTTTGCTGCTTGTTGGATATCTTGTAAAAGTTGATATTTTTCATCTAAGTCCGCGCGCCATACATTACGTCCATTGATAATACCTGCGCCTAAAACTTTATCAGAAGGAAAACCAAACTTTTTGATTAAGGCTAAATTATCGCCATGAACAAAGTCTAAGCCAATTCCTTTTACCGGTAGAGCTGTAATTCGCTCATAATGTTGAACAGTCTCAAAATAAGTTTGTAAAATAATTTGAATACCTGATACATTGTTATCGATCGTTTGGTAAACTTGCTCTACAAGTTGTATTTCCTTCTCGGAGAGATTGGTGCCTAAAATTGGCTCATCTATCTGCACCCAACTGGCTCCAGCCGTCGCTAACTCGCTAAGGATTTGTTGATACAATGGCAGCAATCGGTTAACCCAGCTTTCCAATTCGCTTTCTTGATAGCCTTTTGCAAGTTTCACAAATGTGACTGGTCCGACAATAACAGGCTTTCCATCAATGTTCAATTCTTCTTTTGCTTCTTCATAATAGTATAATGCCCGGTTCTCGATTAATGTTGGTGTAGTTCCTTTTAGTTCCGGCACGATATAGTGATAATTCGTATTAAACCATTTTGTCATTTCAGCTGCTACCGCATTCGTTTCACCACGGGCAATGGCGAAATAGCTAGACAAGTCTGTTGGGTTATGATGATTAAAACGTTCCGGTATAATATTGAAAGAAACGGCCGTATCTAATATATGATCATAAAATGAAAAGTCCCCTACAGGAATAAAATCAATGCCTTGTTCCTTTTGCTTCTTCAAATTGTTTAAGCGTAGTTTTTTTGTTTGTTCTTTCAGTGATTTATCGGTAATATCTCCTTGCCAAAATGCTTCAATTGATTTTTTCCATTCTCTTTTTTCTCCTATACGTGGGTAACCTAAATTGGCACTGAAAATCGTAGTCATCGTGTAAAAACTCCTTTTAATTTTATATTTTTGTTACTAACTTAGCTTGTTGATGAACATACTTCGTGAGTTCCACTGTTAACGGATAGTGCATAAACGGTGTGATAATATAAATGCCATTAAAATAGTTCATAGCCGTCTTGATTAATTCCTTGGAGATTTGGATACCCTCTTGTAAACTATCTTGGCGATTATCATGATGCTGCATTCTTGTTCGAACTTCATCGGACAGTTTCATGCCTGGCACTTCATGATGAAGAAATTCTGCATTCCGATGGGAAGTGAGTGGCATAATCCCAATGAAAATGGGTTTATCAATATGTTTAGTAAGTCGATGTAATTCGATAATTTGCTCATGATTGAAAATAGGCTGAGTCAAAAAGTAGTCCGCACCATGCTTTATTTTCCGTTCCATTCTTTTTACTGCTTTATCGAGATTAGCTACATTAGGATTAAATGCAGCAGCTACTTGAAACTGGGTGTTTGTTTTTAAAGAACGACCAGAAAAAGAAAGCCCTTGGTTAGACTGTTGTTTAATAAGTTTTGTTAGTTCAAAAGATGTCACATCAAAAACAGATGATGCACCTGGAAAACCACCAATTCGTGTCGGATCTCCAGTAATGGCTAGAATTTCATGAAAGCCTAGTGTATGCAGTCCCATTAAATGGGATTGAAGCCCAATTAAATTTCGGTCACGACACGTTAAATGGATAAGTGGTGTTGCGTGACAACCTGCTTGCTTCATTTTCATGGCCATTGCGAGATTACTAATACGTGGAGTAGCCAAGGAGTTATCAGCTAAGGTAATGGCATCCACCCCAGCATTCTCCAATGCAAATGCACCATTCATGAAGGATTCTGTGTCCAGATGTTTTGGTGCGTCTAGTTCCACAATAACGGTATGTCGTTTTCGAGCCTTATCTGCAAGCGTTGTTCGTAGTGGAGGTTGCTGGTCATTTGTGTTTTGGGTAAATGTTACTTGTTTGATTTCTTTTTCTTTAATAGGCTCTAAGTCGGCAATACCCTCTTTGAGTGCTCGGATATGTTCCGGTGTTGTACCACAACATCCACCTAGTAAGCGCACACCTTGATCGCGGAAATCCTTCGCACATCTTTCAAAGTAGTGGCTATATTGGTTGTAAACTAGTTTCCCGTTTTGATAAGCAGGAAGACTTGCATTCGGATATGCTGCTAATAAGGCCTTTTCAAGAAGTGGGACAGACTCTAGTGCTTTGATCATATAGTGAGGACCTAAATGGCAGTTCACTCCTACAACGTCTGCGCCAATCTCTTCTAATTTTTGGAGGGCCACTGCAAGCTGGATCCCATTTTCCATCACGCCAGGTTCGTGCATGGAAACATTCGCAATGATAGGTAGATCTGTTTCTTGTCTAGCAATCTCTAACACTTGTTTTATTTCTTCAAAGTCATAGTATGTTTCCAGTAAAATGCCATCCACACCTTCTAGTAATAGTGAGAATAGTTGTTCTTTAAAGCTGCGGATAATCTCTTTTTTGGAAGTTATTAATTTTTGAACCCCTCTAATTCCTCCGATTGTTCCTAATACAAATGCTCGGTCTTCAGCAGCAGTCTTGGCGAGCTGAACCGCTTTGGTATTCAATTGATGTACTTGGTCTTCTAAACCAAAGCGAGACAATTTGATATAGTTCGCTCCATAAGTGTTGGTCTGAATAACTTCTGCTCCAGCATCAAGATAAGTTTGATGAACATGGAGGATTTCATCGGGATGAGTGGTGTTGTAAGATTCGAAACATCGATCAACACCGTGGGAGTATAGTAAAGTCCCCATTGCTCCATCAGCGACTATTAACCTGTTTTGTAAATGAGTGATTAAGTCAGACATTAAGTTTCACCTCTCTTCTGTATAAAATAAAAAATCCCCGGCTATAGAAAGACGGAGATTCATTAGTAAAGACTCTCATCTTTCAAGCACATAATGCTTGCTGGATTTAGCACCTTGTCAATTAAAGACGGTTGCTGAGGTATCGTAAGGCCAGTCCCTCCACCTCTCTGGATAAGAAAAAGCTATTTAGTTAGTAACATATGTTAGTATTTTACAATAACAAGAAACCAATTTCAAGTACATTTTGAAAATTATGGTATAAAAGTTTAGATAACTTGACTCCTTTAACAAATATGATATGATAAATCTTAGTTGAAAATGATTATCAATAACAAGGGAGGGCGTCTTCATGAACTTACAACAACTCATAAAAGAACGTCGCTCGATATCTGCTTATCAGGATAAAGAGGTTCCAGGATTTTTAATAGAAGAATTATTAGAAACAGCTATATGGGTGCCTAATCATAAAATGACGGAACCATGGCGTTTTGTTTTTATACAAGGCGAAGCAAAAGAAAAGTTAGCGGAGATTAACCGTCAAGTGGCGGTGTCAAAAACTAACAGTAATTCAGATGAAGAATTAAAAATAGTGAGCGATAATGCTTATCATAAAATCATGAATGTACCATTTATCTTTTTTGTAGTTAATACACTACATCCACAAGAAAAATTAAGAGAAGAGGATTATGCTTCTTCCAGTTGTTTAATTCAGAACTTTAGTTTATTAGCATGGGAAAAAGGGTTAAGTACGTTTTGGAAAACAGGAAAACTGGCTTTCTGTGAAGAAACAGCAGAATTGATTGGCTTAAAAGATGATGAAAGAGTAGTCGGACAAATACAAGTAGGCTACCCAGCCAAAAACCAATCTCCAGTTCCAAGAAAGTCAGCCAAAGAAAGAATCACCATTATAGAGTAAAACGCATTGGATGCATTGGATTCCGATGCGTTTTTTTGTTGCAAAGGGAAAAAGTGGAGAACAGAATCCATAAACTGCGAAGTAACTTTTGTGTTCCTTCCTCCCATTCTATTTGAGATGAGTCCTAGTCCGACGCTGCGGAAAAACACTCCCTTTCCGTGGGGAACGCTTCAGCCTCCTCGCGAGCAAAGAACGCTCACTGCGGGGTCTTCAGACTGTTCCTTTCCCACAGGAGTGTCGCATTTTTCCGCAGCTTTGAATAGTGTTCTAATAAAGTGATAGAAAGTTCCAAGAATATAGTTCCATGAGTCCATTTCTTTCAACAATCAGAACTCCAAAATTAGCGGAGGCAGAATACGCAGACTCCTGTGGGAACAGCGCGAGCTGAAGACCCCACAGAAAAGCGCACTTTGCTTTTTGAGGAGGCTGAGGCCGTGCCCACGGAAAGCGAAGTATTCTGCCGTAGCGAATGCTAGCACTCACCTTAAATCAGAATGGGAGGAAGCAACACCAAGTCAAATTTTCACAACTTCGCAGTTTGTATCTACTGCGAATCAGATCATTAAATCTAGACAGGTGGTTTGTGCTGTTTAGGGACAAATATATTCTATTGAATGAAAAAAGAAAAGCCGATGAGGTATCTCATCGGCCAAAAGAAAAAGGGGCTATCATTTTGTGAGAAAGCAATCTTTGCAGCATTGCTCAATTTGGAACACTTTAACTATATCAAATAAATGAAAAGGTGGTGTTAAGTCTCAGTTAAGATCATGTAAAGTTTTTCCTGATTCTATTATATAACGTTATAATGATAGATAATAAGGTTCAGAGGAGGAGTTTAAATGAAGACAGTTTCGATTGGTGTTACAAGTGATGTGCACGGTTATATCATGCCAACAAATTATCGCAATAATCAAGAAACACAAATGGGTTTAGCAAAAACAGCTTCTATTTTGAAAGAAATAAGGAGAAAATACGATACCATATTAATAGATAACGGAGACTTTATTCAAGGAAGTCCATTTACATATTATTTTGCCAAGAAACAACCAGATCAACCTAGCCCGATGATTAATATTGCTAATCAATTAAATTATGATCTTGCGGTAATAGGGAATCATGAATTTAATTATGGATTGCATTATTTACAAGAGGCAGTAGAAGTATCTGATTTCCCTTGGTTATCTGCTAACATTATCGATAAAAAAACGAAGCAGCCATTCTTAGGCAAGCCTTATATCATCAAAAAAATAGCGGGTATACGATTTGCCATATTAGGATTAACGACACATTACATCCCAAATTGGGAGGATCCTAATCATATAGAAGATCTTACTTTTGAAGACGCGTGTCAGTCAGCAAAGAAATGGGTAGCAAAAATCCGTGAAACCGAAGCACCTGATGTGATGATTGTTAGTTACCACGGTGGATTAGAACGTGATCCCAAAACAGGGGAGCCAACGGAAGACTTCACAGGAGAAAACCAAGGTTATCAAATCTGTCAGGAAGTAGAGGGGATAGATATATTAATTACAGGTCACCAGCATCGATTTTTGACAGAACAGATTAATGGGGTAACAGTTGTTCAACCTGGGAATAATGGTCAGGCGATCGCAGAAATAACATTAACAATCGATCAAAGGATACAATCGATTACTTCTACCTTGCATTATGTAGATGAACAGACGGAAATAGATCGGCAAGTGGAAAATAGCATAGTAGAGGATGAAAGAGCTGTCCAAGCCTTTTTAGATCAAACCATTACAACTGTGAAGGGGGATATGGAAATATGCGATCCCATGAAAGTGCGGTTAAACGGACACCCTTTTATTAACTATATCAATCAATTACAGATGAATATAGCAGAAGTGGATATTTCCTGTACGGCGTTATTTCACGATCAGTCACCGGGTTTTCCGAAGCAAGTAACGATGAGAGATATTGTAAGTAATTATATTTATCCCAATACACTGAAAGTACTGAAAATCACAGGTCATGATATAAAAGAAGCGTTAGAAAAATCCGCTAGTTATTTTCAACTGGAAAACAAAGAAATAGTCATTAACCCATCTTATTTAGAGCCAAAACCTCAACCTTATAACTATGATATGTGGCAAGGAATTTACTATGAAGTAAAAGTGTCAAATCCAATTGGTGAACGAGTGATTACATTAGAATACCAAGGTCAGCCACTTGAGTTAAGTCAAGAATTTCAAGTCGTTATGAATAATTATCGTGCTAGTGGTGGTGGAGACTATCATATGTTTAAAAATAAAGAAGTGGTGAAAGATATACCAATAGATATGACAGAATTGATTGCTGATGATCTACTGAAGAGGAACGAATTAATACCAAAATCTAATAGTCATTTTCGCATAATCGAATAATGATAGATTTAAAAAAAGTATAAAGATAGAAAAATATTACGAAATGACGTATAAAATCTATCATTGTTGCCCCATAATGACAAATGTGACAAGCCTTTGTAATATCGTAAATTTTGTTACAGACTCTTAAATTGGCTGTAACCACAGCGTATATTCGTTGTGATATAGTGGTGCTTGTCAACATTGAAAGGAGGCAACTATGATGCGAAAGTTTTTAGTGTCAGTAGGTTTTGTTACAACTAGTTTCTTCTTTGTACTACCAATTTCGGCAGCAGAATACGAGGTAGAAAAAGGAGATAGTTTGTGGGACATTGCACAAGAACATAATACAACAGTTGCAGATTTAAAGGAGATTAACAAACTAGATTCAGACTTGATTTTTCCAAAACAAATTTTAGAGATAGATAGAGAAATTACTTACAACGTAGAAAGAGGAGATTCATTAAGTGAAATCGCTGTGGAACATGATGTAACAGTTAGCGATTTAAAAGAATGGAATAACCTCGAAACAGATTTAATAATTATTGATGAAAAATTAACCATCAAGGAAGTAGACAAAGATAAGTCTGAAGCAAGTCCAGAAGAGGAAACTCAGGAAGTAAATCAAACAGAGGAAGCACAGGAAGTAAACAAAACAGAAGAAACGCCAGAAGCTTCTGAGCCTAAGATTGAAAAACAATCCAATACACCAAGTGAAGACTCTTCTGAGCAGAGTGGTGAAACCATTTCAGTGACAGCTACTGCATATACTGCTGAATGTGACGGTTGTTCAGGTGTCACTGCTACAGGTATTGACTTATTGGAAAATCGAAATATGAAAGTAATTGCTGTAGACCCTAGTGTTATCCCACTTGGAACTAGAGTACATGTGGAAGGTTACGGAGAAGCAATTGCAGGAGATACTGGTGGAGCAATCAAAGGGAACAAAATCGACATTCATGTTCCAACAAAAGACGAAGCCTACGAGTGGGGCGTTCGCTCAGTAGACGTTACTATATTAGACTAGTAAAGTAATTAGAAACTCTCTCGTTTTTTAACGAGGGAGTTTTTTTGTACTTTGAACGCTACGAGAATATAATAGCTTTTTATCAAAAAAACGGGTCGTATTGCTATAAGTGTATAATACAAAAACAAATAAAATCAAAAACAATTAAAAAAAATCACAGATTAAGAGTTGCTATTTCAGGGTAAATATCTTATAATTTTAACAACGTTGTTATTAAAGCGATTACAAAATAACATTGGGAGTGTTCAGAGTGAAGAAAAAATATGTATTAGTTGGAACCGGTGGCCGTGCAGAGTTTTTCTATGGGGCAATGGTGCGTGATTTTCAGGAAACATGTGAACTAGTAGCTTTTTGTGATACCAATCAAACAAGATTAAACTATGCTAACAAACTATTAAAAGACAAATATGGAGTCTCAGAAATCAATACGTATACAGCAGATCGATTTGATGAAATGATTGAAACAGAGAAACCAGACATTGTCATTGTAACATCAATGGACCGAACTCATCATCGCTACATTATCCGTGCAATGGAATTAGGCTGTGATGCCATTACGGAAAAACCAATGACAGTAGATGCGGAAAAAACACAAGCGATTATTGATGCAATTGAACGAACAGGTCAAAATGTTCGCGTAACATTCAATTACCGTTATGCTCCACATAATACGAAGATTCGTGAACTAATTCGAGACGGAGTAATTGGTCAAGTTAATTCTGTTCACTTCGAGTGGGCTCTGGATACACAGCATGGTGCGGATTATTTCCGTCGTTGGCATCGTGATAAGCGCAATAGTGGTGGTTTGCTCGTTCATAAATCTACTCATCACTTTGATCTGGTTAATTTCTGGCTTAATACGGAACCAGAGGTTGTCTATGCAACAGGAGGTCTTCGCTTTTACGGGAAAGAAAATGCCGAAGAACGTGGTGTGACTAAGTTTTATGAGCGTGCACACGGAAGCGAATATGCAAAAGAAGATTCATTTGCTATTGATTTAGAATCCAATGAACACTTGAAATCTATGTATTTAGATGCAGAAAAAGAAGACGGATACCACCGTGATCAAAGTGTGTTTGGTGATGGTATTAATATTGAGGATACATTAGGTGTGAATGTAACGTATAAAAATAAAGCGATTTTAACCTATTCCTTAAATGCCTATTTACCATGGGAAGGTTTCCAGATTGCCTTTAATGGTACAGAAGGCCGAATTGAAGTACAAGTACGTGAGCAATCATATATTAATTCAGGTGGTAACAAGAGTGACGAAGGAAAACTGAGCGGGAAAGTAATACGAGTGTTACCAATGTTTGGTGAATCATATGAAGTAGAAGTGGAAGAAAAAGAAGGTGGCCATGGTGGTGGAGACCCAGAATTGTTAAATGATTTATTCGGGGTACCAAAAGAGGATGAATTCAACCGTGCTGCTTCTCATATTGATGGTGCTATTTCGATTTTAACTGGTATTGCCGGAAATAAGTCTTTAGCTACAGGGCAAGCAGTAAAAGTAGATGATCTAGTAGATTTGAAAAGAAAATAATAGACAAAAGGCTGCTGACTAAACTAGTCAGCAGCCTTTAATTTTCTCCTATTCTGCTTGCTCCATTTCAATTACATCATCATTTATAGATTGTTCGTTAGCGGAAAATCCAATCACACCGAAGCATGCGATTAATAGAAGAAATAACACTACTAATAATTTTCTCATATGTTACCCCTCCTAATTTGTAAATCCAACATATATTGTATATGATATTCGGTATAATAACTATGTAATTTCTGTGGAAAAACGCACAAAATTTTGAATGGAGGATAAAAATTGGTAAATAACCTGCAAGAGGCAGAGGTTGTCCGAATTGAGAGTATAGGTAAGGGATCACGGGTCTGTTTAGATTTAGTTGACCATCTTTCCCCGACAGAGGGAATACTTTTAGGAAATACAGGTCATGGCTACTTTTTTGTATTAGCGGAAAATCGTACAACCGATACATACCCTGCCAGACCTTTTCGCGTAAATAGTGGAGCCATTCATCACTATGTTCTCAAAGAAGATGAGAAGACAGCATATTTAGCAGAACTGAAACCGGGTGATAGCATCACGGTTTATAATGAAAAAGGAGAGACGCGAAAACTTGCCATTGGTCGAGTGAAAATAGAAAAACGCCCCCTTATGCGTGTGATAGCAAAAGTTGGCGATACGGAGATTTCGGCGACATTACAAGAAGCAGACAGTGTTCACTTATTAACTCCTGAACACATGGAAAAACCAGCAATTACACTACAAGAAGGTGAACGAATTCTAGTAAAGGTTGATCAGCCAGGTCGACATCTTGGTGAGAAAATTGAGGAAGAAATTATCGAGTTTTAACATTGGATAAATTTTCTGAAAATTCAACCGGAAAGTTATTGACAAAATATCAAGAGCGTACTATGATAGTAACAACATTAAAAAACGTGATGGCATTGACGAAGAGAAGTAGCTTATACTCAAGCACTAAAGAGAGCTGATGGATGGTGCGAATCAGTGTGCATGGTAAGTGAATGGACTTCCGAGCCCCAAACCGAACGATTATCTAGTAGGCTTTGGCGAGATACCCACTCGTTGCAAAAGGGAAGCGTTCATGGATTGATTCATCCATTGACGTATTAAGTGAGCTGTATGGGCAGCTAACAAAGGTGGTACCACGGGTTTCCTCGTCCTTTTCGGATGTGGAAACCCTTTTTGTTTTGTTGGAAAAGCCAAGTGTCCAGTAAAGGAAAAAAGTGTCCAGAAAAATAGTAATCAAATAAATCAATGAGAAGGAAGAGTATAGTTTCCCCCTGTATAACAGAGAGCTGGAGATGCTGAGAATCCGGTATACACGGAAATTGGAATGGACCTTCGAGAGTGCCTTGGAAATAATAGTACAGGGCAACGGCTGATCCCCGTTAACGGATGAAGAGCGGAAGGCTATACATCAAATAGCCCTTCAACAAAAGGTGGCACCGCGGTAAACCAAACCGTCCTTATGCAGACTAATAAAGTTTGTATATGGACGGTTTTTTATATTCGAATAATCAAATTTGAAAAAAAGGAGTCGAACTAAAATGGTTAATTATAAAAGCACGGAACTAAATGGAGATACAATCACACCAATCTCTATCTTCAACAGAATCAAAGGCAAGAAAAAATTCTTACTGGAAAGCTCCGGTAGTCATGATGAAAAAGGTCGCTTCTCTTTCATTGGACTAAATCCATACAAAGAAATTATCGGATCAGCAACGGAGACAACCGTCACGAACCATACCGACGGAACAACCGAATCGATTCAGCAAAAACCGTTAGAAGTAGTCAAGGCACACATTCCCAACGAGGAACTCCCATTACCATACGCTTTTTACAGCGGAGCAATCGGATATATTGGCTATGATGCGATTAGACAATATGAATACATTGGCGAACTGTTGGATGATGAAATTGACATGCCAGATGTCCACATGATGTTTTACCAGGATGTGATTGTTTTTGATCATATGAAACAAAAGGTTACGCTGATGACGGTTAATTTAGATGGTTCAAGAAATGATGACCAATTAGAAGCCAACTTACATCAACTGCAGGATCAAATCTTGACACCAGAACCGACGATGCCTGATGAAGAGTTACTCGTCAGCTTCGAACCATCGATTGAAAAAGAAACATTCTTGAACATGGTCGAAACAGCTAAACAACATATAATTGATGGAGACATTTTTCAAGTAGTCTTGTCACAACGAATGAAAGCAAGCTTTGATGCCGATCCATTCACCTTTTATCGGAGGTTGAGAGTAGCGAATCCATCACCTTATATGTATTTTATCGATTTTGATGATTATATTGTGCTTGGAGCCTCACCAGAGAGTTTAATTAAAACAACCGGACGAAATGTTGTCACAAACCCGATTGCAGGTACAAGACCAAGGGGGAAAACAAAAGCAGAGGATCAGCAATTAGCAACAGAATTATTAACAGATGACAAAGAATTAGCAGAACACAAAATGTTAGTAGATTTGAGCCGGAATGACCTGGGGCGTGTTTGTGAAATTGGTTCGATAACAATACCGAAGTATATGACGATTGAACGTTATCAACATGTTATGCACATTGTTTCAGAAGTGCATGGTGAATTAACTCATAACTACACAGGTTTAGATGCACTGATATCGACACTGCCGGCAGGAACAGTATCAGGAGCTCCGAAAATTCGAGCAATGCAAATTATTAATGATCTCGAAGACAAAAAGCGAGGCGTCTATGCAGGGGCTGTCGGATACATCAATATGAATGGTGATCTCGATTTAGCGTTAGCAATTCGTACGATGGTAATTAAAGGCCAACATGCATATGTGCAAGCCGGAGCTGGCATCGTCTATGACTCTGACCCACATTCGGAATACCAGGAAACGTTAAATAAGGCAAAATCGCTATTGGAGGTTAGTAAAAAATGATTCTTTTAATTGATAACTATGATTCCTTTACCTATAACTTGTTTCAATATATGTCGGAACTAGGAAAACAAGTCGAAGTCGTTCGAAACGACAAGATCAAACTAGAGGAAATCAGGCAATTGAATCCCGAAGCTATTATTCTTTCACCGGGGCCTGGTACTCCTGAAGAAGCCGGAATTTGTATCGATGTTGTGAAAGCTCTATCTAGTGAGTTTCCTATTTTAGGTATATGTTTAGGTCATCAGGCAATTGGTGTTGCATATGGAGCAACTGTTACGCATGCAGGACAGATCAAACATGGTAAAACTTCGATGATTCGTCATCAGAACGATGAAATCTTTAATTATTTAGAGCAACCGTTAGAAGTGATGCGTTATCACTCACTAGTAATTGAGAAAGATACGATACCTGATCAGTTATTAGTAACCGCAACGGCAATGGATGATCAAGAAATTATGGCAGTAAAGCATACCTATTTACCTGTTTACGGACTACAATTTCACCCAGAATCAATTGGAACAGGAAAAGGTAAGCAATTACTAAACAATTTTTTTGAGTCGATTAGAAAGGGGCAAAAAGCATGAAAACATTTTTAAAAAAAGTGATGGAAAAAGAAAATTTGACATTAACAGAAATGGAGGAAGCTGCAAGATTTATTTTTTCAGAAGAAACAAGTGATATTGCCATTGGTGCTTTTTTAGCAGCACTGAAGACAAAAGGGGAAACAGTGGATGAGATTACAGGGCTAGTAAATGTATTGTTAGAAATTTCTCCACTTGCATTGCCGGATGAACTTGCAGGTGCAATGGATAACTGTGGCACAGGAGGCGATGGTTCACAAAGTTTTAATATTAGTACAACTTCTGCTTTTGTCATTGCAGGTGCAGGTATTACCGTAGCAAAACATGGTAATCGTAGTATTTCGAGTAAAACAGGAAGTGCGGATGTATTAGAGCATCTCGGTGTTCCTTTAGAATTCACTCGGCCGGAAACATATGACATTTTAAAACAAAATGGTATTGCCTTCTTATTTGCTCCAAATGTACATCCAGCAATGAAGCGTGCAATGAAAGTGAGAAGAGAATTAGGTGTGCCGACCATCTTTAATGTGATTGGACCATTAACGAATCCTGTTAAACTTACTTCTCAATTGATGGGGACATATCGCCGTGACTCATTAGAAACAATGGCAGGTGTATTGCATAAATTAGGCCGCAAACGAGCATTGATTGTAAATGGTGCTGGCTATATGGATGAAGCATCTTTAGCAGGCGAGAATCATTTGGTATTATTAGATCGAGGTGAAATCATGAAATTCACCCTTAAACCAGAAGAAGTGAACTTGCCTATTGTAGAAAATGATTTAATCAGAGGTGGCGATGCGAAAGAAAATGCAGAGATTTTACGCAATGTATTAGAAGGCAACAAAGGACCACATCGTGACACAGTTTTATTAAATGCAGGGTTAGGCATTTTTGCTAATGGCAAAGCAGATACGGTGCAAAAAGGGGTAGAATTAGCACGAGAGTCAATTGATTCTGGTGCTGCATTAGCCAAATTAGAGAATCTTGTTACGATAAGCAATAAGATGAAACTAGAGGTGTAACATGACTATTTTAGATAAGATTTTAGCAGAAAAAGAGAAGGAAATAGCGGAATTAAAAGATAGCTATCACCCAGGATTAATACAAGGAAAACGTGTGAATGTTTCCTTATATGATACCTTTATGAACGCAGAAAAAATGAGTATCATAGCAGAGATGAAACGTGCTTCTCCTTCCAAAGGGTTAATTAATGATGGGGTCGAACCTGCTACACAAGGACGTATCTACGAAACATGTGGAGCAGGTGCAATCTCGGTGTTAACTGATACGCCGTTTTTCCAAGGAACAATGGAAGATATGCAAGAGGTTAGAGAAGTAGTGGACATTCCAGTATTAAACAAGGATTTTATCATTGATGAAATTCAAATCGATCGTGCCTATGACGCCGGTGCGAATTTGATTTTATTAATCGCAGCAGCCTTGCCTGAACAAAGACTTGCGGAACTATACAATTATGCGGATGAAAAAGGGCTGGAAATATTATTCGAGGTACACAATGAAGAAGAATTAGCAGTTGCCCAAAGAATAGGTGCTCAAATTATCGGCATTAACAACCGTGATCTGAAAACATTTGAAGTAGATCTGGCCACAACGGAGAGACTGGCAGCAAAAATTGACACTACTAAAACATTATTAATCAGCGAAAGTGGCATGAAGGAAAAAGCAGATGTTGAACGTGTGCAGAAAGTTGGCGCCAAAGGGATTTTAGTTGGTGAAACGATGATGCGTTCTGTTGATTTAAAAGAAACATTTGACAGTTTAAGAGTGCCGTTAGGAGAGTAAACATGGTTCAAGTAAAAATTTGTGGGTTACAAAATGAAGAAGCGATTCAAGCTGCTGCAGGAGCAGGTGCAGATTTCATTGGATTTGTGTTTGCCAAAAGTAAACGACGAGTCACAAAAGAACAAGCATCGAAACTGGCTCGATTTGTTCCATCCCATGTGAAGAAGGTCGGTGTTTTTGTCAATGAAAGCATCGAAACAATCCAGGAAATAGCTTATGATGTCGGCTTGGATTATGTACAATTACATGGGGATGAGTCGCCTGCCTTTTGTCAGGAAGTAGGTTTACCAGTTATAAAAGCATTTGAGGTGCGTCAGGCGAATGATCTGGATAATATCGCAGACTATGACTGTGCGTACTATTTATTAGACAGCCCAGCCGGTAAGTACCGTGGCGGTTCAGGCGAAACGTTCGACTGGTCTATAGCAAAAGAATATGACTTTTTGAATAAAAAGATTTTGCTTGCAGGCGGTCTTAAAGTAGGTAATATTGAAGATGCGATCAAAGAAGTGTCTCCTGCTGGTGTAGATGTCTCCAGTGGTGTTGAGACGGATGATGAGAAGGATTTAAACAAAATAAAAGCATTTATAGATGCAGCAAAGAAAGGTGATGGAAATGGCGAACTATCATGAACCAAATGAAACAGGCCATTATGGGGAATACGGTGGCCGTTTTGTACCCGAAACGTTAATGCCAGCCGTTTTAGAATTGGAAAAAGCATATGAAGAAGCTATTCATGATGAGGAATTTTTAGACGAATTTGATTATTATTTAAAAGAATATGTTGGAAGGGAAACACCGCTATATTATGCAGAACGTTTTTCAAAAAAATTAGGCGGTCCGAAAATTTACTTGAAGCGTGAAGACTTAAATCATACGGGTGCTCACAAAATTAATAATGCACTCGGGCAAGCGCTTTTAACCTTACGAATGGGTAAGAAAAAAGTTGTTGCTGAAACAGGGGCAGGTCAACACGGGGTAGCAACTGCTACGGTGTGTGCACTGCTCGGGTTAGAATGTGTAATTTTCATGGGGAAAGAAGATGTGCGCCGTCAGAAGCTTAATGTCTTCCGCATGGAGTTATTAGGTGCTCGTGTCGAAAGTGTCGATCAAGGCAGTGGTACATTAAAGGATGCCGTAAACGAAGCATTGCGTTACTGGGTAAGTCATGTTGAGGACACTCATTATATTATCGGTTCTGTTGTCGGACCGCATCCATTCCCACAAATCGTTCGTGACTTCCAAAGCATGATTGGTACCGAAACGAAAAAACAAGTGAATGAAAAGGAAGGCCGCCTACCAGATGCTGTCGTTGCTTGTATTGGTGGCGGCAGTAACTCAATGGGGATGTTCTATCCATTTGTCGAGGATGAAAAAGTGAAACTATATGGAGTTGAAGCTGGTGGAAAAGGTGTCGATACCGATCAACATGCTGTTACTTTAAGTTATGGAAAAAAAGGTATTCTGCACGGTACGATGACTTATTTATTACAAGACGAAAATGGACAGATTCAAGAAGCACATTCGATTTCTGCTGGTCTTGATTATCCTGGAGTAGGACCTGAGCATAGTCACTTGCGAGATATTGGCCGTGTCAACTATGTGGATATTACAGACGAAGAAGCACTAGAAGGATTACAGGAATTATCGAAAACAGAAGGAATTATTCCAGCATTAGAAAGTGCCCATGCCATTGCATATGCAACGAAACTTGCCAAGGAAATGAACGAAGATGAGGTTATGGTGATTTGTTTGTCAGGGCGTGGCGATAAAGATGTCGAAACAGTGAGAGATGCATTAGGTGGTGAAGCAAATGGGTAAGGCAAAAATAGATCAAGCATTCAATGACGTATTAAAACGTGGTGATAAAGCCTTTGTACCTTATATCATGGCAGGTGATGGTGGATTAGATCAACTGGATGAACAGTTAGCCTTTTTAGAAGATGCAGGTGCAACTGTCGTCGAACTAGGGATTGCCTTTTCCGATCCAGTGGCAGATGGCCCAACGATTCAAGAAGCGGGTCTTCGTGCATTGGCAAACGGCGTATCACTTAGTGCTGTACTAGAAAAATTAAAAGAAAGTAAAGATGAGCGGAATCTCCCGATCGTACTGATGACGTATATTAATCCGATTCATACTTATGGCATAGGGAACTTTGCTAAAGCCTGCGCGGAAGCAGGAATCGACGGATTAATCATTCCGGATTTACCTCTGGAAGAAGAGGGTATCATCGTTCCTGCTTTACAGAACAACGAAATTGCACTCATTCGTTTAGCTGCATTAACAAGCACGGACGAACGGTTAGCAGAAATCGGAAAACGCACGGAAGGCTTTCTCTATGCTGTGACAGTAACCGGCACTACTGGAGTACGCTCTTCCTTCCAAGAAAATCTAGGTGCTCACTTAGAATCACTAAGAGAAAAAAGTAGTGTTCCAGTCCTCGCAGGCTTCGGGGTATCCAATCCAGAGCATGTGCGTTCATTAACAGAGCATTGTGATGGAGTTGTAGTCGGAAGTAAAATTGTTGATTCGTTATATAAGGATGACAAAGCTGCAATACGCGAATTAATCGCATCCGCACACATTTCAAGCCAGAAATAAGAAAAAAGTCGCTTGAGGTTGAGTCCTCAGGTGATTTTTTTTGCACTTTAGAAAAGTGTTTGCACGGTTATCTGCGCAATTCTCTTAGAGCTAAAACTTACCAGTTAAATTGGGTGCTAACTAAATAGAAAATATGTAAGCACAAATTTAATATAGCTAAAATATAATGTGCTTGTTATAATTTTCGGATGAAAAATAGTATATATGTACTAAAAAGCTTTCATCAAAGGCATTATTAACATTATTATAAATTTGTATAAGTGTAAAATCTAACGGAAATCTAAAAATAAGATATGTTTTCACAAAAAAAGTGAATTCACACAAACTGTTAATGGTGGCATACTGTAAATAAGTTCTATTGCAATAGTTCGAAAACATGTACGAACAAGAAACTAGTTTAACTTGTTTATATTTTAACCCCATAATGTAAGCGATAACAAAAATGTTCTTATTACATGAGGGGAGATCGTCTATCTATAATAAAGGTATTTATTAATTATTAAACGCAATATGTTACTCTTTTCAAAAATATTTACGATTGTAAACGCTTTTAAAACTTCATATGATGGTATTAAGGGATAGCGATTTAATACTGATCATAAGGAGGAATGTCTTGAACTACGTTTTTAGCTTCGAGCAGTCAGACTTGATTTAATTAATAGGCGTATCAATTCGATCTTTAATGATGAATAAAATTAATTAAGGGGGAGTTAGGTGTGAAGAACAAAATAATATTATTTATCACCATTTGTTTGATGCTTATATTAGTAGCATGTAGCGATGATGAAACAAGTAATGAGCCAGAAGAAACCGAAGATGGAAAGGTTGTTTTAACAGGACTCATTACAAAGCACCCATTAACCAAAGACCTTGAAGACATGGAATGGTTAGCAGAAGTAGAAGAACGAGCAGGTGTGGAAATTAAATGGGAAGAGGTTACAGCTGACTGGGATCAAAAGAAAGGTGCGATGTTAGCTGGTGGTGATATTCCTGATATAATTGTTGGTCCGAATGCCATCACAGATGCGGATTTTGCCCAATTCCCAGGTTTATTTGAAAACCTTAAACCACTGATAGAAGAGCATGGATCAAACATTCAAGCAATGTTTGATGAGCACCCAGAAACGGAATTACTTTCAACACAAACGGATGGAGAAATTTACGGGTTATCTAAGTACCAACAGTTCTGGCCGGAAACAGCTACTATGCAATTCATTAATAATCAATGGCTAGAGAATCTAGGATTAGATGTGCCGACGAATTGGGATGAATTGTTTGATGTATTAATGGCGTTTAAAGAAGAGGATGCCAATGGTAATGGTGATCCAAATGATGAAATTCCAATGGACTTTGCCCCAGTTGGTGAAGGTGGTTTTGGTTACTTCCATCCAACGGTGTTACTTGGCAGCATGGGCATGACGGTAACTGGTGGTGGCGGTCAAGGATACTTCCTGGAAGATGGTGAAGTGAAGAATTTCTTTGTAGATGAAAGATACAAAACATTTGTATCCTTTTTAAACAAATTATATGAGAACGGTTTAATAAATGATGAAGCATTTACGCAAGACTATTCACAGTATCAGGCTTTAGCACGTGGTGATGGTGATGAAGCCAAAATAGGTTATACATTCGGTTGGGAAAGAACCGACAGGTTCGGTTTAGACGTTTCAGATCAATATGAAACGTTCGATCCGATGAAGGTATCTGCGGATTATGATGGGGAAGTAAGCTGGTCTTATGACTATAATGAATTGAACTTTGGCGTTAACTTTATCCAAATGTCATCAGCGACAAGTAATAAAGAAGCCGCCATGAAGTTTATCAATGAACTATACGACCCTGAAGTTAGTCTACAAGTGTTATTTGGTTCTATCGGCCCCAATATTGAAGAGACTGGGGAAAACTCTTACAAAATCCTTGAACCACAAGATGAAGAAATGGATCCAGGTACATGGAAATGGACTTCTACTTGGGCAGATAACGGACCGATGTTTATTTCGGATGAATTAGACGTGGAGTTACCTGTGGATATGCAGGCAGTAGATGAACAACAAGCTCCATTTAATGCCTTATTCGAATCACTTGATCGTGAAAATGATGTGTTTCCGGGAATGATGCTGAAATATTCAGAAGAGGATCACAATCAAATGACTCTCGTTAATACAGACTTCATGAATATTGCCATTTCCAAATTTGGTGAGTGGATCACCTCAGGTGGTGTTGAAGATGAATGGGATAGCTATTTGCAACAAGTAGAACAGATGGGCTTACCATCAAATATCGAGATTATCCAAGGTTACTATGATGATTACAACGAACAATTAAACTAGAAAACTAGAAGGAGAGATATTAGTCCAACAGCTGATATCTCTCTAAAAAAAGGAGAGTCATATCATGGCCTTGATCCAAGGAACTAATACGGAAACTTTGCCCAAGGCGAAAAAAGCAACCGTTCTTAATACGTTAAGAAGAGATTATCAATTGTGGCTTATGATTCTACCTGCAATCATCTGTGTAATTATATTTAACTATATTCCGATGTATGGTATTCAATTAGCATTTCGGGAATATGATTTCACTGCTGGTTTGACGGGTGGAGAATGGGCAGGACTTAAATATTTTGAACAATTTATTAATAGTCATCTTTTTTGGGATCTGATCCGTAACACGTTACTAATTAGTGTAACGACAATTCTTGTTGGTTTCCCGGCACCAATTGCCCTCGCTCTATTAGTAAACCAAATCAGATGGAAAAGAGGGAAACGAATTTTACAAACAACCGTTTATTTACCTCATTTCATTTCCATCGTTGTATTAGTAGGTTTATTAAATGTAATGTTATCTCCAAATACCGGAGTTCTCGGTTTACTATTAGCAAAGCTAGGTGTGGAAGGGAACTTGTTAGCATCTGTAAATGCATTTGTTCCAATCTATGTATTGTCAGATGTGTGGCAACATGTCGGGTGGAACAGTATTATTTATCTGGCAGCATTAGCCGCTGTTGATCCACAGCTATATGATGCAGCAAAAATTGATGGAGCGAACAAATGGCAAATTATTAAGAATGTGGAGATACCGGCTATTATCCCGACCATCATTATTTTATTAATACTTAATATGGGAACAGTGATTAGTACAGGATTTGAAAAAATATTCCTAATGCAGAACTCTCTCAATTTACCAATATCAGAAGTAATTGAAACGTATGTTTATAAAACTGGTATTGTATCCAATCAATTTAGTTATGCCGCGGCGATTGGTTTATTCAATACATTCATTAATTTTATGATGTTAGTTATTGTTAACACCATTGCGAAGAAAGTGGCCCGGATCAGTCTATGGTAAGTCTAGTAGCTCATATTAATTTGAAGGAGGAAGAGTAATGCCTTCTATCACAATGAATAGAATTAGAAATAAAAAACCGACAGATTTACTATTCGATGTTACAGTGGTGGCGATATGTATATTAATGTTTTTTATTGTGGCCTATCCGATTTATTTTATTATCATAGCATCGATTAGTGACCCTACTTATGTTTCTACTGGAAGAGTTCTTTTTCTTCCAAAGGGATTTAGTTTATTTGGATATGAACAAATCTTTGCAGATTCAAGAGTTTGGATCGGGTATCGTAATACTTTGTTTTACGCTCTTTTTGGGACATTTATTAATTTGCTATTAACGTTACCGGCAGCATATGTATTGTCTCGTCATGAGTTTAAAGCTAGAAGATTTTTAATGTTTTTCTTTATCTTCACGATGTTTTTTAATGGTGGGCTTATCCCTACTTATATGCTAATGAGAGATTTAAGTTTATTAGATACGCCATGGGTGTTTATCTTTAATCCGCTTACGGTGAATGTCTTTAATTTAATTATTACGAGAACATTCTTTGAGAACAACATCCCGCACGAAATGTTTGAAGCAGCAACAATGGATGGCTGTTCGCATTTTAAGTTTTTCTCTACCATTGTTTTACCATTGTCCAAGGCTGTTACCGCAGTAATCGGTCTTTACTACCTGGTATGGCATTGGAATGACTTCTTTACAGGGTTAATTTATATCCGAGATTATAACTTGCAGCCCTTACAGATTGTTTTGAGGGATATCCTGCTATCTAATCAGGTGTTTGCGGAAGGTGCAGGAAGTGGCGGAACTGGTGGAGGTTATGCTCAACGTTATGCCGACCAGGTTAAATATGGTGTCATCATAGTATCCTCCCTGCCTGTGTTAATCCTGTATCCATTTATTCAGAAATACTTTGAAAAAGGTGTATTAATCGGATCAGTTAAAGGATAAAACTATTCTGTTCGCGAGATAAGTGCCTCTCTTCACGAGATAAGTTTAGATTTCTCGCCAACAACACACACTATCTCGCGGACAAATGACATCATATCCTGTACTTTTTAAGATTCGTTAAAGTAATCAACTACATAATCTCGAAATGTACAAGCTGCCTTGGATAGATAACGGTCTTCAAGCCATGCGATTTGATAGGTTCGCTGATATACGGGTTTATCGATATGCACTAGCTGGAATGGTGGATTATTATCTTCAAAGAAGGTTTCCGGTAAAAAGGCAACACCAATACCTGTGCGAAGGAAATGACTGATGGCAGAAAGTTCGTCAACTTCACAAACTATATTCGGCGTAAAACCTGCTTCTTTACAAAAAGAGTCCGTCATTGCTCGAAAAGGATTCCCTTCTTTTATATTAATAAATGAATCATCTGCCAGTTCATGCAGATGGATGCTTTTTCGATTAGCAAATTGGTGTGTAGAAGGAACAGCTAATAATATTTCTTCAGTGAGAAAGGATTTTCCTTTTATTCCCTCCTCTTCTAACGGTGGGAAAGTAATACAAAAATCAATTTCACGATTTCTTAATTGTTTTACCTTTTCTTGAGTTGTGGCTTGGCTGATTTGAAGTTTTACATCAGGATGCTTGGATAGGAAAGAGCCAATAATGTCAGAAAAGCATTTATGAGTGGAAGTGGATAAAAAGACACGCCTTTGTTCCATTCCTGCAAGGTCTTCTATTTCTTTTCGCCCTTCTTCAAGAGCTCCCAGTGCCATTTCGACTTTCTTCAAAAATACTTTCCCAAATGAGTTTAGTTTGATATTCCTTCCCTTACGCTCGAATAAAGGTACACCTAGATCCTCTTCTAACCGGGCAATCGTTTTACTAAGAGCAGGTTGCGCAATGCGAATTTCTTCTGCTGCTTTACTCATATGTTCAAGTTTGGCAACTGTTCGGAAATAATATAACTGCAACATTTCCATTCATATCCCTCCATTATTCATATACTCAAGTATATATATTTATGAATAAATATATATTTTAATTTATCTAATTATGATATTACAATAACTGTAAGGTGACAACAAAAATAACGGTCACTAGAAATTTAGAAATGGAGTGTGATGTATGAAGCTAAACCATATTAACTTAACTGTCACTGATGTTAACGATACTCGAGTGTTTTTAGAAAAATATTTCGATGTACAAACTAGAAGCACTTATAAAGATTCCTTTGCCTTATTAGTAGATGATGATGGACTATTGCTTGCTTTAACGAAGGGTTCTAAAGTCAACTATCCTAATTCCTTTCATATCGGTTTTGAGCAGGAGAGTGAAGAACAGGTAAATGAAATCAATCAACGTATGAAAAATGATGGATTTGATGTAAAGGCTCCTAAAAGGGCACATCGTTGGACATTTTATATGAAAGCTCCAGGTGGCTTTACAGTCGAGGTCTTTAAATGATTATTGTCAAATAAATAAAAACTCACAAAGGATGAGTGTATATGAGAGTAGCAGCGTTTTCTAATTATGGACCTGCAGAGGTTTTAATGTAATGGAAGTTGATGACCCACAAGCAACGAACGATCAAGTACGCGTTCGGGTCAAATCCGCTGGCATTCAACCATTTGATTGTGCTGTGCGAAAGGAAGGCTGGACACCTCCAGGATTGACAGTGGAATTTCCGCAAGTGCTTGGTAACGAGTTTTCAGGAGTGATTGATCAAGTCGGTAAAGATGTCGCAGGATTTGAGGTGGGGGATGAGGTTTTAGGCTGGGAGCTAATGGCCTGTTATGCTGAATATGTGGTAGTCAAAACAGATCAGATCGTGAAAAAACCACAACAAATGACTTGGGAAGAAGCAGGTGTCATAACAGCCTCAGGTCAAACAGCTCACACCGCGTTACAAGAACTTGGTGTTGGTAAGGGAGACACCATATTGATTCACGCTGCAGCAGGCGGAGTTGGTACCTTCGCAGTACAAATAGCTCAAGCATGGGGAGCAACCGTCATCGGCACCGCAAGTGAGTACAATCACGATTACCTGCGATCACTCGGAGTGGTCCCTGTCACTTATGGAGACGGACTTGTTAACAGAGTGCGTTCTCTTGCCCCGAATGGAATAGACGTAGCTCTCGATGCCGCGGGAAGCGAGGCTCTGATCGCTTCGAAAGACATTGTCGAAAACAAAGACCGTATTGGGACCATTGTTGCATTCGACCTAGTAGAGGAATTTGGTGTTCGTCCTATAAGAAGTCAACGTTCAACGGAGCGCCTTTCCGAACTTGTTAACCTTTATATGAAAGGAAAATTAATTATTCATGTTAGAAAATCATTCCCGCTTGACAAAGTGGTCGAGGCGCACCGGGAAGTCGAAACAGGACACGGTTATGGAAAAGTGGTTCTTACAATTGGTTAAGCATGTTTTATTGTTCTGGTATTGCAAAGAAAGAATAAGCCGTCCGCATAATAATATAAGCTAGCAAACTAACACCTAGAACAGGTATAAAACCTGGCATCAAATAGTAGAAGTAAAAGGTTGCCGCAATTAAGACCAGCATGGAAATGGTCTGAAGTGGCTTACCAATAACCAAAATAGCAGAATATTTAATATAACCAAGAACGGAAAAATGATAGTGCACGTAGATTGGAAAAATAAAAACAGAAACAAGCGCAATAATAGCTAACAAAATATATGTCATTACCATTAACGTTGAGTTTAATAGTGAACTGCCTAACTGTCCTATAATTTGAATGTTAAACAACAAAATAGCAGTGGCAATCGTCAGGATGTACCCAAGAATATTGGATTTAATAAATTCCTGTTTGTAATAATGGATGAACTCTCGGAATAATTTGATATCATCCTCTGCTTTAATATCTTGTCTTATGGTGGCGAACAAGGCTGCAGTTGCTGGGAAAATGCCAACCACAAATAACCCTAGTACAGAAAAGATAAACCAGTACAAGTTTAATAGCAGAATTTTAAAAATCCACTCACCGATAGTTATATAAACTGAAATACCTTTATTCATATAGACCCTCCGAAATTATTTATCTATCTATTAAGCATACACAAAAATATAGCATAGGTAAATTTAATATGATAAATATGAAAGAAAAGATATTGATTCTAAAAATAGTATAAAATATATCATCCTCTAGTGTTTTCATAGTTCCTTTTTGAGTTCCAAGAAGAGTACTCAAAGTTACAAGAGGTATCCAACAGAAAATGGAAATAACTGAGCTGGATTTAGCAATAAACTTTCGCAATAAGAAAAAACGGGCATAATCAGCACGATCCTCATTCGCACTGGATGAACACTGCGAACTTGTGAAAATTTATTTAGGTTAGGCTTCCTTCCATTCTGATTTGAGGTGGGTGCTATTCTTCGCTCCGGCAGAATACTGCGCTTTCCGTGGGCTCGGCTTCAGCTAACTTTGCAAAGTGGATCTTCAGCTCTCGCTGTCCCACAGGAGTCTCCGTATTCTGCCTTCGCTTGTTTTAGTGTTCTGGTTATTGAAAGAACAGAACCCATAGATATATATTCTTTGGGTTTCCTGTCACTTTATCAGCACACTATTCTAAGCTGCGGAAAAATGCGACACTCCTGTGGGAACAGCAACGACTGAAGACCCCACAAGAAGCGGTTTTTGCTTCTGAGGAGGCTGAAGTGTTGCCCACGGAAAGGGAGTATTTTTTCGCAGCGACGATCAGAGCACTCATCAAAATTCAGAATGGAAGAAAGCAAATCCAAATAACAGTTACTTCGTAGTTTATGTTTTATGTGCACAATTATATACTTTCTTGACTTGTTAAAAAGGCTACCTCTTTAGAAGAGGTAGCCTTGATATTATGCATACATCGCACTGATTTCTTTTTGTAATTTCTGATCTGCTACATACTCATCATAACTGATTTCTTTATCTACAATTCCTTTTGGTGTAATTTCGATAAGGCGATTGGCGATACTATTAATGAACTGATGGTCATGTGATGTGAACAGAATCGAACCTTTAAACTTAATTAAGCCATTGTTCAATGCAGTGATTGATTCTAGGTCTAAGTGGTTTGTCGGTTCATCCAATACCAGCACATTGGCGTTACTTAACATCATTTTTGATAACATACAACGCACTTTCTCTCCACCGGATAAGACATTCGCTTTTTTCAATGCTTCCTCCCCAGAGAATAACATACGACCAAGGAATCCACGTAAGAACGTTTCGGTTTGATCATCTGGTGAATATTGACGGAGCCACTCCACTAAGGTCATGTTATTGCCATCGAAAAATTCTGAGTTATCTTTCGGGAAGTACGATTGTGAAGTGGTCACGCCCCAAGTATAGCTTCCTTCGTCAGGTTCCATTTCACCCATTAAGATATCAAATAAAACGGTTTTAGCATTTTCGTTTGGTCCGATAAAAGCAGCTTTATCATACGGTTTTAACGTGAAACTCACATTATCTAACACCTTAACGCCATCTATTGTTTTCGAAATACCTTCGACACGTAATAAATCATTTCCGATGTCGCGGCCAGGTTGGAAGGCTACATACGGATAACGACGGGAAGATGGTTTTATGTCATCTAGTGTAATGTTATCGAGCATTTTTTTACGAGAAGTCGCTTGTTTTGATTTCGATGCATTGGCACTAAAACGTGCGATAAAGTTCTGTAACTCTTTCATTTTCTCTTCTTTTTTCTTGTTTTGATCTTTCGCCATTTGTAAGGCTAATTGACTGGATTCATACCAGAAATCATAGTTCCCCACGTATAATTCGATTTTTCCATAGTCGACATCTGCAATATGTGTACATACTTTATTTAAAAAGTGACGGTCGTGAGAAACAACAATAACGGTATTTTCAAAGTTAATCAAGAATTCTTCCAACCATTGAATCGCTTGAATATCCAAGTGGTTAGTCGGCTCATCTAATAATAAAATATCCGGGTTACCGAATAATGCTTGCGCAAGTAATACTTTTACCTTTTCAGAACCTGATAAATCGGCCATTTTTTTCGTATGGAGATTTTCATCAATTCCAAGACCTTTTAAAAGAATAGCTGCGTCTGATTCTGCTTCCCAACCGTTCATCTCGGCAAATTCACCTTCTAATTCCGCAGCACGCATGCCGTCTTCTTCGGTGAATTCCCCTTTGGCATAAATTGTATCCTTTTCCTGCATTACTTCATATAAACGAGTGTGTCCCATGACAACAGTCTTTAGTACTTCGTATTCTTCATAGGCGAAGTGATCCTGCTTTAACACAGCAAGACGTTCACCTTTTCCGAGTGAAACGTGACCAGTCTGTGGTTCGAGTTCACCTGACAATATTTTAAGGAAAGTTGATTTACCAGCACCATTGGCACCGATTAAACCATAGCAATTTCCGGCTGTGAATTTAATATTAACGTCTTCAAATAACTTTTTATCACCAAAACGTAAACTTACATTAGTTGCTTGTAGCATACTCCAAAATTCCTCCATTATCTCATATCATAAAGCAAGCTTAAGCGATTTGGGATAGGAAGTCAATCAAGGAATGACATTCTTAAGAATTTCGGTATGATAGAAGTAAGGAGGAGATCTCATGCGGCCATATTCTAAACACCATTCATACGGTTTTCGGTTAAAAGGAGATTATCAGGAGCGAGTTGCCGGCCTCCATGCCATTGGGAGGGAATCGCGTACAGAGCATACGTATATATGGGATGGATTACAAAGAGGCGAAGAGGGCCGTGTTATATTTCAGTATACATTAGATGGAAGTGGAGCTATTAGAGTTGGAGAGGAAACTTACCATTTGACAAAAGGAGATGCGTTTTTCGTCGAAATTCCCAGTGATCATTGTTACTATTTACCAGAAGAATCGGTTCGCTGGGACTTTATGTATATCACTGTTTATGGAAATGAAGCTTTACATCATTTTCATTTCATAACAGAAAAATATGGACATATCTTTCAATTTCCCAACCATGCAAATCCAATCAAACATATATTACGAACACTAGAGAAATTAGAAACGACCGGTATTAACCATGCCTATGAGGCTTCTGGTTATGCGTATTCCTTTTTAATGGAATTCCTGCAATATCTCGAATATGAACAACGTCAGGAGAAATATTTGCCTATGGCGATTACCAAAGCGGTTTCTTTTATTGAAAAAAATTATGCAGAGGATATTTCATTAAATGATATGGTAGCCGTCTCTGGATTATCCAAATATCATTTTACTCGGCTTTTTTCTGCCTCTGTCAATCAAACACCGATCGAGTATTTAACAAAAGTGCGTATCCAACATGCATTAGACCTATTACAAGATAACGAGAAGACAATCGAAGAAATTGCGAAAGAAGTTGGCTATACATCAAGTAACTATTTTAGTAAAGTGTTTAAAAAGTTGCTGAATGAGACGCCAAGTAACTACCGTCAAAATAAATCTGTCATGCCAGTTGATCGATTATTCATTGATTAACAACCGCAATATTTTACTCTTATCAGAAATATTTACGATTGTTAGCGGTTTAAAATCCCTATATGATGGTAGTATGTATTACAATTTAATGCGAAATATTAGGAGGGTGAATATGTCAAAAATAACGTTTTTAGGTGCGGGGAGTACGGTTTTTGCAAAGAATGTACTAGGGGACTGTATGACAGTAGATGCCTTACAAGATTTCGAATTTGCTTTGTTCGATATTGATCACGGGCGTTTAAACGATTCAGAAATGATGTTAAACAATTTAAAGAAAAGCTTAAGCTCAAACGTGAAAGTAAAAGCTTACCATGATCGTAAAGAAGCATTAAGAGGTGCGAAATATGTGATTAATGCTATTCAGGTTGGGGGCTATGACCCGTGTACGATTACCGATTTTGAAGTTCCGAAGAAATATGGCTTACGACAAACGATTGCGGATACACTAGGAATAGGCGGAATCTTTCGTAACTTAAGAACAATTCCGGTTATGCAGGAATTTGCTCGTGATATGAAAGAGGTTTGCCCTGATGCATGGTTCTTAAATTACACGAATCCAATGGCGGTACTAACCAATGTGATGTTAAAAGAAGGAATCAAAACAGTTGGACTTTGCCACAGTGTTCAGGTTTGTGCCAGTCATTTATTAGACTCCCTAGACATGCCAAAAGACAATATTCAATGGAAGATTGCTGGTATTAACCATATGGCATGGTTGCTTGACATCACTAGAAATGGGGAAGACCTTTATCCGGAAATTAAAAAACGTGCAAAGGAAAAGCAGCAGGAGAAGCATGATGATATGGTGCGTTTTGAATTGATGGATAAGTTCGGTTATTATGTGACAGAGTCATCAGAGCATAATGCAGAATACCATCCATATTTTATTAAGAACAAGTATCCGGAATTAATCGATAACTATAATATTCCTCTTGATGAATATCCACGTCGTTGCGTCAATCAAATTGAGGGCTGGAAAAAAATGCGTGATGACCTTGTCAGCGATCAAAATCTACAACATGAACGTTCGCATGAATATGGATCATATATCATTGAAGCGATGGAAAAGAATCAGCCATTTAAAATAGGTGGTAATGTATTGAACACAGGAGGACTTATTAGTAATTTGCCGGAAAATGCTGTTGTGGAAGTTCCGTGTTTAGTCGATGCTAGTGGGGTAACACCTACCTATGTGGGTGATTTGCCGGAACAATTGGCAGCGCTGAATAGAACCAACATTAATACACAGCTGTTAACAATAGAAGCGGCACTAACGAAGAAAAAAGAAAAAATTTATCAAGCAGCACTGCTCGATCCTCACACTGCAGCAGAACTATCAATTGATGATATTATTGCTTTATGTGATGATTTAATCAAAGAACATGGTGATTGGCTGCCAGAATATCAATAAAAAAGAACACCTTCTTTCTTCTCTCTGCAGAAATAAAGAAGGTGTTCTTTTATTATTTTTGGAAACTCCCCAGATAAATATTTACGTAATAACAGAATTTGTTAGGGATTATTTTACTAAATATATTAATATCCACTTTAATTTCTATATAAATATATTGAAAGCGTTTAAATTATATGTTAATATCACTACAACAAAAGATAAAAATTTACTAAATTATTAATGGATAGCATTGATTGTTTACTAAATGCGGGGACTGATTCTATTATGGCAACTATAAAAGAGATTGCGATCAAATCAAAGGTTTCACCAGCGACGGTATCGCGAGTATTAAATAATGATGATTCACTATCTGTTGCAGAGGAAACACGTCAACGGATATTAAAAGTAGCTAAAAGCTTAAACTACAAAACAATGAGAGTAAGGAAAAAACAAACGGAAAGTCAAAAATCTTCTTACAAATTCGGTATATTTTTATGTCAATCTTTAGCAGAGGAATTAAACGATCCTTACTTCCTATCTATTAGACAGGGTGTAGAAAATCAATGCAAAGACTTAGGAATAGAAACAACTGAGATATACCGTATCCATAGTTTTCAACTTTCTCAAATAAATGAAGAATTAGACGGATTAATTGTAATTGGGAAAATTGATATTGAAATCATCAACAAATTAAAACAGAAAATTAAATGTTTTGTTTATGTAGATTGTTCACCAGATGAGGATCAATTTGATTCTGTCGTTATCGATTTTCAAAAATCTACAAATCTAGCTCTAGACCATGTAATAAAACTAGGCTATGAAAAAGTTGGTTATATCGGAGGGGTACAAGCAGAACATAGACAACAAAAAGAAAAAAGATTATTTGATGACGAACGATATAAAATATTTAATGAAAAAATGAAAATGCTAGGAAAGTATGCGGAAGATCATATATTTATTGGAGAATTTACCATGTCAGAAGGTTATCGACTAATGAAAGAATCAATTGCTAAGGGTAATTTACCGGATGCATATTTTATCGCTAGTGATCCTATGGCGGTGGGCGCCTTGAGGGCGCTTCAAGAAGAAAATATTAAAGTACCAGACGACGTTGCGATTGTAAGTTTTGATGATGTGGAAATGGCGAAGTTTGCAAGTTGTCCATTATCTACTGTTCATGTGCCAACTGAACTGATGGGTAGAACAAGTGTCAAGCTGTTAGTGGATCGCATACAAGGTCGAGATATTCCTTTGAAGGTGATTGTACCTACCAATTTTGTAGTTAGAGAGAGTTGTGGTGCAGAAAAATAAATATATTTTACAACTTTAAGGAGGTGAGATTAACCTTGGAAGATATGTAATGTAGCAGTCCTAGAAAGGTTTTTGGCGGAACGATTCTAGGACTACTGGCACTCTTTTTTGGACAAGAGCACTTTTATTATAAATGAAATTTAGTGCTCCTTACAATGTTTACAGTTCTTAAATATTTTTTTAAAAAGGAGTTTTATAATGAAAACGTTTTTAAAATCACTTATATTTATTTGCTTTATTTCTGTTCTATTAATCGGTTGCTCTACTGATGGATCATCAGATGAGACGAATGGAGAAAGCGGAAAGGATGGCGTAACCCTTTCTTTATACTCTACAGTTACGAATGAAGCAGACCAAATAGCGATGGAATCTGTTATTGAAAAATTTGAGGAAGAGTATCCGGAAATAAATATCGATTATAATTTTCCAGCTGGAGAGTATGAAAGTCAATTGCGTGTAAAAATGGCAGCAAATGATATGCCAGACTTATTTGATACACATGGCTGGTCACAAAATCGTTATGGTGAATACACAATGGATTTAAGTGATATGGACTGGGTAGCAGATTTGGATCCTGCTTTGGAAGAGATATTTACGGATGAAGATGGGAAGGTATATGCTTACCCGATTAATCAGGCAAAAGATGGATTGACATATAACAAAAACGTGCTTGATGAATATGGAATCGAGCCACCGAATACATTTGATGAATTTATGACTGCGCTTGAAACGATTAAAGAAGAAAGTAACGGAGAAGTGATACCACTTTGGTTTGGAGGAAGTGAAGAAGGAGAGTTTGGTCAGTTTTTTGACCAATTTGCTACACCATTATTAATTACACATCCTGATTACGACTATAGCGAAGCATTATTAGATGGGTCGTTTAATTGGGAACCTTATACATTTTTACCTGAAAAGTTATTAGAAATGCAAGAGAAAGAATTAATCAATTTAGATGCTTTAACAGCGCAAGTTCATGAAAAAACACAGTTATTAGCACAGGATAAAATTGCCTTTGTTATGGCAACAACTCCAATTGGTGCTGTTCGTGAATTAAATCCTGATGCAGAATTAGGTGTTATGCCAGTGCCTGCAATTCATGAGGGTGGAGAGCAAAGCTGGATTGGCGGAGAACGTCACACCTATGCTATCTGGAAAGATACAGAGTATCCGGAAGAAGCGAAAACATTTATAGAATTTTTAGCACAGCCGGAAATTGTTCAGGAATTAGCAGAAGGCACATCACTACCAGCAGGGCTTACGAACGCATCTGCAGATATTTATTTCCAACCTTACTATGATGAGTATTCTGATGTAATGGTAGAGCCTTATTTCGACAGAGTATTCTTGCCGAGTGGTATGTGGGAGCCGATGGGTACAGCGGGTCAAGAATTATTATCTGGTTCTTTAACACCTGAAGACGTATCAGAAAAAATGGCTACCGAATATACTCGTCTGTTAGAACAAGAAGGATCAGAATAAAACATAGTGCACAGCGAGTAGGGAGTAATTCCCCTGCTCGCTTAAATAGGAGTTGAATAGCGATGAGTATAAACACAAGAAAAACTGCAAAAATAGAGAAGAATTCATCACTTTGGTGGATGTATTTGCCGGCATTCTTGTTTGTAGCCTTTTTTATTGTGTATCCTTTTCTGAACGGTATTCGGATTTCATTTACAAACTGGAATGGCTTTTCGCAAATGTATGATTTTGTTGGTTTAAAGCAATATACACGTATGTTGACAGACTCTGATACATGGACCATAGTAAGAAACACCTTACTATATGGCATAGGAAGTACAATTTTTCAAAATGTTTTAGGTTTAGCTTATGCATTACTTTTAAATCAAAGTATAAGATTTAAAGCGATAACACGTACGATTGTTTATTTACCCGTGATTATCAGTCCGTTAATCATGGGGTATATTTGGTATTTTTTCTTTGCTTACCAAGGTGGGGCATTAAACGATATCCTTTTGGCATTGGGCAGAGACCCCATTAATGCATTAGGAAATGCGGACTTAAATATTTGGATTATTGTATTTGTTAATACTTTCCAATTCGTCGGAATAGCGATGATCATATATTTAGCTGGTTTACAAAGTGTTTCAAAAGACTTTTATGAAGCGGCTGAAATTGATGGAGCTTCTTCCTTTCAACAGTTTAAAAACATCACATTACCATTATTGATGCCGTCCATAACCATCAATATGGTTATCAACATTATTGGTGGTTTGAAACTATTTGATGTCATTATTTCATTAACAGGTGGTGGCCCTGGTAATGCATCGCAGTCCATGTCTACGTTTATGTATGATTTGTATTTTTCACGACAAGATGCTGGTTATGCAGCAACCCAAGGTGTTTTAATGATGGTGATTATATTGATCTTAAGTTTATCGGCTCTTGTGTACTTCCGACGTAAGGAGGTGGAGGCATAATGAATTATACCTCTAGAAGAAAAAAAACAATGTTATCATTATTAGCATTAGTCATTACCCTTTTGCACCTTATGCCGTTTTATATTCTAATAACAACAGCTTTAAAGGAAAAAGGTGATTTCAGTTCAAAATGGGTTTTTCCTACCGAAATAAATTGGGCTAATTTCAGTGAAGCTTGGGAAAAGGCGAATTTAGGTAATGCTCTGTTGAATACAACGATTATAACATTCTTTGCCGCCATACTATTAATTATCGTAGGTTCTCTTGCAGCATATCCTTTAGCGAGAAGACAAACGAAATTAAATAAATTTATGTATATGTTCTTCATTGCGATTATGGTGGTACCACCATTAGCAGCGTTAGTTCCATTGTATCAATTAGTGGTTAGTATTGGGCTAATGAATACACATGAGGTAGCTATTTTTAACAATGTAGCCGCCTATTTACCATTAACAATATTCTTATATGCAGGTTTTATTCGTTCAACTATTCCAAAATCACTGGAAGAAGCAGCTCGAATTGATGGAGCAAGTACAATAAATATTTTCTTCCGAATCGTGTTTCCATTATTAAAGCCTGTTACGGCTTCTGTTTTGATCATTGCTTGTGTATTTATATGGAATGATTACCAATTTGCGATTTTCTTTTTACAAGATAAATCAGTTCAGACAATGACAGTTGCTCTATCAGGATTCTTTGGAGAGAATACGAACAATTTAAATCTTGTTGCATCTGCAGCTATAATAGCAATGCTACCAATGGTCATTCTATTTTTATTTTTACAAAAATATTTTATTAAAGGATTAGCATCAGGATCAGTAAAAGGATAAAGGAGTATTAACATGCCAATTAATTATAATGAACAAACAAGAGAATTCCATTTACAAACAAATCAATCAAGCTATGTTTTTACAGTTTTAGAAAATGAACATCTCGGACATCTATATTATGGTAAAAAAGTAAAACATAAAGATTCTTTTCAACATTATCTTGAAACAGGATTTCGTTCCAATATTACCTATTTAAAAGATGGGGATATGACTTTTTCATTAGAACAGACAAAACAGGAATACCCTACTTACGGTACAACCGACTTCCGTGAACCAGCATTCCAAGTTCTGCAAGAGAATGGCAGCAGAATTAACGATTTTAAGTATAAAGAACACAAGATTTACAAAGGAAAGCCAAAATTGGATGGCTTGCCTGCCACGTATGCGGAGGATGGTGATTCGGTAGAGACGGTAGAAATTACCTTATATGATGACGAAATCGATGCAGAATTGACCTTGCTTTACTCTGTTTTTGAAGACCAAGATGCGATTATACGGAGTTCCAAGTTTAGAAATCATGGTAAGCAGAAACTTAACATCCTACGAGCGATGAGCGCAAATGTTGATTTCTTTGACTCAAATTATGAAATGATGCAGTTATCAGGAGCGTGGAGTAGAGAACGTCATCTTAAAACGCGAAGATTGGAGGAAGGAATCCAAAATATCTCTAGTACACGTGGCATTAGCAGCAGCCAGCACAACCCGTTTATTGCACTGAAACGACCAGAGGCTACGGAGTTTCAAGGTGATGTCTATGGTTTCAGCCTAGTGTACAGTGGTAACTTTCTTGCTCAAGTAGAAGTCGATTATTTAGATGTTACGCGTGTCAGTCTTGGAATAAATCCATTTGATTTTAATTGGCTGCTGGAAACAGGTGAAAGCTTTCAAACACCGGAAGTAGCGATGACTTATTCTAATGAAGGACTTAATGGCATGAGTCAAAACTTCCATCATCTTTATCAAAAACGTTTAGTGAGAGGTAAATGGCGTGATCAAGTACGCCCTATTTTAACGAACAACTGGGAAGGAACGTATTTTGACTTCGATGAAGAAAAAATCCTCGAGATGGCAAAACAATCGAAAGAGTTAGGTGTTGAATTATTCGTACTGGATGATGGTTGGTTCGGCAAACGTAATGATGATACAACGTCATTAGGAGATTGGTTCGTTAACTATGATAAATTGCCGAATGGAATAACCGGCATAGCAGAAAAGGTTACCGATCTCGGGATGGATTTCGGTTTGTGGTTTGAACCTGAAATGGTGTCAAAAGTAAGTAAGCTATATGAAGAGCATCCAGACTGGATTATCCATGTGCCAAACCGAAACCAGTCACATGGTCGTAATCAGTATGTGCTTGACTTCTCTCGTAAAGAAGTAGTAGATGCACTTTATAATATGATGGCAGAAATCTTACGAGATGCCCCAATTTCTTATGTGAAATGGGATATGAACCGCTATTTAACCGAGATTGGCTCTGAGACATTACCTGTCGATCGCCAGCGTGAAGTAATACACCGTTATATTTTGGGGGTATATGATTTATATGAACGTTTAACATCTGAATTTCCTGAGATTTTATTTGAATCTTGTGCAAGTGGCGGTTGCAGATTTGACCCTGGTATGTTGTATTATGCACCACAAACATGGACAAGTGATGATACCGATGCGATGGAACGTCTCAAAATTCAATATGGTACATCTTTTGTGTATCCGATAAGTTCCATGGGGGCACACGTATCAGCAGTACCTAACCATCAGGTTGGACGTTATACGAGTGTTAAAACCAGAGCGGAAGTAGCTTATTTTGGCGCATTTGGTTACGAGTTAGATGTGACAAGGATGCCCGAAGAAGAAAAACAGGAAATGAAAGAGCAAATTGCATTTTTTAAGAAACATCGGGAAGTATTCCAATTCGGTACATTCCACCGTATCCAAAGCCCATTTGAAAAAGACGGTAATCGAACATCATGGATTTCAGTATCGGAAGATAAGTCGAAGGCAATAGCGGCTGACTATCATGTATTATCCCGTCCGAATCCAGGCTTCAAGCGGTTGTTACTGAAAGGATTAGACCCAGAGGCAAGTTATGAAATCGAAGAGTATGAAGGTGTATATCATGGGGATGAATTAATGGAGATTGGTATA
Organism: Gracilibacillus salitolerans; assembly: GCF_009650095.1. Taxonomy (GTDB): domain Bacteria; phylum Bacillota; class Bacilli; order Bacillales; family Amphibacillaceae; genus Gracilibacillus; species Gracilibacillus salitolerans. The sequence goes on along the minus strand of NZ_CP045915.1, from coordinate 4,549,931 downwards.
CCATTAGATCACGAACGATTCCGTGAACATCATGAACACGAAGTAGCCGGGGACTTCTATTCTCGCCTATTTGTACTCCATAAGAAATAAATAAAAAGGATCTCTGCTTTTCTAGTAGAGATCCTTTTTTATATTAGATAAAAGTTGCGTATTTGTCTAGCTCCGAGCGCCCAGAAACTAGCGACTTTACGAATCGCCCTTACGCCTTTGGGCGAAAGTATAAATTGTCAGCCTAAAAAATAAGTACCAAAATATCGAAGCGCAAAATAAAAATAGTACTTAAAAGACGATTAAAAACCAAAACCAGAAAGCAAACGATCAAATATGGTACTTAAAGGAGGTTTAAGTACCAAAATGAAACCCAATATCTTAAATTTGGAACTAAGAAAGAGGATAAGTACCAAAATTTATAATGAACAAGCTGAATTGAAATTGATGAGATAATCCTTATTATGAATATTGGATTGAAGTAGCATGTATGCCTGAATATACGGGCGTTGGTCTTTGTTCTATTAGATAAAGTTAAGTAATTGCTCAGGCAGAATACTTCGCTTTTTCCCAAAAGGGCATAAAGCACCATCTGCTCAGGCAAGTTTTCGTAATCAAGGGATTTTAAATATTCCTTGACAGGAATATTCCTTTCGTGGTATATTGTGGATATGGAAAAGATATTGAGTGCAATTGCCGAACCAAATAGACTAAACATCATTGAACTATTGCGCGGTGGCCCTTGTACAGTAGGGGAAATCGCTGAACATCTTCGTCTTCGCCAGCCTCAAGTTTCCAAACACCTTCGGGTACTGTGTGAAGCAAAGCTCGTAGAAGTTCATCCAATGGCTAATCGTCGTATTTATAAGTTACACGTCCAGGGATTGAAAGAAATAGACAGTTGGTTCGATTCCTTTAGACATTTGTGGGAAGACAGATTGGATCAATTGGAAGATTGCCTAAAGGAACTGCAACGTAAGGAAAAGGGCGAATAAAAAGCATATCTGAGACAATATGCTTTTAATACCTATGAGGGAGGCTTGTTTATCAAGAAGATAAATGTCTCAAAATAAGGAGGAAAATAAATGTCTGAAAAAAATGCAGCAAATCGTTTGAATTCGTATGTGAATGGGAAGAAACTTGTGTTGGAGAGAATGTTTGATGCACCAAGGGAACTCGTCTTTAAAACGTTCTCAGAATCAGAACATTTAGCAAACTGGTGGGGGCCTACCGGCTGGACAACAGAGAATAAATCATTTGATTTTAAGCCTGGAGGAGTTTGGCATTTTTGTATGACTTGTGAAGATAAAAACCAAAAAGATTTTTATGGTCAAAAATCTTGGGGAAAGGTTACTTACCATGAAATTATTGTGCCGGAGAAAATTGTATATACCGATACATTCTCTGATGAAGAGGGTAATGTTAGTTCGGATGCCCCTAAGCAATTAATTACTATGAACTTTGAAGAGCAGTCTGGGAAGACAAAGCTTATTATACAAAACCAATTTGAATCAGAAGAAGCACTTAAAGCCGTTATAGAAATGGGCTTAGAGGAAGGAATGGCCTCACAATTCAATGAACTTGATGAATATCTTAAACAGTTATCTAATTAATCAGTTCATATGAAGTTTAAATTAAAGAAACGACCAAAATTAAACTTTAAAAAAATCCATTATAAATCTGTAAAGAGAATCCATTTTGGTCGATCTTTTTCCAAAATGGATTCTTTCTATTTGTAGCAAGATGTAGGTTTGAAAGGTGTTTTATCAAATTAAACCTTATTTCAAACTTACAGCAACAGCTGGTGCTTTCTCATAAGCGAGCATTGGTTCAGCTACGTACTTACGGAAAAACTGGATAAGCGGACCGGTAAAAAAGGCGAGTATAACGGTCGCAACACCGACTATCGCTCCAAATGAAAATCCAATAGCAACACATAAAATATCTGTCGTAATCCTCGCAATAGGAAAAGGAATTTTGTTTTTTGAAACTTTTTCAACAACAAAAGCTAATGCATCATATGGTGAAATTCCTAAATTCGGCGTAATATATAAAGCAACACCTAGACTTGCAAAAATAACTGCTACTGCCATCATCACAATTCGAATGGCAAGGATAGACATATCATCAAAGAAGAAGTTATAACCAAAGACTATAAAATCAGAAATAAAGCCGATTCCAACCATATTCACGATAGTTCCGATTCCAATTAAATTTCTATAATAAATAAATACAACACCAAGTAAAAGAGGGTTAAATATCAACTGATAAACACCAAATGATATACCAAGAAAACCGCTTATTCCCAAGTTTAATGTTGAAAAAGGATCTGTCCCTAAAGCGCTAATTCTTAACAGTGCTACAGCGATCCCGATAAATAGGTTGCCAATTAGTACCATATTAAATTTTCTCCATGTCATCGCTTTCATGTTGTGTCCCCTTTTGTTCTCTATTTTTTTAAAAAAAATCAAATATTTCACAGTTTAAAATAGTAGTTGTCCATAGCACATTATATCGAAATTCTTTAGATATAGATAGTTTAAAATGTCAGTTGAAACTGTTTAATTGTTAGGGGAATGAAAGTTATTCAAAAAAGGAGTGTTGACAATTTGTCAACACTCTTATATCTTTAATATAGGTTTTTAAAAGAGGGTGTACAAATATGACAACAAATTATGCTGTACTAATAAAAGAAGCATTAAAGGAAAGCAATAAGAGTATGCGTCAATTGGCAAAAGAAACCGGAATTAACGTTTCCACGATCTCTAGAATTATTAATGGAAAGAGAAACGCCACATTAGATCATCTAAAAGCTATTTCACAAAGTTTACATATTCCTTTATCAGACCTAATAAGTTCTGAAGAAAGTAGCGAGCCAGACCAGCCTGTATCTTTTCATCATGTACGTGCGTTGATCACGGAAATGGATCTGCCTGTAAAAGATTTTTCGGTTGATAGGTTGAAGAAAAGATTACAAGAGTATCAGCAAGAAAGCAGTACAGAAGAAGGAAGAGTGACCATTTTACATCAATTCAAATCAAAAATGGCTACCTTAGGTGGACAAGGTCCGTTTATACAACAGTTAGAGTCTATGTATCAGACATTTAAAGAAAAGAAAGCATCTACAAAAGAGCTTTTATTAATCGGAAGTGCATTATTTTATTTTATTGCATCAATAGATATGATTCCGGATTATTTATTTCCTATAGGTTATTTAGATGATGCATTAGCTGTACAGTACGTCATGCAATCATTATCAATGAAGCATTAAAAAAGGAAGAGACAAATGACAAAGAAACCCACAATCGATTATCTAATGCTCATTATTCTAATTGGTCTATTAATTATTAGTTTGTTAGCTGTTTACAGTGGTACAGGTCAATACACCGATGGCCAATCTTTTTATTTTGCTAGGAGACAGCTTATTTGGTACATCATCAGTATCGTAATCATGATTGCTGTTGCTTACTTTGATTATGACTTACTTGAAAAGTGGTCTGTATATTTATATATTTTGGGGATTTTGTTACTTATTTATGTTCGCTTTTTTGGTATTGAAAGAAACGGTTCTCAAAGATGGATGGATCTAGGGTTTATGGACCTGCAGCCATCTGAATTAATGAAGATTTTTTTAGTTATTTATCTGGCAGCGATTTATAAAAAATATGGTACAGAAAAACTATCCTTTCTCAAAAGTATTCCGCTTGTGCTAAAAACTGTCACTGTGTTGGCAATCCCGTTTATTTTGATTCTAAGACAACCGGATTTAGGTTCTGCCCTTTTAATTGCGGTGGTTGCACTAGGGTTATTATTTATGTCGAATATAGGTAATAAAATGGTTGCCTGTATTATTTCTGTGATCACATCCAGTGCATTATTATTCGTTTATTTATTTTCTCAACACGAAGAGTGGATAACTGGATTTTTCAAGCCACATCAATTAGGTCGAATTTACAGCTGGATTAACCCTGCAGAATATACAATGGATTACGGTTATCAATTAAGACAAGCGATGTTAGGGATTGGGGCAGGACAGTTAACAGGATCAGGATTTAACCAAGGTCATCAAGTTCAAAGTGGACGTGTCCCTGAAGCACATACTGATTTTGTATTTGCAGTGATTGGAGAAGAATTTGGATTCATAGGAGCTAGTATTTTAATCGTTCTCTATTTTTTATTGATCTACCGTATGATAACCATTGCGTTAAAAACGGATGATTTATTCGGTGTTTATATCTGTGTCGGTATCATTACCCTCATTTCCTTTCAAGTCTTCCAAAATATAGCGATGACGATTGGCTTAATGCCTGTAACAGGAATTGCACTACCATTTATTAGTTATGGTGGAAGTGCGTTAATCACCAATATGCTTGCGTTAGGTTTGGTTCAAAGTATTTATGCGCGGTCTAAAGATTATATGTTTTCGTCAGAGAATGAGTTGGCTGCATAAGGGGAGTAAGCAATGATACGTATGAGGAATATAGACTTAACATTATTTGTTGTACTTTTGTTATTCGTAATATTTGGTGTCGTAATGGTTTATAGTGCAAGCTACCCTTATGCATATATCCAGTATGATAACGCAGCACACTATTTTCACAGACAGTTATTTTGGGCTGTTATTAGCAGTTTATTTTTAATAGGTGCTATGATAATGCCCTATCAAGTTTATAAAAAAATAAGTCCTTTATTTGTAATGTTTACTTTGACAGCTTTAGTTCTCGTTTTGATTCCTGGAGTCGGTGTGGAGCGGAATTTTTCAACTAGGTGGATTTCAATCGGTGGATTTTTATTTCAACCAGTCGAATTTGCAAAACTAACAATGCTTATTTACTTTGCTTATTTTTATAGTAGAAAAGAAGCCTATATTGGTCACTTCGGTAAAGGAGTCATTCCGCCACTTATTATCTTGGCAGTTATATTTGGTTTATTGCTGGGACAACCAGATTTAGGATCTGCAACACTTATTTTATTTTCATGCGGTATGATTTTATTTTTTACAAGCATTCGATTTCGTCATCTATTTTTACTAGCAAGTGTAGCGGTAGCAGTATTTATTTTCTTTGCGATGATGTCTCCCTATCGAATAGAACGAATTACATCTTTCATGGATCCCTTTGCAGATGCACAAGGGGCAGGTTATCAGTTAGTTAATTCCTATATCTCGATTCATACTGGGGGGATCATAGGGAATGGGTTAGGAGGAAGTGTTCAGAAGCTCGGTTATTTACCAGAGGCACATACAGACTTTATTATGTCGATTATAACGGAAGAATTAGGTTTGTTTGGTGTAATGATTGTGTTAAGCTTCTATTTCTTTCTTTTTATAAAAGGGGTTCGTATTGCTATGAGCGCACGAGATGAATTTGGTAAGCTGTTAGCAATCGGTATTACCTTCCAAATCATTATACAAGCTTTTATCAATTTAGGTGCGATTTTAGGAATGTTACCAATTACTGGTATTACATTACCGTTTATCAGTTACGGTGGATCATCATTACTGATAACGATGATCTCTGCAGGTATTTTATTAAACATATCCGCTTTTTCTAATAAGTACGTTGAACAAGAGGGATGATACGCTTTGTTAGTTTAGTTTATTTAATCATATTATAAAAAAATGCGAGCATATAGTAGGAGTAACTAGTTGTAACCTTGGGACAATTCTCTGTCCATATTCCCACCTATTTATATATAATAGAGAAGGGAGGTGGGCGATATGCCTCAGGCATGGTTACTTGGCCCCTTTGTCATTAAGGTTGATTTAGTTTTCATGCTTGTTAGTTTTGTGCTGGGCTTTCTTTTTTTCTACGGGGTTAGTCCGTATGAAAAGGGTAAAAGAAGGGGACTATTAGATAGGGTATCCAATATCTTGATTACCTTAGTGGTGTCTATTTGGATTGGAAAAGTGGTGCTTCAATGGAGTACTTTTCTATCAGATCCTATTGCTATTTTAGCTTATCCGGCTAATACGAATGCATTTTACATAGCGATTATTATTACCATTCTGTTCAGTAAGTGGAGATGGATCAGTACCATTAATCAATACTATGATCATCTGTATGTATTTAATACCGTATTTCTCGCTGCTAGTTTCATTTATTCTTTTTTGCATCATATATTTTACCAAACTAACTGGTTATATCTGATAGGTTTACTGCTGCTATTATTTTTTATCATCTATTATAGTGATAAAAAATCCCCCATCACCATCTCAAATACTACATTGATTGGGTGGGGGTTATTACAAACTGTGATACAAACAACTATTTTTCAATTCTCACCACATGTCATCTTTTACATGCTTTTAGTCATGATTGGCGTGCTCCAAGGATATATATATTATCGTAATGGAGGTATCTGTGATGAAAAAATGGATCATTAGTGCCGTTTTACTGGCAATGATGGCTTGGGCTGTTATTGAATTTGTAACAGATAATAAGGTTACAGAAGCAGATAATATTGGTTTGGAAATAGGGAACACGGCTCCGGATTTTAAACTGGAAACATGGGACGGAGAAACAGTGAAATTATCCGATTATCGCGGTGAACCAGTGATGCTTAACTTCTGGGCAACATGGTGTCCACCTTGCCGATCAGAAATGCCGGATATAGAGCGTTTTTATCAGGACACAGGAATGAATATTTTAGCGATTAATTTAACGAAAACAGAATCTGATTTGGAGGATGTTGGTCAGTTTGTCGAAGAGTATGGTTTATCATTTGCCATACCATTGGATCAGGATAATGTCGTGGGTGATCGCTACCAAATTCGACCTATCCCTACTACCTATATGATTGATTCCGATGGCGTCATTCAATTTTATGTATTTGGTCCACTTAACTATGACCAGTTGATGCTAGAATATAATAAATTGAAATAGGCCGAAGGAAGCTAACTTCAGGCCTATTTCTTTTTGGTTCCCATTGTTACAAGATAATAGGAAGTCATCCAGGAAGCAATCGGAATAACGAGTGCAACCCCCATGCCGGCAGTGAGGATGGTAATCATTTCGTCATTAAATACCTTGGCGTTAATAATTTCTCCAAATGAATAAGACAAGTCTTTAAACCAGATCAAAAGCCCCATATAGCCACCGAAAAAAGCAAAGAACAGTGTGTTTGTACTTGTACCTAATATATCTCTTCCAATACGTATGCCTGCCATAAATAAATCTTTTCTGGTAATCGTCGGATTATGGTGATGAATTTCCCGCATTGGTGAGGTAATCGAAATAGCTGTATCAACAATTGCCCCAATCGTACTCATTATAATCACAGATGTAGCAACTTTTACAAAATCAATTCCGATATGTAAAGAGAAGGTCATCAATTCTTCTGACTCTTCTGCACCAAATCCTTGAATCATCGATTGTTCCGTAATAATGATGATGAAAAAGAATAGAATTACAAGCGTTATAATAGTAGAGAAGAATGCCATGGTTGTTTTACTGTTAACATCATTAATATAAAAAAGACTGATGGCACTAATGAAAGTACAGGCCAGTAATGTTAACCAAATTGGATTGGCGTTCGGATCATTCATTACTAATATCGTGATGATCAGTACACCAAAATTCAAAAATAAGGCAATAAACGATTTTACTCCTTTTTTTCCACCGACAATAGCCATCAACACAAATAATATGATGGATAATAATACTAATACACTCATATTCTAGCCCTCTTTCTTTGAATAAAGAAAATCGACGTGTAGATTGCAATGGGAATCGTCAATACAATGCCAATGCCGCCAGCTAAAGCACGTGCTAATTCGATAGAAAGGTTCATGGATAATGTAAAACCCAGCGGCGACGCGTTTTTAAAGTATAAAAGCAGCATGGGAATCGAACCACTTACATAGGCAAAAAATAAGATATTGGTCATCGTCCCCATAATATCTTTTCCAATATCTATACCAGATGCTTTGAGCGTCTTCAATTTTATCTGATTATTTTTTTCATAAAGTTCAAAAATAGACGATGACATCGTGATTGCGACATCCATCACCGCACCTAACGATCCGATCAACAGCCCCGCCATAAAGACAGTTTGCGGATTTCGACTGAGAAACGACATTTCTTCATAGCGTAATCCTTGTTCGCCTGTCATAAATAAAGCCAGATACGCAATCAACAAGGAACTTAATGTACCTAGTAAGGTGGCGATAATTGCTGTGTATGTCTTTTCATTTCGGCCATTGACCATTAGTAACGATATCACAGTGAAAAGCACGATGCTAATACCGCAGATGATCAGTAGACTAATGTCCGAATTTTGCAGATATATGTCCAATGCGAATGACAAAATCGCCGCATTAACAGCTAAGCTGATAACCGATAATAGACCTTGTCTCTTCCCTATCACAAGCAAAATTATCGAAAATAACCATGCCACTAAAATGAGATACTTATCACGTTTTACATCTTCAATGGTTCCTGTATGCGATGAATCATCGATGGTTACAAACACTTCGTCACCAGGCTGAAAGGAATGATCATAAGCATGTGAGCCGGAGTATTCATTGTTAATATGGATAGATTCGCCTTTGTATGTACCGTTTTGTACTTCTGCCGTAATTTGCTGGTTAACTATAATATCTTGATTTTGATGTTGATCTACCGTTTCAGTTCTGTCTGTTTCAATAGCCTCAGTTACTTTGGCAATCGGTCGCTCGTAGAATGCATGATTATGATTGACAAAGATAATCGAGCCGATAAAACTTGCTACAATCAAAAAATATATAAAAAGTTGTTTTTTCGTTTGTTTTTGTATCCATGTTTTCAATTCCTATCACTCCAACAAATGATAATATACGATTAACTTATGATAACATGATTTGGCTAAAAGATAATGCTTAGAAGAAAAGGAAATGTTCAGTTTGATTTTCGGGCCTGCCTTGTGTATCCAAACCCACCATTGTGTTTTTCGAAACTATGTAGATGTACTAAATTATGATTGCATAAATGTATAATCAATAGACAATAATGGATACTAACTGTATGTGCAATGGAGGTGGGGATATATGGAAAAAATAAGGATTTCGTCAATCCAAGCTTTAATGCTAGCGATTTCTAGTATTACTGTTACAGGTCATTTATTATTTATTCCCGTCATTATTAATCATGCTGGTAGAGACAGTTGGCTATCTGTAATCCTTGCTATTTTTCCCGCTATGCTAATTGGTTTTGTGATAGCATTACTGGCTCAACGATACCCTGAACATACATTAATAGAATACTCTCAGATTATTCTTGGTAAATGGATTGGAAAAATAATAGCAATCATATTTCTTTTTTATTTTTTCCATGAAGCGAGTTTATCATTAAGGGGATTTAGCGAATTTTACAATTCCGCGATTACTCCTCGTACGCCACTTATGATTTATCTTGTAGCCATGTTAATGCTTGCCGTGTATACAATTCGAAATCGCTTAGAAATTTTGGCAAGAACGAATCAAACGTTTCTTGTATTAATGATCCCAATAGGTATTATGGCATCCATTTTAACTCACAAAGACAAGGACTATCAAAATTTACTCCCCATACTGGAAGATGGATTTAGTCCAGTCATGGTGGGGTCATTTAACATCATTTCTCTTTACAGTTCTTTTATTGTTCTTGGAATGGTATTTCCGTATGTTGCTAACAAGAAAAAATTAAAGAGATTTAGTATTTTAACGATGCTGATTTTAATTATCATGTTTATTGGACCAATTACTGGTGTAGTGGCGGTTTTTGGAGAAGAGCGAGCAATGGGACTATACTTTCCCACTTTCCAAACTTTAAGAGATATAGAAATTGGGGCACTACAAAGATTAGATATTCTCGGTGTTGTACTATGGTCGTTGGGGTCCTTTTCAAAAATTTCCCTGTTTTTATATGCTATTGTGGTAGGGATGGCTCAATTATTTCATATAGATGACTATACATTACTAACTATCCCTACAGCTACTTTATTAGCTATTTTTTCTTTACTTACAAGTGACGACTTAATTGGGATATATCGATTCCTCATGCACATTTATCCATACTTTTCAACGTTTATAGCGTTAGTTATTCCCATACTCTTATTAATGATAAGTCAATTTAAGCAAATAAAACGAGGTTGAATCATTATGTTTAGAAGAAAACCAACGGTAAAAAAGAAGATAGAAGATTATCAATTTAAAGGTAATCTAGCGGAAGATATTAGAATCATTAAAGAGCTATTCGGGCATAGTTCAGACCTAATTATTCGTTATATTGGCAATGATGATTATAATCCTATCGCCGTGTTGTACATAGACAGTCTAATTGAAAGAGAATCTATTGAAGAATATGTAATTAGTGAATTAAACGATAACTATAAGCAAGATCAAAACAATCCAATAAATGTAAAGGAAATTAATTTCTCTACGATAAAAAAAGAAGATACTTCATCGATAAAAGAATCCATTACATTTATGTTACAAGGATATTCACTGGTTTTAATCGACAAACAAACGAATGGTATTGCACTTGATACTGCTGGAGGGGAAAGACGTCAAGTTTCGGAATCTGAAGTGGAAACAGTGGTTCGTGGACCAAGAGAAACTTTTAATGAAACGTTACAAACCAACATTGGCTTAATCCGTAGACGTCTTCATACACATAAATTAAAGGTTCACGAGATGAATATAGGTGAATTATCTCAAACCACAGTTGCCATGATAGGCATTGATGATGTTGTAAAACCAGAAATGTTTGAGGAAGTAAAAAAAAGGTTGGAAAAAATTGAAATAGATGGCATTCTAGATTCGCTATATTTAGAAGAAATTATCGAAGATCCAAACGGATATACGCCATTTCCAACCATTTTTAATTCAGAAAGACCAGATCGTATCTCTGCCGGGTTGTTAGAAGGTAGAATTGCTATATTATCCGACGGTACTCCTGGTGCTTTATTAGTACCAGCTACCATTGGGTTATTTTTAACATCGAATGAAGATTATTATCAAAGGTATGATTTTGCAAGTTTTCTTAAACTGTTAAGGGGATTTTCATTTCTTCTATCGATTGTATTACCCGGTTTTTATGTAGCACTTCTTACTTATCATCAAGAAATGATTCCTACCCCATTATTGATTGCGTTAACGGGACAACGAGAAGGGGTACCGTTTGCTATAGCTATTGAGGTTCTTTTAATGGAGATAACATTTGAAATATTAAGAGAAGCGGGACTCCGGTTGCCTAAAACAATCGGGGCAGCAGTATCAATCGTTGGGGGATTAGTCTTAGGACAGGCGGCGGTGGAAGCCGGACTGGTTGGACAAGCAACCGTTATTGCCGTTTCATTAACTGCCATAAGTTCTTTTACAACCCCATCTTATAACTTAGCAATATCGGCAAGGTTGTTAAGATTTGCTCTTATCATATTGTCTGCTGTTCTGGGTGCTTTTGGTTTAATTTTTGGGTTAATCTTTATCTATATCCACTTGACTACACTTCGTTCCTTTGGTGTACCATACTTAACTCCTATTGTGCCCTTTCACAAAGACAATTGGGGTGACTTATTCATAAGAACACCGTGGTGGACGATGAGAGAAAGACCAAATGAGGTTGCAGGTGAAAATAAGGATAGGATGTCAGATTCAAATGATAATAACCATTTAAATAGGAGACAAAAAAAGTGAAAATAATAAGATTAGTTTTGTTATTTATTTGTATTGTACTTTTAAGTGGTTGCTGGGATAAGAAAGAACTAAATGAAGTTGCAGTTGTAATAGGTGTAGGAATTGATAAAGTTAGTGACAAGGAAGATGTTTATGAAATAACGGCTCAGGTGATTAAACCGCTAACAGAGGATCAAGGGTCCGAATTACCAACGTGGAGTATAACAGCTCAAGGTGAAACGGTAATGAGTGCAATTAAAAATATGAATAGACTGTCCCCGCGGCGACTATACTGGTCGCACCTCCAGATTATCATTTTTGGTGAGGAATTAGCTAGAGAGGGTGTTGCCCCGATTATTACATGGTTTGAACGTGATAGAGATAGTCGTGCTGGTTCCTATTTAGTAGTAACAAGAGGTAGTGCACAGGATTTACTGAACCAAAAAATAGAACTTGGAAGTATTCCCTCTAAAGCAATGAGTGATCTTTTAGATACGGCCGAACAACGGCAAATTATTGCACGGAAAGTAAAGCTACGTGACTTTACCACGGTACTCACTACACCGGGTATTGATGCATCCGCGGATGTGATTCACCCTAAAACCATAAGAGGAGAAGTGGAATCATATGAGGTGAGAGAGGTTGCAGTATTTAAAGAAGATAAAGTAGTAGGCTATATTGATAGGCCTGAATTAGCGGGTACAGAGCTCTTAAAAGACACTTATGATTATTTCATCCTTGAAGGAGCATGCCCTGGGGATGAGGAAGAATTATTCGCTTTTCAGACAACTAGTTATGAAAGTGAAGACGAGCTTAATTTCGAGAATGAAGAAGTAACTTATAAAGTGAATATATTTTTGGAAGGAAATCTCTCTGACCAAACGTGTTCAATTGATCTCTTAGAGAGGGACAAGTTGGAACAGGTTGAGGAGAAATTAAGTGAAATAATTACCACGCATATTGAAAATGAATTTGAACTAGCTAAAGAAATGGGTTCGGATATTTATGGTATTGGACAGAAATTGAGAAGATCCTATCCTGATGCTTGGAAAAAAGTCAAAAATCAACCAGATGAGTTACTAGCAAAAGTGAAATTTGATATACAAGTAACATCAAATATACGGAGATCAGGATTAATTATCGAACCAACACAAACGAAGATTGAATGAAAGGATACTATATATGTGGATTACTGTACTATCACTTATATTTATCATGCTTCTATTAATTGATGCCAAACGTCTACGGAAAAGGAAAAATAAAAGAGAGCTAATTCTGTATTTCACTTTATTGACAACAGCCTATTTTTTATTCGTCGTGAATCAACTCCACCTTTTTCCACTTGAAAAGTTTAGCTCCATTCAGATTATTACAGACCTTGTCCAACTTTTCTTACCAACAGAGCACAAGGTTTAGTTTGGGATATGTTTAGTGGTGCCATGCTCTTTCAAATGTGGATGTCTATTTTATCACGGCGCTAACTTCCTGATAAGTTTCGCTAACTCGCAGTGGGGAACAAAATCCTACTGAGGGAAGTCTCACTTTAAATTATTCTAATTCGTCAATCTGGCAGAAGAATAGGCAAGTGTCGATTTTGAATTATTATGTTAAAGTAGAAGAAGTGAAGCAATAGGAAGGGTTGGAATCAATGAGTAAAACAGTAGTAATAGCAGAAAAGCCATCTGTTGGCCGTGACATAGCACGAGTATTGAAATGTAACAAAAAAGGAAATGGCTATCTAGAAGGTTCAAAATATATTGTGACGTGGGCACTTGGTCATTTAGTAACATTAGCTGATCCTGAAGCCTATGATAATAAATATAAAACTTGGAAGCTAGACGAATTGCCAATGCTGCCAGATCAACTGAAACTAGTCGTTATCAAAAAAACAGGCAAACAATTTCAAGCAGTTAAAAGCCAAGTGATACGTAAAGACGTTAGTGAGGTAGTGATCGCAACAGATGCAGGAAGAGAAGGCGAACTAGTTGCTCGTTGGATTTTGGCAAAAGTACGAGTGAACAAGCCTGTGAAAAGGTTGTGGATATCTTCCGTAACAGATCAAGCCATTAAACAAGGTTTTCAAAACTTAAAGCCAGGAAAGCAGTATGAAAACTTATACCAAGCAGCAGTCGCACGTTCGGAAGCGGACTGGTATGTTGGCTTAAATGCGACAAGAGCATTAACAACCAAATTTAATGCACAGTTATCAAGTGGTCGTGTTCAGACACCGACATTGGCGATGATTGCCTCAAGGGAAAAAGAAATTAAACAATTTAAACCGAAAAAATATTATCAAATCAAAGCACGTACAAAAGACGGGATTACCTTAACATGGCGAAATGCCAAAGGAGAAACACGCTCTTTTGATCAATCAAAGGCAAAAGAGCTCCAATCTCGATTGCAAAATCAAGCCCTAACCGTCACTAATATTGATAAAAAGAATAAAAAGAGCTATGCACCAACTTTATACGATTTAACCGATTTACAGCGGGATGCGAACCGGATCTTTAGTTTCTCGGGGAAACAAACATTATCGATAATGCAGAAGCTTTATGAACAGCATAAAGTATTGACGTATCCACGTACCGATTCTAAATATATTTCCACAGACATTGTACCGACTTTAAAGGAAAGAGTTGCAAGCTGTGGAGTAGGTCCTTACGCAACGGCAGCAAACAAAATTAAAAAACAACCAATTAAAGCACACAAATCATTTGTCGACAATGCCAAAGTTTCTGATCACCATGCCATTATTCCGACTGAGGAGCCGGTTTATTTATCGAAGCTATCAGATCAGGAACAAAAAATATATGATCTGGTCATTAAACGTTTCTTGGCAGTGTTACTACCGCCATTTCAATTTGAGCATATACAGTTAACTGCAGAAATAGCAGGAGAAACATTCACGGCTACCGGAAAAAATGTAATCGATCAAGGCTTTAAAGCAGTTTATAACACGGACGAAAATGATGATGACGAACAAAAAATCAGTAATATCAAAGAACAACATGTCTGGGATAAGCCTGTCTTATCAATGATCGAAGGTGAAACAAAACCACCAGAACGTTTAACGGAAGGTACATTATTACAAGCAATGGAAAACCCGGCGAAGTTTTTGGCGCAAAACGAAAAACACGCAACAAAAACTTTACAAGCAACTGGCGGATTAGGTACTGTTGCTACAAGAGCGGATATTATCGAAAAGTTATTTAACACCTTTTACATCGAGAAAAAAGGTAAGTATTTATATCTGACGTCAAAAGGTAAACAGTTACTTGAGCTCGTACCAGCTGATTTGCGTTCACCAATGTTAACAGCTGAGTGGGAGAAAAAACTGAACCAGATCGCTAACGGTCAATTGAAGAAAGCAACTTTTATCAATGAAATTAAAGACTATACAAAAGAAGTCGTACACCAAGTGAAATCAAGCGATGTGAAGTATAAACACGATAATATGACAGGTACGAAATGTCCAACGTGTGGCAAGCTTATGTTAGAAGTGAACGGAAAAAAAGGACGTATGCTTGTCTGTCAGGATCGTGAGTGTGGAGAGCGTAAACCGATTGCCAAAAAGACAAATGCGCGCTGTCCGAAATGTCATAAAAGAATGGACTTACGAGGACAGGGAGAAGGACAAACTTTTTCTTGCAAATGTGGTTATCGCGAAAAATTATCCTCCTTCCAGAAGCGAAAAGAAAAACAAGGCAAAAATAATGCAAACAAACGCGATGTAAACAAATACCTTAAAAAACAGGACGAGGGCTTTGCCAACACAGCATTGGCAGATGCACTAGAGAAATTGAAGAAAAAATAAGAGACTGAGACAGAAGTACTCGACTTACGAAAAAACACGTACATCAAACTTGATGTACGTGTTTTTGTTCATTGTACAAGTATTTCTGTTCCTTGGAAAAGTATAGTTCTTCCTTGGATAAATGAATATATCCAAGGAAGAGCATGAGATATCCAAGGAACAAAACGGAATATCCAAGAAAGGGCGGTACTCGATTCTGTTTTTTTGAATGTTCGGGTATCTGTATTTTGTCCTAATCTCTTTTTGTTTCAGCGTCTAATGAAAGTCATGAAATGCACCTTCCTCGACAAAGAATAGAGACAACGCCAGCCATTGTTAAAATAACTTTTACACTTTTCTGGACAAGTCCCCCTTGCACATCGTTAAGAAATATACTATAGTAAAAATACATTTATATTGAATTTTTTTCCACTCAGGAAATTCAAAGTAAATAAATTCCAAAATTTAAATAATACGCCTCAAGTCTTACTTCAAAATATATCCACAGCCCATTATCCAAACCGATAAGACAAACTATCATATAGAGATGGAAGGAGGGGGCGCAGATGAAAAAAGTTTATCTTGTATTCACAGATACGGGGACGCTTTTATCACGTACCATTAATCTGTGTACAAAATCAACATTAAATCATGCCTCGATTGCTTTTGATACACCTTTAACAGAAGTGTATAGCTTCGGGAGAAAACATCCATATAATCCTTGGATTGGCGGATTTGTCAAAGAGAATTTACGTACACCATTTTTTAACCATTCTCAATGTGCGATCTACCAATTAACGATTACAGATGATACATATTATCTATTAAAGCAACGGATCGAAAAGATGGAAGCTGAAACAGATCAATATCGTTATAATCTGTTAGGATTATTTGGTGTTCTTTTTAACATGGAATGGCAACGAAAGCACGCTTATTTCTGTTCGGAATTTGTCGTTACCGTCTTAAAGGAGGCAGGGATTTATATCGATGATAAACCGGCATGTTTGGTAAAACCACAAGACTTAAAAGAATGGAAAGCATTAGAGTTAATTTATCACGGTGATTTACCTGTCTATTTACAACAACATGGTGGTTATGAAGTGAAAGTACCACTATGGAAGAGAATTTACAGCTAATAGCAATTATATTTTAATTTATTTTTAAGAGTCTTTTACAAGGCTCTTTTTTTTAGATAAGATAAATAATATCGTGTCTAGATCCCTGTACGATAAAGTATTCTAATGCTACCCTCATCAGAATTATTTTTATTTTGCTTCCTTTTTACTTTTTCTTCTAGCTCAAATAATTTAGAAATTCCCAATCCCACTATAGCAGTTAAGATAACATCTATTAATCCTGTTATGAAAGAAAAGTGCCCAAAAAAGATATAGGATCATTAAGCTAATTATCGAAACGGATAGGAAGAAGGGTTATTTTTCTTTGTGAAGTCGAAACACGTTCCACAATTATCTAAGGAATTATCTTTTCTCCTTTTATTGGGGAGGAAAGAACAATAAGGGTTGTTGAATCACCGTATTCTCCTAAATTATTAATGCTACCTTCTAGGGATTGTAATGATTCAGTGACTATTCTTAATAAAAAATTATACTGACCACTTATTCTGTGTAATTCAATAACTTCTTCTGCCTTCTTACAATAGTCCGCAAACCTTTCACAACTTTTCGTGTGAAATAAAACATAGGCTGATACAGGTTTATTTACTTTTTCTGGTGTTACAACTGCTCGATAATAGTCAATCACCCCGTTCTCTTCCATCCTTTTTACCCTTTCTGTCACTGCTGGTTGGGATAATGCGACTGCTCTGCCCAGATCGGTCATTGAGATTCTTGCTTGTTGTTGAAGTACTAATAAAATTTGCTTATCCATTTCATCCAATAGAATAACCTCCTTTAAAATCAAAGTGTAATAATTAAAATAAAGTTAATTTATAAGTAAATATACCATATAAACATTAATTGTCCATGTAAATAATCTTTTATTTAATTTATAATTCTTCTCAAGAAATAATTTTATTTTAAGGAGCGATATAAATGATTGAATTACTAAATCCTGTACAGTTAAATAATTGGAACCTTCAAAGTAAGGTAGTAATGGCTCCGATGACGAGAAGTTTTGCAGATAATGAAACTGGAATAGTTGGAAAAGATGTTGTTGAATATTATCGAAGAAGAGCTGCAAACGGCGTTGGATTAATTATTACAGAAGGAATAAATCCAAGTCCACGAGGTAAAGGTACTTTTGGTATACCTGGCCTATTTACAGAAAAACAAATAAATGCATGGAAAAAGGTGACAGAAGCTGTTCATTTAGAAGGAGGAACTATCGTTGCTCAACTTTGGCATGTTGGGAGGTTAACGCATCATGAACTTACAGGAGGTTACGCTCCACAAGCTCCTTCAAAAATCAAAGCCGATGGACTCGTTCATCGTTTGCGTAAACCATATGGAACTCCGGAGCAAATGTCATTTCATGATATACAAAGTGTCATTAATCAATATGCTCTTGCTGCTAGAAATGCTAAAACTGCAGGGTTTGATGGTGTAGAGGTACATGGGGCACATGGCTATTTAATAGACCAATTTAATTCCAACGTTACAAATAAAAGAGAAGATAAGTATGGCGGAAACTTATACCAACGTCTAACTTTTATGAAGGAGATACTTCATGCAGTTGTCAATGAAGTTGGTCCGCAAAATACGATCATTCGGTTTTCTGAAATAAAGGATGATTTGCCGACATTTAATTGGGATAATCCCGAAACAACAATAAAAACCTTTGTTCAAGTTTTTAAAGAAATTGGTTTAAAAATAATACACCCATCAACCAATGATTTTAAAGACGTTATTACTAATGAAATGACCTTACACCAACTAGTTAGAAAATATTGGGATGATACTATCATAGGTGTAGGTAATTTAGATATAGATACGGCCAATAATGCTTTACAAGAGGGGACAATTGACCTCGCTGCATTTGGTCGACCAATCTTAGCAAATCCTGATTTTGTTCAGAGAATCAAAAAGAACAAGGAACTAACAAGTTATAATTCCAAAGTTCATTTAAGGGAGTTATATTAATAATTATTGAGGATACCTAAAACACTCATATGTGCTTTTCTTATTTTAAAATGAAGATTAGAAAATTCGATCTTTCTGTTGTCACAACATTTGCCTATCTTTTCATAGAATATCTTGAGTAAATGTTTAGGAGGAATAGAGGATGTACCCATATTATCAGTACGGATATCCGTATTATCAAATGTATGCAGACGATATCCGTCAAAATTTTATCAATGGG
This sequence comes from Gracilibacillus salitolerans, assembly GCF_009650095.1. Taxonomy (GTDB): domain Bacteria; phylum Bacillota; class Bacilli; order Bacillales; family Amphibacillaceae; genus Gracilibacillus; species Gracilibacillus salitolerans. Next base: position 4,531,200 of record NZ_CP045915.1, on the reverse strand, counting down.
CAGGCGACTTGGACAGAAGGTGGGAATGTAACGCAATGTAATATTCCATGGTCTCATAATCAATACATGACAGTAGCTGTTAGCAGCAATTCTCCATATCAGTGTGGCCAAACCATTAAAGTGAGAAATCCGCAAAATGCTAGAGAAGTTATTGTTACGGTTGTTGATACAGTGCCTAATGCTCCGGCGACAAGGTTGAATTTGCATCGTAGAGCATTTCAAGCATTGGGTGCAAATCCATCTGTAGGAGTGCTTTCCATTCAATTTCAACCATCTCCGGAGTTGGAGCAAGTCAAATGGGGCAAATATTTATTAGAAGTAACACAGACAGCTTATCCGAATTATAATGTGACAGATTATAATTTTGTCGAAAAAACACAACCAGCACAAAATCAAGTGAGGGAAGTCTATGATTATTCCTTGCAAAATACTCAAGAACGGATAACCGTAAGAGGAACCGTAGTCTATAATCCAACTACAGAACGCGTAATTTCATTTGATATCAAAGAATTATAGGTGGTAAGCACTCGTTATATAAACTGGCGGGTGCTTTTTTAATAGGTATGTTATCTAGCTCTACGTGCGTAAACACGTAGGGTATAGAGATTGTTGCTTGCTTAAAATGAAAAAGATAGTCCTACTCAAAATAAGCCTCGAGTCTTAGTCTAAAATATATCCGCAGCCCATTACCTGAATCGGTGAGACAAGCTATCATTAAGTTATGGAAGGAGGGAACGCATTGAAAACATTTCTACTTATCAGTTTAGCGATAATCGCCTCAATCATATTACTAGCAAATTTAGGCCCGATGATTATGCTCCTGATTAGTGTGGTGGTTGCTTACTATGGAGTGAAGCAATTCATCTTAGCGAATACCGCCGGGAAAAAAGTCGGCTGGGGAATTGTCATCTTAATCGGTGTCTCCATGTCACTGTCTAACATTCCGGCACTAATCGGTGTGGTAGCTTTAGTCGTTTTGTATTACAGCTATAAAAAATATCAGGAAGAAAAAGAACGTCAAGATTACTTAGAGTGGGACAAGCTTTAAATAAAAATGAGGAGGAATATACATGTCAAACTTATTTACACGTATTAAAGATTCGGTGATGGCAGATTTACACGAGGCAATGGATCGAAAAGAGGAGAAAAACCCTATCGCACACGTTAATCAGTACATCCGTGAGTGTGAGCAAGAAGTAAAGAAAATCAAGCGATTGGTTGAGAAGCAATATGAAATAAAACAGGATATTGCAAAAGAATTAAACCACGCAAAAATGATGTCCGAAAAACGTAAACGTCAAATCCAATTAGCGGAAGAGATGGAAGAAACAGAATTACGGGATGAGGCAAAAACGGAATTAGAGCAATTCGAGGCACGCATTTCCCATTTAAATGAAATGTCCGATAAGTCAGTCAAAGATCTTGAAATGCTTGAGACAAAATATGTCCAAATGAAACAGAAATTAAAAGATCTTTATGTGAAACGATTGGAATTACGAAGCAGAGAAAACATTGCTCGAACGAAACAAGGAATGAACAAAGTACTGGAAACAGAGTTAGTTTCCAAAAGTGCTTCAAAATTTGCGGAGCTTGAAAGCTACATTGAACGCATTGAACAACGCGTTCAAACAGATTATCGCTTGCATACATTAGACGCACGCTTTCAAGAATTAGAAAAAAAAGCTACAACAACTAACTAAAAACGTGCTATCCTATAAAGAGAGGCTACGGTCAGTGGGGGTTACCCCACTGACCGTTAGCGAAACTTATCAGGAAGTTAGCGTCCGTGCTGAAGGTGCAGAACTTACTGCACCTTTTATTAACGATAAGAAATGCGTAAGCGCCCGTTTAAAAACGGTAGACCATAGACTGAAGTGGAGGAGATAAAGGAATCATAGTGACGAAGGAACTGATGATGACTTATCTGACTTATCGTACGCAGTTGAGGGAAGGGACTAGTTTTTGGGTGCTGGAGCTAGACATTTCTGTATATACTTTCTTTGTCGATAATAATTTCACAAAAGGGGGCCTGCTCATATGTCGACAAAATCAAATAATGATATATTGAAGATTTTATTGATAATCGGTTGTATATTTTTGCTCGTAGAATTTATTTTTATGGATGCTGGCCTCCTTTTTCTTATTGCATTAGGGGCAGTTGGAATGTACTTCGGGAGACGTTCTTTTCAAAGTACCACAGGTAAAACGTTATTCTGGGGTGGTGCATTCATTGTTTTTATTGCTGTTATTAATACGTTCGTGATTCGCTTCTTTATTTTTGTTATTATTCTTTATTTTATCTGGCATTGGTATCAACAGAAGCAAAAAGAGAACCAACCGTTGCCTAATCACATTGATATGACAGAAGAAACATTGTACGAAGACCGTGTCATTCAGAATAAATGGTTTGGTAAATATCATACTACCCAAAACGGCTTCTCTTGGCAGGATCTTAATATTCAATCAGCATTAGGTGACGTGGTAGTTGATTTAAATGATACGATGTTGCCAAAAGAAGAATCTGTCATGGTTATTCGTCATCTTGCTGGAAAAATTGTCATTATCGTACCATATGATGTTGAAGTAACAATTGATCATGCTGTACTATTTGGTGATGTTGAAGCGTTTGATCATGAGGAGAAAAATGCCTTTAACCGTCATATTCAACTGCAAACCAAAGGCTATCATAGCTCACCTCAAAGGGTAAAAATCTTTACTCAAATGATTGCCGGAAAGCTTGAGGTGAGAAGAGGATGAAATTATATACTAGAATGATCGCCACCGCTTCTATGTTTGCTTTATTCCTTCTCCTCATTTTGAGTGTATTTTACTATTTGGCATTTCCAATCGAAAATTGGCAATTACTATGGACGACAAAAGTTTTAGAGATTCCATTTGTCGTGATGCTACCGACTGTTACGATTCTATTTGGCTCGATTATAGGTATTATTATTGCTGTGATCTGGCAGCGTCGTATTCAGTTTTTAGAAAACAGTTTAACGAGATTACTTAAAAATCAATCTTTTTCGGAGCCTGTTTCCTACGAAGAAATGAATCATGTGCTCAGCCGTTTAAAAGAAGTACAGCAATACATTCAGGATCAAACGAAGCGGACACAGAAATTAATTGATGAAAGAGCAAGTGCGCAGGAAGAAACAATTAATCAGGTCATTTCTGAAGAGCGCAATCGTTTAGCAAGAGAGTTACATGACTCTGTCAGTCAGGAGCTTTTTGCCGCTTCTATGCTAGTTTCTGCTGTGATTGCATCTAATAAAGAGCACAAAGAAACAACAACTAAACAACTGCATCAAATCGAAGCAATGATTCAACAGTCACAATTGGAAATGCGTGCATTACTGTTGCATTTGCGGCCGGTCTTATTGAACGACAAATCATTAAATGAAGGAATGGAGCAACTACTAGAAGAGCTCCAAGCCAAAGTACCAATGGATATTTCCTGGCGTTTGGAAGAGATCAAAGTGAACAAGGGAATTGAAGATCAGCTGTTTCGAATTTTACAAGAAGCAATTTCCAATGCATTAAGACATGCTAAAGCTTCTGCGGTCGATGTGTTATTAATACAACGGGATGATTTTTTGATTCTGAGAATTGTCGATGATGGTATCGGATTTAAGGTGCAGGAAAAAAAGGACAGTTCTTATGGCCTTACTAATATGTATGAACGAGCAGCTGAAGTTGGTGCTCGTCTGAACATCGTAAGTCTATCAAATGAAGGGACAAAAATAGAAGTACGTGTTCCATTAATCAGTGAAGAAGGTGAGAAATAATGATACGAGTATTATTTGTCGATGACCATGAAATGGTGCGAATCGGTGTGAGTGCTTATTTGACAACACAGGGTGATATCGATGTTATTGCGGAGGCGGATAATGGTCAAAAAGCAGTGGAATTAGCTCTGGAACATAAACCGGACGTGATTTTAATGGACTTAGTCATGGATGGAATGGACGGTATTGAAGCAACACGCCAAATCATCACTAAATGGCCAGAAGCGAAGATTTTAATTGTGACTAGTTTTATTGACGATGATAAAGTCTATCCTGCAATAGAAGCTGGTGCGACAAGCTATCTATTAAAGACGTCGAAAGCAGATGTGATCGCTAAAGCAATTCGCGATACCCATGCAGGCGAATCTGTTCTTGAAAAAGAAGTGACAGCTAAAATGATAGCAAAATTCAGTAGTCATAACAATCAAGCATTACATGACAGCTTAACCAAACGAGAGATGGAAATCCTGTTATTGATTGCCCATGGGAAGACTAACCAGGAAATTGCCGATCAACTGTTTATTGCGCTAAAAACTACGAAAGTCCATGTCAGCAATATTTTAAGTAAGCTGGAGGTGCAAGACCGCACACAGGCGGCTGTCTATGCCTATCAAAACGCCTTAATCGAAAATGATGGATAAACTACCCCGAATAGTGATAGAAAAGGCAAGGATCGTCTACCTCGCCTAATTATAATCCTAACGTATTATTCGGCACTTTAATACGGAAAGAAATATTATCATTTAATAAATCAACTTGCTGTGCTCTTATATGAAAATTACTTCTTAATTCCATTTGAGTTAGAGCGATATAAATGTGTTCTTCCTTTGGATTGATCGTAATCCATTCAGGCGTTTCCACACGACTGCTGACATATTGTAAAATACGATCCTGTGGTAATCGTAATAATCCCAGGGACATCCCGGTTGACTGGAGAATGATGTCACCATTTTCCTGTACGATCGGTTCAAACGAAATGTTTACTGGCACTTCTGTCGAAAAAGCTTCAACAGTCCCCATCAAATGGACTTCTTCATCTAGCCGGAGTGAATATTGAATGTTATCCGGCTTTGGCAATTTCTCAATATAAGCATTGACTAGTTCGTTTAGGTTATCTTTACTTGAGCGGATCGTAAATTCCGCCCCTGATTCCTCCTCAAGAAATACTTTCTCTGGTGGTTCCGCCCCGGGTACCGGCCAGTAAATGAGAAGTACAATCCCGACAATAAGGAGTATATTAATTGCAGCTAAGGTAACAAATAATTTTTTCCAGTTCGTTATTTTTTTCTCTTCCATTATTGTCATCCTTTAATTTTGAACTTCTTGTAAATCATTCTCTAAATAAGTAATGACACGTTCCGCCATTAATCTGTATCCTCTATGATTCGGGTGGAAATTATCATTTGAAAAGACATTCTCTGTTTCATACTGATAAATGTCCTGCATTGGAATATAATGAACCTGCTCATATTGATTTGTAACTTGTAAGCTTTCATTATTCCAGCGAGTCAAAATCTGATTTAATGCCTCAATATCACCAAAATACTTCTCGAAAGGGTTAAAAAAGCCTAACAGATAAATCTCTGCTTCTGGTTGAACAGAAATAATGTGATCCATTATTTGTGATAACCGTTCTCCATATGGCCCACGTTCGTCAATAAAAGGTTCTTCTGTCAGATTCATAAAATTATCCTTCATAATTTGCATAATATCATTTGAGCCAATTGTTATGAGTACCATATCCGCTTGTTCTAAAGATTCATTAATCTCAGGGGTCTCTTGTAACCTTTTTAATAAATGATCCGTGCGATTCCCACGTTTTCCAAAGTTATCAAATGTCACATTGATATCTTGTTCGTCCAATCTTTCATCTAAAATACCAATATAACCACCATTCCCTGTTTCATCACCAATTCCTTGGGTTAAGGAATCGCCAATTGCGACAATATGTGTATCTTTTTGAAAAAAGTTGAGTGCTTCCATCACAGCGTCACGAACGTTTCGGGTAATGGATTCCTCTTCCTCATTGTCTGTATCTTCTTCTGTACCCTCTTCTGATGGTTCTTCACTAGGTTGAGAAATAGAATCAGTTGTTTCGTTATTATTATTATTATTATTCGTTTGGAATAACATTAGAAAGATAGCGATTCCAGCAGCGAGTAAAAATATTATAAGAAAAATGAACACCTTTTTGCTCATCACCAACACCTACATTAAAAAGTCTCTTACTTGATTATACCCGTAATTTAAATTTGTTAACAGGTAGATTTTTTTTGCGTAACAGCTAGAACCTACTTCGAGAATATGTACTAGTTAATTATAGTCTTAAGGCGAGATGAATACGTCTCTTCACGAAATAAGTGGAGATTTCTTGCCGCCAACCTAAGGACTTAATTCTCATGTGTTTAATCAATATGCAATTCAATGGCTGAAAATGCTTGTTTTGTATAATGATATGTATTGTATCACACCTAAGAATTTATGGTAAATAGGAAAATATGCTGTAAACATAATAAGACCGCAAACCATTAAAAGGTCTGCGGTCTTATGTATATATATTTATCTTGGGGAGATAAATAACGATAGTCAGGGAGAAAGATTATTCTCCACGGCGTAAGCGATCTGCTTCTTGGAACGGACATTTATCTTTAACAACAATTTGTCCGTTTGCTTCCGCCTTATCTTTAGTTGGAGTATCTGTTTGCTCTTTGGCAAACCAGACAATTTTTGCTTTATCAGTATATGCATTTGCTGCTTCCTTGCTATCGGTGATGAATAAAATATCAATCTCACCTTCTGCAGCATTTGCTGGAGTTATTTGATAACCTAATTTTTGCAATTTACTTAGTGCTTCGGAACCTTCCAAGTCACCTGCTACCGCAATTGTTTTCGGACGGATTTCTCCATTTTCTCGAGCAAGTGGGGAAGAAAGTGCCCATGCAATTGCTTTATCAGTATCCGGTTGGACGGTTGCTTCACTGTTTGTTGCTTTCGCAATCGCCTGATCCAGGTCTGCGATAATATCTTCCGCCGTTTCAATCCCGACAGACAAACGAATTAATTCTTCTGTAACTCCAGAATCTTTTAATTCATCTTCATTTAGCTGTTGGTGTGTAGTCGATGCAGGGTGAATAATTAATGATTTCGCATCTCCAACATTGGCCACATGGGACCATAAATGAATATTATCTATCACCTGACGACCTGCTTCTTTACCACCCTTTATACCAAAGACGATAATAGAGCCAAAATGGTTACACAAATATTTTTTTGCTAATTGGTGAGAAGGGTGATTTTCAAGACCAGGATAAGAAACCCATTCAACTTGTGGATGGCTTTCTAAGTAATTTGCTACTGCTTTCGTGTTCTCGCTATGACGCTCCATCCGTAGATGTAACGTCTCCAATCCTTGTAAGAAATAAAATGCATTTTGCGGACTTAAGGATGGACCGATATCTCGTAATAATTGTACACGTAATTTAATGGCAAATGCAGGTGGTCCAATATCAATCCCAAAACGGATACCATGATAAGTATCATCTGGTTCGGTGAATCCAGGAAATCTTTCGTTATTCCAATTAAACCTGCCACTATCTACTACAATTCCCCCGATCGATGTACCATGGCCACCAATCCATTTCGTTGCGGAGTGCACAACGATATCAGCACCCCAGCTAATTGGTTTACATACATATGGGGTAGCGAAGGTATTATCAATAATTAGTGGTACGCCTTGTTCGTGTGCAATATCAGCCACGGCTTCAATATCAAATACATTCAGACTTGGGTTTGTGATTACTTCACCAAAAACTGCTTTTGTTTTTGGAGTAATGGCAGCTCGGAAATTTTCCGGATCTGTTCCATCCACAAATTTTACATCAATACCGTATTTAGGTAAGGTTTTATTAAATAAATTGAAAGTACCGCCATATAAGTTACTGTCTGCAACAATTTCATCCCCGGCATTGGCGAGGTTTAAAATAGCTAATGTAATAGCAGATGCACCAGATGCTGTACCGACAGCTGCTACCCCATCTTCTAAAAGGGCAATGCGTTGTTCGAATGCATCAACAGTCGGATTCATAATTCGAGAATAAATATTACCCATTTCTGCTAGAGCAAATAAATTTTGGGCGTGCTCCGTATCATTAAATACATAAGAAGTTGTCTGATAGATCGGAACGGCACGAGCATTTGTTGTAGGGTCTACTTGTTGTCCACCGTGTAATAGATTTGTTTCACTACCTGGAAATTGGAACGAATTTGTCATTATGTACCCTCCTCAATAAAATTAGAAAAGCGCAAGCGTCCGTTTAGCGACGTATGGACTAGACTGAACCGTAGGAGATAAAGGAAACACGATTTGCTAAAAGCGAATCGATGTTGACTTATCGTACGGTGGTGAAGGAAGTCTCACTAGTCGTTGGACGCTGGAGCTAGACAAAAAACCTCTTCTTAACGAAAGTAAGAAGAGGTTGAAAATACTAGTTGTCCTCCTCTTATCTTTCAGGTAAAACCTGTAGGATTTAGCACCATTTCAATTTGGTGTTCAAACTGATGGTTGCCGGGCTTCATTGGGCCTATTCCCTCTGCCGCTCTAGATAAGAGTTGCTGCTTATGCAATTGAATTGTCCTTATTATAAGTTATATATTGGAAATCGTCAACAAAAAATCAGAATATTAATAATATTTAACATCAGGATCATTTATTGCCCAGGTGCATAAAATAAAGTGGAGAATTTTATCACGGAGAACGAACGCCTTGTAAGCCCCCCACTTCAAGACATAGGAGAACCAAAAAATAAGTGTGGTGTAACAAGCGTTGTTATCCTGTTCATTTTTGCTAACCACCAGATGGATGAAGAAAATCTCAATGGAATTCTTATTTTATGAAAAAGGAGTGAGCCATATGCCACAAAAAGGCGGAATGCCAGAATGGGGAGAAGATTTAGTTAAGAAGTTAGATGCCTTTCTCTACGAAAAACCAACACGGAACGTTATGGAAACGATCGATAGTTTTTTTGAGCAAGCAAAAGTACCGAAACAAATCCCTGTTGATGTTGCAGAAACCGAGCAGGAATGGATTGTCCGTGTCGATTTGCCAGGTCTTAAAAAAGAGCAAATACAATTACGTATAGTTGGTAATCAAATTACAGTTATGGTAGATCATCTTGAGGAAACCAAACAATACGATGAATCGTATCATTATTACCATAAAGAGAGAAGGCAGCATCGCAACCAGCGCACCATTACATTGCCATATGCAGTTGATAAAAGAACAGCCAAGGCAAGCTTTCAAAATGGGGTATTAGAAATTAGAGGTCCTAAAACGGAAAAGGATAATGGTTCGATTACGATCGACTAAGCTGATAGCGATTGCTATTAGCTTGGTCATAATTATGCTATATTAATAGGGTGTAAGGTGTCAGAAGAAGGGAGGGCTTCATGTGGAGATTACACAACTAATCATAACCTTTATCTTGGTTTTCAATATTCTTTTATCTCTAACCATTATCTTTTTAGAGCGCAAAAATGCAACTGCTACATGGGCTTGGATTATGGTATTGACGTTCATCCCGATTATTGGATTTATTTTATATCTTATTTTTGGTCGGAAATTAAGTAATAAAACGATCTTTACATGGGATACCAAAAGCAAGTTAGGTGTCAAAACTGCGGTACAGCATCAATTACGTGATATTGAAAATGGAGATTTTTTTGTTAATGATCCAAGAATGTACCAATATAAGGATTTATTTTACCTGCATTTACGTAATAATGATGCAATCTTCTCACAGGATAATGAAGTCAACATATTCACGGATGGAAATCGAAAGTTCAACTCTTTATTGGAGGATATCGAAAATGCAACAGACCATATTCATTTACTATATTACATAGTACGGTCCGATCATCTCGGTTCACGCTTAGCAGATGCGTTGATCAAAAAGGCAAAAGAAGGAGTTGAAGTTCGTTTTTTATATGACGATTTAGGTTCCCGGACGTTAAGCAGAAAGATGGTTCGAAAAATGCGTCATGCAGGCGCAGAGGTCGAAGGGTTTTTCCCACCATTGATTCCGAAAGTTAATTTTAAAATTAATCACCGTAATCACCGCAAGCTGGTTATTATTGATGGCAAAATCGGCTATATCGGTGGTTTTAATATTGGTGATGAATATTTAGGGGAAGACAAGCGTTTCGGTTATTGGCGTGATACACATTTGCGCATTACCGGTAGTGCGGTGAAGCATTTGCAGACACGATTTATTCTGGATTGGAATCAGGCATCCCGTCATGATATTGAATATGATGAACGTTATTATACACCTGTTCCCGCTGGTAATGTCGGTATGCAAATTATTTCAAGTGGTCCGGATTCTGAGTGGGAACAGATAAAACACGGCTATATTAAGATGATTATGTCAGCAAAAGATTACATCTTTATTCAAACGCCGTATTTTATCCCAGATGAAAGTCTGTTGGATGCATTGAAGATTGCCTGCTTGTCAGGCGTGGATGTCCGGATTATGATTCCGAATAAGCCAGATCATCCCTTTGTCTATTGGGCAACGTATTCGTATATCGGTGAAATGTTAAAAGCGGGGGCAACCGTTTATATTTATCAAAAAGGTTTCCTGCATGCTAAAATGATAGTAGTCGATAGTAAAATAGCGTCGATTGGAACGGCGAATATTGATGTTCGAAGTTTTCGTCTTAACTTCGAGGTGAATGCCTTTTTATATAATGAAACGATGGCAGAAATGCTGGTCGATGAATTTGAAAAAGATATGGAGCACGTAACCAATCTTACCTATTCTTTATATCAGCAACGTTCCGTATGGATTCGCTTCAAAGAGTCTATTGCAAGATTGATTTCACCGATTTTGTAGTAAGTCGGTTGTACTATATGCCTAAATTGGGAGATAAACTTTTATACAAAAGAAAATTATTGTACAAAAAACATAAACTGCGAAGTAACTTTTGTGTTCCTTCCTCCCATTCTATTTGAGATGAGTGCTAGTCCGACGCTGCGGAAAAATACTCCCTTTCCGTGGGGAACGCTTCAGCCTCCTCGCGAGCAAAGAACGCTCACTGCGGGGTCTTCAGACTGTTCCTTTCCCACAGGAGTGTCGCATTTTTCCGTAGCTTTGAATAGTGTTCTAATAAAGTGATAGAAAGTTCCAAGAATATAGTTCCATAAAAGTCCATTTCTTTCAACAATCAGAACTCCAAAATTAGCGGAGGCAGAATACGGAGACTCCTGTGGGAACTCACGCGAGCTGAAGATCCACTAGGTAAAGTGACTTTCTTTACCTAGTTAGCTGAAGCCGTGCCCGCGGAAAGCGCAGTATTCTGCCGAAGCGGTATTCCAGCACTCACTATAAAAGAATGGAAGAAAGCATCACTCTGAAAATTTTCATTAGTTCGCAGTTTTTATCTACTACGAATCAGATGAATTATGAAAGAACGTGCAGGCTTGATCAGTTTTTCTTAATTAGAAAGGATAGATATAATGCGCACGATAAAAGTAGAGGATCTATTCAAAACATATGGTGAAAAAGTATTGTTTGACGGGATTTCGTTTTCGATTACAGACAGCGATCGTATCGGTTTAATCGGAGTTAATGGTACGGGGAAATCTACCTTACTAAAAGTATTAGCAGAAATCGACCAAGCAGAAGCTGGAACGATGGATCATCCAAATGATTATCGGATAGAATATTTAGATCAGGACCCACAGCTAATAGATGGAGACACTGTATTGAACCAGATATATTATGGTGATGCTAAGGTGATGGTCACCTTACGACAATACGAATCAGCTGTGTTAGCTTTGGAAAAAGATCCCGAGAATGTAGCCATGCAAAATCAACTATTAAAAATCCAGGAACAAATGGATCAGATAGAAGCATGGGACGCAATGACCGTTGCCAAAACGATCTTAACGAAATTAGGCGTCCCAGCGTTTGACCAAAAAACGGAAAATCTCTCTGGTGGACAACGCAAACGTGTAGCAATTGCTAAAGCTTTGATCCAACCGGCAGATTTACTCATACTGGATGAACCGACCAACCATCTCGACAACGATACAATCGAATGGCTCGAAGAATATTTGCCAACTTATCAAGGTGCGTTATTGCTTGTTACGCACGATCGTTATTTTCTCAATCACATTACCAACCGTATTTTTGAGTTGGATAAGGGTAACTTATATACATATGAAGGGAATTATCAAACCTTTTTAGAACAAAAAGCATTGCGGGAAGAACAAGAATTCCAAGCAGAGCAAAAGCATAACAATATCCTGAAAAAAGAAATTGCCTGGCTCAAAGCAGGTGTGAAGGCGAGGACAACGAAACAAAAAGCACGCATCGATCGAGTCGAGCAAATGAAGGAGAAAACCTTTGATACGAAAAAACAGGATCTTAGCTTTCAAATTGGTTCTACACGTCTCGGTAAAAAAGTCATGGAAATAAAAGGATTAGGTAAAGCATATGATGGTAAAGCATTATTTAAGGATTTTGATTTTCTCATCAAACCTGGTGACAGACTCGGTATTGTAGGTGCTAATGGTAGTGGGAAAACGACATTGTTAAATATTTTAGCTGGTCGCGTCGAACCGGATACAGGTACTATCGACATTGGTGAAACCGTGAAAATTGGCTATTACACACAAGATCACCCACCACTCGATGATGCTGTCAAAGTAATTGACCTTGTCCGTGATGTAGCTGAGGTGGTACACACTATAGATGGTAGTGTCATTACAGCAGAACAAATGCTGGAACGATTCTTATTTCCAAGGCCACAACAATGGACATATGTCAGGAAGTTATCAGGTGGCGAACGTAGAAGACTATATTTATTAACCGTACTAATGCGAGAGCCTAATGTGTTATTTCTGGACGAGCCAACCAACGACTTAGATACAGAAACACTAGCAGTGCTTGAAGACTATTTAGAGCAATTCCCTGGTGTGGTCATCACGGTGTCCCATGATCGCTATTTTCTGGACAAAACCGTCGAACAGATTATTGCATTTACTGGAAGCGAAAACTTAACTCTTTTTTATGGCAATTATTCCGAATTCCGTGAACAGCAAAAAGAATCAGAGGATAAACAAATCAAGACGACTTCGAAGCAAAAACCGAAGCGCAAAAAGAAAAAACTATCTTATCATGAACAAAAAGAATGGGATACGATTGAAGATGAAATAACAGAGTTGGAAACAGATCTTGAGCAAATTGCAACAGAAATTGCAGAAGCAGGCAGTGATATTGGTAAGATTCAGCCATTATATAATAAGCAAAGTGAAGTTGAACAACAATTGGAAGGAAAAATGGAAAGATGGGAAGAACTATCCCTTTTAATGGAAGAACTGAAGGAGGAATCATAATGGCAGAGAAACAACTACAGGAGAAATATGCAGAACTCGCGTTAAAGACAGGTGTCAACTTACAGGAAGGGCAAGCATTAGTAATTAATTCCTCAATAGAGGGAGCAGAATTTACGAGAATTGTTGCCCGTAAAGCCTATGAAATGGGTGCTAAAAATGTCCATATTAATTGGTCAGATGATGAGCTTACCTATTTGAAATTTAACTATGCATCAGAAGAAGTGTTAACTGATATACCGGAATGGCAAGTGGCAAAATATTTAGATTTTGCTAAGGATGGTGCGGCGTTATTATCGATTCGCTCCACAAATCCGGATTTACTAAAAGATATTGATCCTAGTAAAGTTGCAAAAGCAAACAAAGCTAGTGGGGAAGCAATGAAGGAATTCCGTCAATATACGATGAATGACCGTATCCCGTGGTCGATTATTTCGATTCCAACTGGTGACTGGGCACAAAAAATCTTTCCGGATAAATCGAAAGAAGATGCAATCGAGAGCTTATGGGCAGAAATTTTTAAGATCGTCCGTGTTGATCAAGAAGATCCTGTTGCTGCATGGGATGACCATAACAATACCTTAAAGAAAGCACGTGAATACTTAAATAAAAAATCTTACAAAGCGTTGATTTTTAAATCAGAAGGTACAGATATCCGCTTCGAATTACCAGAAGGTCATGTCTGGAAGGGTGGTTCTGCAAAATCACCAAATGGTAACAGCTTTAACCCGAATATGCCAACAGAAGAAGTGTTTACTTTACCTCATAAATACAAAGTGGATGGTAAAGTAACAGCCACAAAGCCACTTGTATATGGCGGTAATATGATTGATGGTTTCAGTGTAACGTTTAAAGATGGGAAAGTTGTCGATTTTGAAGCAGACAAAGGCTATGACACATTAAAACATTTACTGGATACAGATGAAGGTGCGACAAGACTGGGAGAATTGGCATTAGTCCCACATGCATCCCCTATTTCACAATCAGGCTTGATTTTCTATAACACCTTATTTGATGAAAATGCGTCCTGTCATATCGCATTAGGAAAAGCCTATCCAACTAATCTTGAAGGCGGATCAGACATGAACGAGGATGAACTAGACAAACATGGAGTAAATGATAGCTTGACTCATGTCGATTTCATGATCGGCTCAGCAGACTTAGATATTGACGGCGAAACTGAGGACGGGGAAAAAGAACCCGTATTCCGTCAAGGAGCATGGGCAATCAGCTTTGATTAATGAAAAGAAAGAACTCTCGTTTGAAGTGAGGAGACCTAATTAAATGAGACAGAGGAAAAAGCACCCCCAGAGTCGTATATAAAAATTAACGACTTTTAGGAGGTGCTTTTCTCATGGGGGAAAAGAAAAATGTTTATTCTGAAGAAGTGAAACGTAGAGTCATTGAAATGAAGTTGTCTAAAAAATATACAAATAAACAGATTATGAAAAAGTTTGGAATCCGTAGCGTAAGTCAAATTAAAAGATGGATGAAATGGTTTCGAGATGGAGAAGAACATCGGTTGTCACAACCCATCGGTAAACAATATTCCTTTGGAAAAGGGCCTGAAGAACTAAACGAAGTAGATCAGTTAAAAAGGCAAATCAGACATCTAGAAATCCAAAATGAAATCTTAAAAAAGTACCAGGAAATCGAAAGGAGTTGGTACCAGAGATAGTTATAGAACTAGTAGAGTCGTTAAAGGAAGTTTATACTGTATCGATGATTTGTGATTGTATCAGAGTTCCTAGGTCCACTTACTATCGTTGGGCTCAAAAGTCGTGGGAGCCAACAGAACTAGAACAACTTATTATTGATATTTGTAAATCCCTACATTACAGAGTAGGACACCGAATGGTTAAAAAGTTACTTAAAGAGGAACACAACATTTCTGTGAACAGACTTACTGAAACCAAAGAGAAAATCGAACATCGCCGGTGAAAGTAAATGCGTCGTTCCTAATTTATTGGAACAAAATTTCAAGGCAGATAGACCAAATCAAAAGTGGGTTACTGATATTACTTACTTGCCTTTTGGGGAATCAATGATGTATTTATCAACCATTATGGATTTGTATAATAACGAAATTGTCGCTTATCGAGTGAGTCATAACCAAGAAGAAGAATTAGTGCTAGAAACACTGAAAGCAGCTTGTAATGGACGTGAAACAAAGGGATTAATTCTTCATAGTGATCAAGGGGCTCAATACACATCCTACGCTTTTCAAGAATTAGCTGAAGAAAAAGGCATTATCACAAGCATGTCCCGGAAAGGTAATTGCTTTGATAATGCCGTCATTGAATCCTTCCACTCCACCATAAAGTCGGAAGAATTCTACACACATCAAAAGATGCGTCTTACAAATTCCATTGTACTAGAAAAAGTGGAATTGTACATGTATTATTACAACTATATACGACCATTTTCAAAATTAAACTGCCTTTCTCCTGTTCAATTCAGGGCAAAGGCAGCCTAGGTGCTTTTTCTTGTCTCATATTACTAGGTCAGTTCAAAGACGGGAGTTCTTTTACTAGAAAGTGTCCAGTAATTCATAAAAAGTGTCCAGTAAAGTCTAGGCTTTTTCCAAAAAGCACTCCAAAAACACTTCACCATATTGTTCGAACTTGCGCTCACCAACACCATGAATCTGTAACATTTCGTATTTCGATTTCGGCTTAATAACAGACATCTCGCGTAAGCTTTTATCAGAAAAGATGACATAAGGAGGCACAGCTTGCTGATCTGCCAATGACTTTCGCAATTTCCGTAAGTGTTCAAACATTTCCATATCGTATTCAACAACTTCTTTCGTCTTCACTTTAGCTGCCTGTACATATACTTTTTCTTCTCCTGTTAAAACAGATACAGCCCGCTTGCTTAGGCGTAGGATGGGGTAGCGCCCGCCTTCAGATACTAGAAAATCCTCTGCTACTAAAAATTGAATAAAGGAAACTAGTTCTTTCTCGGTCATTTCTTTCAGCAGTCCATACGTGGATAGTCGGTCAAAGCGAAATTGCTTTACTTTTTTGTCATTGGATCCTTTTAAAACCTTTGCTACTAAACTGGCTCCGAATCGCTCATCCATCCGTTTGACACAAGATAGTACCTTTTGTGCTTCCTTTGTGCGGTCGACTTTCCCTAAATCACTGTCACAGTTAGAGCAACTGCCACATGCTTCTGTTGAAGAAATCGTATCATTAAAATAACGGAGAATATATTGTTGCAGACATTGATCGGTATGGCAATAATTGATCATTGCCTGTAATTTGTCATATTCGCCCTTCTTTTTTTCCTCATCCATCATTTCTGACTGATCAATTAAATACTTTTGTAAGGTAATATCCTGACCGGAAAAAAGAATCACACATTGACTTGGCTCACCATCTCGTCCTGCGCGTCCAGCCTCTTGATAATAACTTTCTAGGTTCTTTGGCAAGGCATAGTGGAGCACATAGCGGACGTTGGACTTATCAATCCCCATCCCGAATGCATTGGTAGCTACCATCACTTGTGCATTATCATAAATAAAATCATTTTGTGCTTCTTTTCGAGCTTCTTCTGACATACCCGCATGATACTTTCTGACAGAAAATCCTTTTTCCTGTAACAAAAAATATAGCTGATCGACTTGTTTCCGTGTTATCGCATAAATAATTCCGGTGTCATCCTGATGTGCCTTTAAATAATCCATTACATATCCTTGACGATCATGTCCCTTTACAACCTGGAACATTAGATTGTTACGTGCAAAGCCAGTATTAACAACAGCATTATCTTCTACATCGAGCAGTTGTTGTAAATCACGAATCACTTCAGTAGTTGCTGTTGCTGTTAATCCAATTAGTACAGGGCGATTCCGTAATTGATTCACGGCTTGGACAACGGTACGATAACTAGGGCGGAAATCGTGTCCCCATTGTGAAATACAGTGTGCTTCATCAAAAGCAATCAATGACACATTCAACGAATTAATGGCATCAAAAAAAGCATTGGAATCAAACCGTTCCGGTGCTACATAGACAAAGCTGTATTCTCCATTACGAATCTCAGCTAATCGGCTGAATTGCTCTTCCGTTGTTAGGGAACTGTTAATGTAGGTAGCAGTAACACCTAAAGAATGAAGGGCGTCCACCTGGTCTTTCATTAAGGAGATAAGTGGGGAGATCACGATAGTAATCCCATCTTGTGCAAGCCCGGGAATTTGATAACAGATTGATTTCCCTCCGCCAGTAGGCATAATAGCTAACGTGTTTTCTTGATGGAGGATTTGGTTCACAATTTTTTCTTGTCCAGGTCGGAAAGCATCATAACCGAAATATTTTTTTAATAAATCCAATGTACTCATAAAATATCATCCTTTTAATAAACTCATTGTTAGCATAACATTTTTTAACTATGATACATATTAGCAAAACTTAGCTTAAAGGTGTTACTGTTGGCGATATTCATTGTTATACGCACACTATCATCCACAAAGAAAAAAGTTTGAAATAAAAATATTTACATCCAACCTATTAACCTTTAAAATAATGCTAGCTTCTGATGAAATTAATGAATGTAAATATAGATAAAAGATGGAAGGTAAAGGGGGATAATGATGGACTCATTATTATTAATACTTATGCTTATTGCTGTGCTTGGTGTTGGCTCGCAGTGGGTAGCCTGGAAATTTCGATTGCCAGCGATCGTCGTGATGTCGATAGCAGGTTTACTTGCGGGACCGATATTCGGACTGATGAATCCAGAGGAAGCTTTTGGTGATTTGTATCGCCCATTTATTTCCATAGCTGTGGCGATTATTCTTTTTGAAGGAAGCTTGAATCTGAATTTTAAAGAAGTAAAAGGGTTAGGAAAGCCGGTCTTTCGCATTGTTACATGGGGAGCCTTTCTGGCTTGGATTTTCGGATCGTTAACTGCCCATTATGTAGCGGGATTATCTTGGGCAGTTGCATTTGTCATCGGTGGTATCTTTATTGTAACAGGTCCTACTGTTATTTTACCACTGTTAAGGCAATCAAAATTAAAACCAACACCAGCAAAAATTTTAAAATGGGAAGGGATTGTCGTCGACCCATTTGGTGCCTTATTAGCTGTCTTTGCGTTTGAATTCATTTTATTCTTGTTAGCTGATGGAAGGGATGCAACAGCTTTATTGTTTTTCTTACTAGCATCATTATTTGCCGTGGTGCTTGGCGTTGTATTTGGAAAAGTGACCGGGTGGATGTTTGAGTCAGGGCATATTCCAGAGTTTCTAAAGTCACCTGCTGTTTTCGCATTGGTTATTGCTTGCTTTATCATAGCGGATGAAGTGAAACATGAAACAGGTTTATTAGCAGTAACCGCAATGGGGATGACACTGGCGAATCTTGGTATATCTTCAATTAGGGATATGCGGCATTTTAAAGAAAATATCTCGATTCTTTTAATATCAACAGTGTTTATTCTCTTAACTTCGTCGCTGACAATGGACACATTAATGGATGTTTTCCAACCAGCAATTATTGGATATGTATTATTAATGCTGTTTGTCGTCCGTCCACTATCCATTTTCTTATCGACGGTTAAATCTGGTTTATCGTTGCAAGAGAAAACATTGGTTGGCTGGATTGCACCACGAGGTATTGTTGCTTTAACAGTAGCAAGTTATTTTGCAACAATTCTGGCAGATGAAGGTTTTGCAGGTGCTTCACTTGTCACACCTTTAACCTTTGCATTAGTATTCTCAACGGTTATTGTCCATGGTTTTTCAATTGGCTGGCTAGCGAAAAAACTAAACCTTTCATCAGAAGGAAATCCAGGTGTGTTAATTGTCGGTTCCAATCGTTTTACTAACGCATTAGCAAAGACGATGAAGGAATTAGGTATTCCAGCAGTTGTTGTTGACTCATCGTGGGATCGTCTTAACGGTGCCAGAAAAGCAGGGATTCAGCATAACCATTGTGAAATTTTATCAGAGCAAACAGAATATACGATGGATTTCACACCTTATGATTATTTGTTAACAGCGACTGAGTATGATTCCTATAATGCCTTAGTATGTTCTACATTCTTGCCTGAGTTTGGTCGAAAGAATGTGTTCCGTTTACCAAAACAAAATCATAGCGGAGATCATTTAGTCGATATTGATCATACGATCGGTGGAAGAGAAGTGTTTACACCAACAGAAGGTATCGAGGAGTTGAAATACAAATTAAAGAGTGGTTATGTTTTACGAAAAACCTCGTTAACAGAGCGTTATTTATATGAAGATTATATGCGAGATCGCGAACAGGAAACAGTGCTGTTATTCGTGTTAAAGCAATCCAAACAAATTGAATTCTTTACAGAAGATTTAGAAACTACAGCAACAGCTGGGGATACGATTGTCAGCTTAACACCACCAAGTAAAGAATTTAATAAAATCAAGGAAAAATTAGAAGAAAAGCGAAATGGAAAAAGCTAGCAACAGAGGTTGCTAGCTTTTTTGCTTCTGTAACTGCTGACGAAGAGAGGAGATTTTTTCAGCCAATCGTTCTAATTCTTTTTCGTTATATTCCGAATTTCCGCCAACATATGCTAGTTTCTCAAGGTCAGCGGACAGTCTTGTATAGTCAGCTTTCATATCTTCTATTTCTGCTTCGATTTCTTTTTTATTCATAATTCTCACTCCAATTATAAATATAATCTTCTTTGTTAAGCCTAAATCAGTTATAGAAAATAGGCAAGTTACATGCAAAAATATACATTAATTACCATAAAAATGAAATAGTTGTACCATTTTTAAAGTATATCGAATTATTTATGAGCAAATGACATTATATATCCATTAATGCCGAACATTTTTTTTATACACGATTATTTGTGGTTTAATTGATCTCAATCAGGGTATAGTAAATTTGTGAAAGCTGCAACAATTTTGTATTATTAAATGTAGTATAAATTCGGTGGCCTTTTATACAAGAGGAGGAAGGAAAACGTTGAAAGTATTTCAATGGATAGACAACATTATGATGAAGTTGGAGGAATTTATCCTCAGCTTTGCCATTATATTAATTTCCATCATGATCGTTGGTAATGTAATAGCACGTGAGGTGTTTAACTCAGGAGCATTTTACTTTGCTTATGAAGTTAGTAAATTTGCAATAGTTATTGCAACATTCATGGGTATAGCATACGCAGCAAGAAAAGGGCGTCATATCAGTATGTCCGCATTCTACGACTTTGCACCTTTCAAAGTACGCAAAATAATGATGATAACTATAAACTTTATTACTGCAATCATAATGTTTTTAATGGCGTATTACTCCTACAGTTTCGTAATGTTTGAGTACAATACGGGAGCGATTACAACCTCATTAGAACTTCCAAGATATCTAATGGCCGTATTTATTCCAATCGGATTCTTAACAGCAGGTATCCAATTCTTACGTAATACGTACGTTAACTTTACAGCTAAAGCAAAAGATAAAGTTTATTTAGGTATTGATGCAGTAGATTACAATGATGAAGAGAAAAAAGATGTAAAGTTGGAAGATTTATCTGTATAAACGATAAAAGAGTAGAGAGGAAAAGTCTATGTTAACGACATTATTATCGATAATGATTATATTATTGCTGCTAAATTTCCCAATGATGATACCTTTGATTTTAGCACCAGTTGCCGTTATGTTAATTTATAATCCAAATTTAAATATGGATTTGTTAATGAAACAGCTACTGACAGGTATTGAATCACCGGTATTATTATGTGTTCCTTTATTTATATTTGCAGCAGACATAATGACATCTGGAAAAACCTCAAACAGACTGTTGGATTTTATCGGTGCGTTTGTTGGGCATATCCGAGGCGGTTATGCTGTTACAACTGCGGCAGCGTGTACACTTTTCGGGGCTATTTCCGGATCAACACAGGCTACAGTTGTAGCTATCGGTCGACCGATGAGAGAAAGGTTATTGAAAATTGGTTATAAAGATTCAAGTGCAATGGCATTAATCATTAACTCAAGTGATGCTGCACTCCTGGTACCTCCGAGTATCGGAATGATTATCTACGCACTTGCAGCTGGTTCAGGTGTATCTGTCGGTGATCTATTTATTGCAGGTATTATACCTGGTCTTATGGTGTTTTTAGCGTTTGCCCTTTATAGTGTAATCTATGCAAAGGTTAAAAATATTCCATTAGCAGAAAGAGTATCATGGCCAGACAGATTTAAGTTTTTCAGAAAATCTTTATTACCACTTGGTTTCCCGGTTATTATCATCGGTGGTATTTATTTAGGTTATTTTACTCCGGTAGAAGCATCTGGTATTTCAGTATTATATGCCATTATCTTAGAAGTATTAATATTTAAAACTATTCCGTGGAAAAAGCTACCTAGTATCGCTCTTTCAACTGGATTAGTTACATCAGCTGTATTTATTTTAGTGGCTGGTGGACAATTATTTACTTGGGTACTGGGTTATGCCCGTATACCGCAACAAATAACCGAAACAGTATTAGGATCAGATCCGAGTGCAGTATACGTATTAGTAATTGTTAGTATATTTTTCTTTGTAGGATGTATGTTCGTAGATCCTATTGTAGTTATTTTAATTTTAACACCGATTTTTGCTCCGGCAGCAGAAGCAGCGGGTGTAGATTTAATTCATCTAGGAATCATTATTACTTTCCAAGCAGCACTTGGTTCAGCAACACCACCATTTGGTGTCGATATCTTTACCGCCAGTGCCGTGTTCAAAAAACCATACTTAGAAGTCATCAAGAGTACACCACCATATATTATCATGTTACTGATTATAGGAGTTTTATTAATTGTGTTCCCACAATTATCATTGATATTAATTTAAGTTATTAAAGTGTGCTAACATATTTAGCCGCTTAATATAAAATAATACAAATTTATAGGGGGTAATGGTCATTTTTAACAAAAAGTATTTCATTATGCTACTCTCCATTTTAACACTTAGCTTTTTACTAGTGGCGTGTGGTGGAGACGATGAAGAAGGAACGGATGAAGGCAACACAGGCGAAGAAGATACAGGAGAAGGAAGCGAAGATGCTGCGGGAGACTTTGAAGAAGATAGCTGGCAATTCGTAACAGAAGAACTTCAAGGTGAGGTTCAATACGAATATGCAGCAGAGTTTGCTAATCGTATTAGTGAAAAAACTGGGGGAGCTATCACTGTAGAGCCGTTAGAATATGGTTCACTAGGTAGTAGTGTTGACCAGGCACAATTACTACAACAAGGTGGCGTTCAGCTAGCTGCTATGTCACCAGGTTTTACAGGTGGCCAAGTACAAGACGGTCAGATTTTCTCCCTTCACTATTTCTTCCCATCTGACCAGGAACAAGTTCAGGAAATATTAACAAATAGTGAAGCATTAAACCAGGATTTACGAGCAAAATATGAAGAACACAGCATTTCACCACTTTCTTACTGGACAGAAGGTGAAATGGCATGGACAAGTAATGTCGGTATCGAGTCACCTTCTGATTGGGAAGGACTTAATATGCGTGTGCAAGAATCACCTCTAATGCGTGAATCATATGATGCATATGGCGCAACTGTTCAAGCTTTAGACTGGGGTGAGCTTTACACAGCATTAGACCGTGAAACAGTTGACGCTCAGGAAAACCCAATTTTCTTTATCGAGTCAGCAAGTTTCCATGAAGTACAAGACACTGTAACGATTTCTCACCATAATAACTATGTAGCAATGACTACAGCTAACACTGAATGGTATAATGGTCTAGACGAAAATGTGAAACAAGTAGTAGATGAGACTGTAGAAGAAATGCAAGAATGGGTATTTGAGGAGCAGTTGAGCCAGAATGAAGCTGGTTTGGAAGCTATCGAAGCTGACACAGATAACCCAACAGAAATCATTGAACTAGATGAAGATCAAATTGCTGAATTTAGAGAGGTTGCTGAACCAGTACACCAATACTATCGTGATGAAGTAGAAGGTATCGATCAGGCAATCTTCGATAAACTTCAAGAAGAAATTGCAGAAGTAATGGGCGAATAATTTCATCCAAAAAAAGTCTTAGCGAAATGCTAAGGCTTTTTTTATGGAAAGGTATCTATAAACTAAAAATGTCTAAAATTTGAATTCGCTTTCATTGACTGGATATGAATTACACAATATAATTGAATTATCTGCAATTAAATTTGCTTTAGATTTTAAGAGTAATATTTAATTAATAAAACTGTAAGGGAGAGGATTAAGTGAAGACCAGTATTAGGAAATGTACGCTGGAAGATTTACAATTGTTACAAGACATAGGAACAGAAACGTATAATGAAACTTACAGTCATTTAAACACACCTGAAAATATTCATGAATATTTAGAAACAGCCTTCAATACAGAACAACTTACGAAAGAGTTATCAAATCCATCCTCAACATTTTTATTCCAATATGTAGACAACATGCTAACAGGTTACTTAAAAGTAAATGAAGGAAAAGCCCAAACATACGAAATAGGTGATAATGCCCTGGAAATTGAACGTATTTATGTGAAGAATACTTTCCATGAAAAAGGATTAGGTAAATTATTACTGCAAACAGGGATTGATATTGCAAGAGAGAGGAATAAAAGTGAGATTTGGTTAGGGATATGGCGCAAAAACAAAAATGCGATTGATTTTCATCAAAAGATGGGATTTGAAAAGAGAGGCGATTACTCTATCTTTATAGGGGATGAAGAACAAAATAATTATATTATGGTCAAGCATTTACAGTAAGAGTAAAATCAATCACATCATCAAGCGAAATTGTCTTATGTTTTTTAATATAAGGTAACTAAGGCTTTCGCCAACATAAGTGGCGAAAAGCCATGGTATCTTATACTATCGACTACCCTTCATTTTTAAAATAAATCGGGATCTTCCTCTGGTTGTTTTTTCTTCCACTCACGATAGAAATGCGCAATAATCGTTTTGACAACCGCATAAGCAGGAATAATGAACAATAATCCTAAAAATCCTGCGATACCCCCAGCTGCTAAAATCAAGGTAATGACCGTTAACGGATGAATGGATAATGCCCTTCCCATTACATTTGGTGAGATAAGGTTACTTTCAATCTGTTGCGCTACTATCATCACAATTGCTGCCCATAAAGCCATAATCGGCTCTTGAAAGAACCCAACGATAATAGCAGGAATTGCTGATAAAAACGGACCCAAGAATGGAATGAAATTCATTAACAAACCGAACAGTGCTAAGGACAAGGAGTAATCCAGGTCAATGATCAAATAACCGATATAAAGCATTGCCCCGACACAAACACTTACGATAAACTGTCCTTGGATAAATGATGCCAACGTATGATTAATGTTTGTAGTTAAAGTTTTAAAACTTTTTGCCTTTTTAGGGCTTAG
The DNA here is from genome assembly GCF_009650095.1 of Gracilibacillus salitolerans. Lineage (GTDB taxonomy): Bacteria > Bacillota > Bacilli > Bacillales > Amphibacillaceae > Gracilibacillus > Gracilibacillus salitolerans. Next base: position 4,506,652 of record NZ_CP045915.1, on the reverse strand, counting down.
AACTTTTGAAATAAATGGCACAAATTTATATCCATCCTTTAACATAAAGAAAAGGAAGAACGGGATTAAGAAAAAGGCAAAAACAAAACTGAAAATTTGACCGATCACTCCGATAATGCTGGACGTAATTGTTTCTGCATATTGGTTGAAGTTATCCATTACATTTTGGATCGTATTTTCAAATTGTGGTGGTATAATGTTTTGATTTTCCTGCCACATTTCAAAAAGTCTTTCTGCATTGTCTACCATTTTCGGGATACTATCCACAAAGTTTGAAAATTGTCTTTGTACAACAGGAGCAACGAAGTTAATAATAATCGTAATCAATAACATGATTAAGAGAAATACAATAAACGTACCTGCAATTCGCGGTACTTTCTTTTTTTCTAACCAATTAACGATAGGATTTGTAATATAAAAAATAATCCCTGCTCCGATGATAGGAACCGCAATGGCGGTCAGATAAGCACCGACAGGTTCAAATATAAACTTGGTTAAAGAAAGAAGATAAATTAACGTGAAAATAAGTATAAATGTTAAGAGAATCCGTATGCTCTTTTTTTCAAACAAAAGTGCCACAACCTTTTCTGTCATTATTCATTAATTCTATTCTATCATATAAAATGGAAAAAATGGTATTTGGATGATAGTAGAATAGTTAAAAATGAGATACAATATTTTTCATGAAACTTGAAGACAACACTCTCTATAATGGTAGAGATAACAATAGAAACGATAGAAAGACTATGCTAGTATAGAAATATAGAATGTTGAATGAAGGGGGAAATCGCATGTCTTGGCAAGATACATTAAAGAAATGGACATCGTTTACAGCATTTGATGAAGATTTATTACAACAATTAAATGAACTGTCCAAAAATGAGAAGGAGTTAGAAGATTCCTTTTATAAGAATTTAACCTTTGGTACAGGTGGAATGCGTGGTATGCTGGGGCCTGGAACCAATCGAATGAATATCTATACCGTTCGTAAAGCAGTGGAAGGATTAGCTAATTACATAACAAAAAATATAGATAATGCACATAACAGAGGGGTTGTCATAGCATATGACTCCCGCTATATGTCACAGGAATTTGCAGTGGAAGTGGCAAGGGTTTTAGGCGCACACAATATTAAAGCATATGTATTTGAATCATTACGCCCGACACCATTACTTTCATTTGCGGTCCGACATTTAAAGACAGCTGCCGGTATCATGATTACAGCTAGTCATAATCCACCTGAATATAATGGTTTTAAAGTATATAACGAGGATGGCGGACAAGTGCCATTAAAAGAAGCTGCTGCCATTATTGAAGAGGTAAATAAGATCGAAGATGAATTACAAGTTACCGTAAAAAGCAAGGAAGAAGTTGAAAATGCTGATCTCTTGGAATGGGTTGGCGAAGAAGTGGACAATGCTTATCTCCAGGAGCTGAAGACCATTCAAAAGCAAACAGAAGAAAATAGCGTGAATATTGTCTTTACACCTTTGCACGGAACGGCACACGATCTTGTATTAAAAGGGTTAGCTCAAATTGGCTATCATAATGTACATGTCGTGAAAGAACAAGCGAAACCGGATCCGGAATTTTCGACAGTGCAGTCACCAAACCCTGAAGAGCACCAGGCGTTTAAAATGGCAATCGAACAAGGGAAAGCAATCGATGCAGATATTTTAATTGGAACAGATCCGGATGCAGACCGTTTAGGTGTGGCTGTTAAAGATGGAAAGGGATCCTATCAGGTATTAAGCGGTAATCAGCTGGGCTCTCTGTTATTAGATTACACATTATCACATTTGAATGATAAGAAACTCGAGAATGGACAAGTAATTAAGACGATTGTGACTACGGAAATGGGACGAGCAATTGGTTCTTATTATGATGTCGATACAATAGATACGTTAACCGGCTTCAAATTTATCGGAGAAAAAATAAAACAATTTGAATCGGATGAAAGACAGTTCCTTTTTGGTTATGAAGAAAGCTATGGGTATTTAATTGGAGATTTCGTCCGCGATAAAGACGCAGTACAAGCAGCAGTTGCAGCGTGTGAAATGGCGAATTTCTGGAAAGCGAAAGGAAAGACATTATTAGAAGCGTTAGATTCATTATACGAACGGCACGGTTATTACTTAGAAGGTATGAAATCATTAACACTAAAAGGTAAAGATGGTGCAGAACAAATTGCTACAATTATGGAAGATATCCGTAAAAATCCATTTACACAATTAGGTGGACTACAAGTGGTCGCTATAGAGGATTATCAAAGCAGTAAGCGTCAGTTACCAGTTGAGGCGACACAAGTGGACATTAAGTTACCAAAGGAGAACGTCATGAAATTTTTATTAGAAAATGACGCATGGGTATGTTTCCGTCCTTCCGGTACAGAACCTAAAATTAAAAGCTATTTCGGTGTTAAAACCGATGATGCAAACCAGAGTAAATCCCTTTTACAAAACATTCAAACAGAAGTAGAGGAAAGAATAAACAAAATTATCGATGCATAATGAAGAGGAAAAAGAAGAACCTAATGCTATCACTGCGATGGTATAGGTTCTTTTTGATTTGTAAAGATTGACAGAAAGTTAAAAAAGACTTATAGTTATAACATACATAAAGGGGAGTAGCTGTTACAGTAAATGTCGTCATTTCGAGAGTAATCTCCGGCATTATTGGCAACTCAGGCGTTGTTAGCGAGACCTTTACCATCAGTGGTAAAGGTCTCGTTTTTTTGTGATCTTTACCACTGAAGGAGATCATATTTGTTTTTCTAAAGGAGATGGAGTAGGTTGGAATTACTGTTAGAGTACGGATGGGTTTTACTAGTTTTAATTGGTCTAGAAGGGATTTTAGCAGCAGATAATGCGCTTGTTTTAGCGATTATGGTCAAGCATTTACCGGATGACCAACGTAAAAAAGCACTATTTTATGGGTTAGCAGGTGCTTTTGTCTTAAGATTCGCTTCATTATTTATTATTTCGTTCCTTGTTGATGTATGGCAAGTACAGGCAATTGGAGCAGCTTATTTGCTATTTATCTCGATTAAGCATTTATATGACACATTTCGTAAGAAGAATAAGGGAGAAACAGGTGCAGAAGAACAGGCAGAAGAGGCGATGGAAAAAGGTGGAACTGGATTCTGGATGACCGTCTTAAAAGTTGAACTTGCTGACTTAGCATTTGCGGTGGATTCAATTTTAGCGGCCGTTGCATTAGCCGTTGCTTTACCTGCAACAGGTATCGGTACGGTCGGAAGCCTTGATACAGGCCAATTCCTAGTCGTCCTTGCTGGTGGGATGATTGGATTAATCATTATGCGTTTTGCAGCTAATGTATTTGTTAAATTATTGCATGAACGTCCAGGGTTGGAAGTCGCAGCATTTGTTATTGTCGGATGGGTTGGTATTAAATTGGTAGTAAGTGTATTAGCACATGAAGATGTGCACTTATTACCACACGATTTCGCACACTCTCTGGCATGGAAATTAACATTCTATCTTGTACTTGTTGGTATCGCAGTAGCTGGTTGGTTTCTCTCCAGTAAAAACGAAGAAGCAGAAGCGTAAACAGATCATTTTATCATCTGATTGGCCATTACTATAATGGGAAGAGAAAGGATGAATAAAATGGCAATACATCAATTTACGTTAAATGCCACGTGGCCTGGTGGTAGAAATGAAGTAGGACATATTGAAGCAGGCAATTTAAACACTAAAATTTCAATACCCCCAGAAATGGATGGTCCGGGGATTGGTACAAATCCAGACGAAATGCTATTAGGTGCTGCTGCTACCTGTTATGTAATTACAATGGCAGCAATGATTGAACGAGCACACCTTCCCCTCGAGCACATAGCGTTAAGCTCTGTAGGAGATGTCGATGTTACCAATGGTGTATTTACTTATAAACGAATCACCCACCGCCCTGTTGTGGTATTGAAAAAAGAAGCAACTGCAAAGCATTTACAACGATTAAAAGAAATCGTCAAACAAGCAGAGTCATCCTGTATGATCTCTCGAGCAATTCAAGGAAACGTCGAATTAGTGCTAGAAGAAGATATATCCATCGCCACATAACTTGTACTCCAAACGGGTACAAGTTTTTTAATAAGATCAGAACAAATATACTTCATACACATAATACATAACTGCGGATCTATGAATGCTAATGAGTAATGTTAGTGCCTGTGGTTTAAAGATTTGGTTAAACGGATTCAAAATGAAAATTACATGCACAAATCATAACTTTTGACATAATAAATAATTAAATGTACTATATTCAGAGTATTTATATCGGATTAATCAAAAGGAGGAAAAAAGATGGATACAGTTTTTATAATTATCAATATTGCCATTATGCTTTTATTTATTGGTATCTTAATCGGAATGCAGCGAAAATTTGTATCGTTCAGTAAACGAGTTTTCGCAGGTTTAGGTTTGGGTATTCTATTAGGTGCTTTTTTACAAATTGTCTATTCAGCAGATTCAGAAATCGTTACTGCGACAACAGATTGGTATAATATCGTTGGGCGAGGATATGTCCGTCTATTAATGATGATAGTTATTCCATTAGTAATGGTTTCTATTATTCAATCAATCATTAATTTAGAGAAATCATCTGAATTAGGAAAAATGTCAGCTTGGATCATTGGTATTCTTGTTTCTACCGCTATGGTAGCTGCGGTGGTTGGTGTAACAAGTTCATCTATCTTTAACTTAAATGCAGATCAAATAGAAATGGGTCAAGCTGAACAGGATCGAGCAGCGTCATTAGAGGAAACGTTAGGATCAGTTGAAGGAATGACGACCCCTCAAAAAATACTAGAATTTATTCCATCTAATATTTTCTTAGATATGACAGGAGAGCGTGCAACCTCTGTTATTGCTGTTGTTATCTTCTCTATTTTAATCGGAGTTGCCGTATTGGGTGTCAGAAGAAAACAACCGGAACAAGCAGAAAAATTTGTTGATATAGTCAACACTTTTTACACGGTGATTATGCGTATTGTAACTATCATTTTACGCTTAGCGCCATTTGGTATTTTAGGATTAATGGCAAATACAGTAGCACAGACAAATGTAGCAGGTATTATTGAACTTGGTAAATTTGTTGGTGCATCTTATGTAGCGTTGATTGCCATGTTTATTATTCACATGATTATTCTAGCTATATTTGGATTAAATCCATTAACCTATACACGTAAAGTATTGCCAGTATTAAGCTTTGCATTTACATCAAGATCAAGTGCAGGTACTATTCCGTTAACGATTCAAGTACAGAAGGAAAGCCTTGGTGTTCATAGTGGTACAGCCAATATGGCAGCATCATTTGGTGCAACCATTGGTCAAAACGGTTGTGCGGGGATTTATCCAGCGATGTTAGCGGTAATGATCGCACCGACTCAAGGAATCGATCCGTTATCACCAGGTTTCTTATTGCCACTGATCTTAATTATTGGTATTAGTTCATTCGGTGTTGCTGGTGTTGGTGGTGGTGCAACATTTGCTGCATTAATCGTGCTATCATCTATGAACTTACCAGTAGCATTAGCAGGTTTACTTATTACAGTAGAGCCTCTAATCGATATGGGACGTACAGCATTGAATGTAAATGACTCCATCTTATCTGGAACATTAACATCTAAAATAATGAAAAAACTAAACATAAAAAAATACAACGATAAAGAAGCAGTTAGCAAAGATATCGCTGTATAATTTATATGAACCCCCCTCTTGTGCTGTTACAAGAGGGGGTTTTGCTGTATTGTGGTACATAATCGCGCTGGGTTAACTAGCGATAGAATCTAGGCAAATCAGATAGGTGTACTATTTCTTATTTCTCATTCGTTCCATTGTTATATAAAAGGCTGGAAGTAATAATAATGTCAATGCTGTCGAGAAAATAATCCCAGACACAATCGATACGGCTAATGGTTGAAACAATACATCCCCCATAAAAATAATCGGTGTTAACGCGGCAATGGATGTCAATGTTGTTAAAATAATCGGTCGTAACCTTGCACGGCCTGCCGCAATAATGGCATCAACTGTATTACCGTCATAGCGCTGTTTATTGTGTTCAATAAATTCAATAATTAAGATCGAGTTTCGAACGACGATCCCTGATAAGGACACAATACCGAGTACTGCTAGGAAGCTAAGTGGCTCACCACTGACAAATAAGCCAACAACCGCACCTGTCACGGCTAAAAATACAGTACTAGTAATTAAAACAGGTGTCAATAAAGAATTAAACTGAACAGCTAGAGTTATATAGATAAGGAATAACACAATCACAAACAACTTAGCGACCTCTACAAAGAATTCTGTCTCAGCACTTGCTTCTCCATCTTCAATCAAAGCATAATGGTCACCTAATTCGGCAAGTTCTGTATCCATCGCTTCGATCACCTCTGCTGTTTCGGAAGCAAAATTACCTTCACCAGAATCATATGCAGCAATCATAAGGCTTCTCTTTCCATTTTCATGCGTGATCGCAGCCATTTGTTCTTCTGTATGAACAGATACAAACTCATCATAGGTGTAAATCTCCGGCATACCTTCTTCCGTAGTGACGACAGCATTCAAGGCACTTAAGTCTATAGCATTTTCTGCTCCCTCATCTAACACTAATTCCATGCTTAACCTGTCATTTTCGCTATTTATTTCAGACAGTGGTATACCAGCATTTGCAAATTGAAGAGTGTTTTTAACTTGATTAATTGGAATACCATTTTCAGCCAAGAAATCGCGGTCAATCTCATAGGTTTTTACTGGTTGGCTAGTTCCTGCATTCACTGTTGCTATATCAACAGAATCGAGTTCATTTAATTTATCTTTTAATACAGTCGATTTTTCCAGCAACACTTCCAAATCTCTTCCTTGTATTTTTAATTCAATCGTTGGAGATAGCGGTGGACCTGATACGATTGTTTCTAAGAAAATTTCGCCATCAGGAAACTTCTCTCGTATTCCTTCTTGATAATTTTCGATAAAATCACTGGCAGATGTTTGATCACGGTCAACACGAACAACTATTTGACCGGTATTTTCAGCAGACCTAGTCAAACTGGAATTGAAGATATTAGGTAGGCCACCTCCAGTATAGCGAACTGTTTCATGGATATGTTCGGCATTGCCATGTAGATAGTTTTCTATTTCTGCTAATGTTTGATCTGTTTCTTCTATCGGTGTACCTTCATTTAGCGTTAAGGATAGTGTTACTTCTTGACGGTCTGCAGCAGGGAAGAATTCAAAGGGTACTTTTATAACTAATAACAGTAATAAAATACAAATGATCACCCCACTAATAACTGTAAGCCATGGTTTTTTGATAGTTTTTGGTAAAACTTTAGTAGCATATTGATCTTCAAGCCAACGGAAAAGGTTTGTTAAAAATCCGATATGGCGCTTTTTGGTGCGGTATAACTTTAATTGTCTTGTATATTGAATGGTTGGGATGACTGTCAAGGCTATTAATGTAGATGCAATAATAGTCCCCATCAAGGCGATCGGTAAAGCGCGAATAAATTCTCCATTACTACCGGATAAAAAAGTCAAAGGGAAGAAACTGAACACGATTAATAAAGTGGATGTCACAATCGAGACACCGACTTCTTTCACCCCTTTTTTTACTCCTTCAAGTGGTGGGTCTCCTAATTGATAACGCCGCATAATATTATCATTCACAACGATCGCATCATCGACTAATATACCTATCGCTACAATAATACCGATGATCGAAATTTGGTTAAAGTCTACTCCTGTATATGGTAAAGGAATGAAGCCGATAATAATCGAAATCGGAAGAGCGAATGCCACTAAAATAGCAGAAGATAATGGTAATCCTAGAATCATAATGACAATGACAGCAAGTAAAGATATCGCAAAAGAGATTAATAAATTCGTATACACCTCATCAATGACTGTGCTTTGTGAGTAGAATTGTTCTACGGAAACATCAGCCGGTAAATCCTCTTTTAATTCTATTATTTTTTCATCAATTTGAGCCTGTAGACTTGAAATATTAACAGCATTTTCTGCAAAAATCGTTACTGATAATGCGGCTTGTTTATGATGTGTAATCAAATCCTTTACTATTTCGTTTTCTACTGAAATAGTAGCAAGATCAGTTAAATACATATCTTCTGTTATGTAAATGTCTGCTAACTGTGATATGTCATCGATAGAGTCTATATTTAATAAAATATTCTGATCTTGATTTTGTTCGGTTCCTAATGCACTTGGGCTTAACTCATTTTGAATGGCTTCAATCACTTGATGAGGTTGAATCCGATTCTCTGATAACAATTCTTGATCCAATGAAATAACAACTTTCTGATCTGGTAATCCTTTAACGGAAACAGAAGCAACTCCCTTTATTTCGCTTAAGCTAGATTTCCAATCCTCTAGTTGTTCACGAGTAGAAAACAGATGATCACGGTCTCTACTCAGTAAATGGTAGGTAGCAACACTTGAGCTAGCAAGATCTGTTGTTACATCCGGTGACATTGCTTCATCTGGAAAGTTTCTCTGAGCATCCTGCACATACTGCCGTATCGTGGAATAGACTGAGTCCGTGTTTGCGTTATCATCTAATGTAATCGTTAGGGTAGAAAAACCATTCGTGGAAGCAGATGTCACTTGATCAACACCATCAATGTCAAGTATTTCCTCTTCAATAGGATTTGTAATAACCTGTTCGACTACTTCCGGACTTGCCCCAGGGTAAGCTGTTGAGATCGAAGCAATATTTTGTTCGATTTCTGGTATATCACGCTTTGGCGTTTGTAAATATGTAAAAACACCAGTAATAATAAATAATAAAACGAAAATCCAAACTATTTTTCGATATTTTATTAATGTTTCCAATCACTTCACCCCACTATGTTTATATTGTATACAATAGAATAAATGAAAACAATAAAGGTTTGCATTTGCATTTTTAAATCGTTCAGGTAGCATATTATTATAGACCATATTTTGGAGGATGATGAAAAATGCAGGAATTACTAAGAAAATATGCAAAATTAGCATTACATACAGGTGTCAATTTACAAGAAGGTCAAGGATTATTGGTTCAGGCACCGATTGAAGCGATTGAATTTGTCCGAATCGTTGTGAAGCAAGCATACGAATTAGGAGCAAAAAATGTCCATGTCGAATGGAAAGATGATGCACTAACTTATTTAAAAATGAAGCATGCATCAATGGAAGTATTGGAGAATTTTCCAGAATGGCGTAAGGATGCTTTGGTGGGTATGGTAAAAGACGGCTATGCTCTATTAAATATTTATGGTGAAAACCCTGATCTCTTGCAAGGTATCGAGGGTAAACGGATGGCTGCGGTAACGAAAGCAAGTTCTACCGCTTTAAAAGAATATCGTGATTACATGATGAACGATCGAGCACGCTGGTCAATCGTTGGTTATCCCACAACAGACTGGGCTCAAAAAATATATCCAGACTTAGATGCAGAAGAAGCGAAAGGGAAGCTATGGCAGGAAATTTTCCGTATTGCACGTGTTGATCAAGATGATCCGATCGAAGCGTGGAAACAACATAATCAATTATTACGAAATGCTCGTGAATATTTAAATGAAAAAAACTATGCAAAGCTTCATTTTCAAGCAGCAGGAACAGATTTAACGATTGAATTACCGGAAGGACATATTTGGCATGGAGGGGCAGCGAAAGCAACAGATGGAGTTACGTTTAACCCGAATATGCCGACAGAAGAAGTGTTTTCTATGCCTCATAAATACGGAGTCAATGGCCATGTTACAAGTACAAAACCACTCAGCTTCCAAGGGCAGTTAATCGAGAACTTCACATTGACTTTTAAGGATGGTAAGGTAGTTGATTACACATGTGAGAAAGGGGAAGAAGTGCTCAAACAGTTGTTAGAAGCAGATGAGGATGGCGCGTCCCGTTTAGGTGAAGTCGCTTTAGTACCACATGAATCTCCAGTTTCTCAAGCAGGGATTATTTTCTTTAATACATTGTTTGACGAAAATGCATCTTGCCATATTGCATTAGGAAAAGCATATCCAACAAATATAGAAGGCGGATCTGATATGAAAGAGAAGGAAATGGATCAAAATGGTGTCAATGACAGTATTGTCCATGAAGACTTTATGATTGGCTCTGCAGATATGGATATTGATGGTATTACAAAAGACGGGGAAAAAGAAGAGATTTTCCGTAATGGCACATGGGCTATTTCGTTCTAAAATTTCAAAAACATAACAACGCATTTACAAATTGTTAACAATAAACGGAATTACTTTTTGTTCTTCCTTATAGAGGGTAATATGGAGTAAAACCATAAAAAGGGAGAATAAAAGGATGCGACGAGAAGCTTATTTTGACAATGCCAAACTCTTATTTATATTTTTAGTTGTGTTTGGTCACTTAATTCAGCCTTTAAAGCCAAATATTCAATTAGTCGATGTAATTTATCAATGGATTTATATTTTTCACATGCCTGTCTTTATTTTAGTAAGTGGTTTTTTTGCCAAGGGGGCAAGTGATAAAGGATACTTGTTGAAATTAGCTAAGCGAATCTTACTCCCGTACTTCTTATTCCAACTGTTTTATTCTATCTATTTTTTAGGGATTGGTAAAAATAGTTGGGATACAACGCTGTATGACCCACATTGGGGATTATGGTTCTTGTTGAGCTTATTCAGCTGGCACATATTATTGATTGGATATAAAAAACTGAAACCTGTTTATGGCATACCACTGGCTTTTGCCATTGGTGTTTTGGTTGGTTATTTACCATTTATCGGCCCATCATTTAGTTTATCGAGAACACTTGTCTTTTTTCCGTTTTTCTTAATTGGTTACTGGCTGTCCAAGGAACGATTATTTAGTTGGCAGACAGTCAATAAAAAGGCAGTAGCGATCGGCATTTTAATTGCGGTATTTGTCGTGAGTTATGTGACACCTACAATTCCAGCTCAGTGGTTATTTGGTTCACATTCATATCAAGGGTTGGATGCGGCAGTTAGCGGTGGTTTGATGCGTTCTATGTTATATATAGTAGCAATGTTAATGGTCTTTTCGGTGTTACTTTTAATCCCGAATAAACACTATTCTTTTACACCTCTAGGAAAAAATACGATGTATGTCTATTTATTGCATGGTGTTATTATTCAATACGGACGTCAAGCGAACTTACTGGCAGTAGATCAAAATTTTGATACGTTAGGTCTCGCTGTCATCGCAGCTGCAATCGTTTGGTTCTTAGCTTCCAAGTGGGTTGTAACCTTCACCCAACCAATCGTCGAAGGGAAAACGGATCACATAATGAAATGGTGGAAAGAAAAGAAAAACAAACAACAATCACCGGATAAAGTCTATCAATATCAAGAAAAGTCATCATAAGATGGCTTTTCTTTTGTTTTGTAGGGAAGAGCGGTTGAACGTAGTCTAGAGTTGAGACACAACGGTCATTTTATAAAAAGATGCACAAAATCCATAAACTGCGAAGTAATTGTCATGTGGATTTGCTTTCTTCCATTCTTTCTGTAGAGAGTGTTATGTCACCGCTTCGGCAGAATACTGCGCTTTCCGTGGGCTCGGCTTCAGCTAACTTTGTGAAGGAAAGCACTTCACAAAGTGGATCTTCAGCTCTCGCTGTCCTACAGGAGTCTCCGTATTCTGCCTACGCTAATTTTAGTGTCCTGATTATCGTTGAATAGAACTTAGGGAACTATATTCATTGGATTTCCTGTCATTTAATTAGAACACAAATCTAAGCTGCGGAAAAAATGCGAGACTCCTGTGGGAATGGAACAGTCTGAAGACCCCGCAGGAAGCGGTCTTGGCTTCCGAGGAGGCTGAAGCGTTCCCCACGGAAAGCGAGTATTTTTTCCGCAGCGTCGAGTTAGCACTCAACTATAAACAGAATAGAAGAAAGCTACGTCAAGAAAAAACTTCATTGGATTGGTTCACAGTTTGTATCTATTACGAATTAGATAAGCGGGTGCTCTTTTTCAATAACGTGCAAGTATTCGATCGACACTTCCGCCATACCCTTCTCCGAAGATATTCAAATGGACCAGCAAATAGAATAACTGATAAATCGGTTTCACATCCTGATAATAATCCTCTAGCGGAAACGCAGCCTGATAACTCTGATAAAAATCAGCCGGGAAACCACCAAACAGCTCCGTGAATGCAATCTCAAATAAATGATCGCCATAAACAACAGACGGATCAATTAGATATGGTTCCCCATCTTTACCAGCTAGCCAATTTCCACCCCATAAATCACCATGTAGCAACGACACACGGGGAGTTTTCGGTATGTATTGATCTAGATTGGCTAATAAAGATTCCATACGCTCGCGTCTTTTGCCACTCATTCTTCCTTTTTCAATCGCAAGCTTCATTTGTGGACGGAGGCGCTTCTCTCTGTAATAATCCACCCAATTGTCATACCATACATTTTGCTGAGTCAATTCCCCAACAAATGTGGCCTGATCTAACCCATAATTGGAACCAGCTTCTGCTGAATGTAAGGCGGCTAAATTTTCCCCTAACACACGACCGGTGGAGGCATTTTTACTACCTTCCAACCATTCCATTATTAAAACAATTTCTTCATCATCTTTAGCGATGTCATAATGATATACTTCTGGTACAGCAATGGTATTGGTCGCACGAATTCGTTCTAACCCATCCGCTTCTATTTTAAAAAAATCGGCAGGTACGTGTTGATTGGTTTTGATAAAATAATGGTTTTCAGCTGTTTGGACATAATAAGCTTGATTAATATCACCACCAGCTACAGGCTGGACAAGCTGAACGGGGGAATGATCCCCGATTAACCGTAAGGTTTTGTGCATAACGCTCCCTCCTTGTAACACTAGTATATCATCTGAAAATCAAGGTAGAAAAGCGAGATTCTATCGTGTACAATAGGAAAGAATTTATTTATAGGTAGTAGAGGTGAAAATAATATATGCAACGAGAAAATTGGGCATCAAGGTTAGGATTTATGTTAGCTGCAATGGGTTCTGCTGTTGGATTGGGTAATATTTGGCGGTTCTCTTATGTGGCTGGTGAAAATGGTGGGGGAGCATTTCTAATTTTATATATTTTAAGTGTGTTAGTTATCGGTATTCCATTATTATTAGTAGAAGTGAGTATCGGGCGGAAGGCGCAAAGAGATATTGTCGGATCATATAAAAAACTAGCACCGAAACAGCCATGGTTTATGGTTGGTTATTTAGGTGTTGCGAGTGCCTTTCTCATCCTTAGCTTTTACAGTGTAGTAGCTGGCTGGGCACTGTATTACTGGTGGAGATATGTAACAGGTGCGATGTCGGAGATGCCGGAGATAGGGTTTGGTGGATCCTTTGAGGCATTCATTTCACAGGATTATGCACCATTATTCTGGCATGCCCTTTTCATGGGGATTACCATGTTAATTGTCTTAGTAGGTGTTAAAAAAGGAATCGAGCTTGCCAATAAAATATTAATGCCTATTTTAGCATTAATGATGATTGCGTTGGCTATTTATAGTATAACGTTACCAGGCGCTGCTGATGGACTTGCGTTCCTCTTTCAGCCGGACTGGTCGGTATTAGATGATCCTTCTGTATATATTGCAGCATTAGGACAAGCTTTCTTTTCGTTGAGTTTAGGTGTTGGTACGATGATGACATACGGAAGTTATTTAACGAAACAGCACCAGTTACCAGGCGCGACCGTGGGAATTGGTGTGATGGATACCTTATTTGCGATTATTTCAGGTATTGTGATTTTTCCAGCTGTATTTGCCTTTGGCATTAACCCTAGTTCTGGACCGCCACTTGTTTTCATCACGTTACCGGAAATCTTTTATCAAATGAACTTCGGTGATATCATTGGTTTGATATTCTTTACGGCATTAAGCTTAGCCGCTATTTCCTCTTCGATTTCATTGCTGGAAGTACCGGTTGCATATCTGATGCGTGCGGCAAATATGTCAAGAAAATTCGCATCACTTATCGTCGGCATCGTCATATTTGCATCTGGTGTCACGGTTTCCTTAGGAATGGGAAAATGGAGCGAAATTACCTTAATTGGTGATCGAAACATTTTAGATTCAATGGACTTTCTTTCGTCTAATGTTTTCTTACCAATAGGTGGACTAACGATGGCAGTATTTGTCGGTTGGTATTTTACCAAACATGAAGCATTGGAAGCATCGGATTTAACCAATAATCCAATTGGTCAGCTCTGGTATGTACTAGTGAAATTTATCGCGCCGATCTTAATCATTATCATTTTCTTAAATTCGCTTGGAATTGTATAATAACGGGAGAGGGGATGAGCGATTATGGCGATTACCAATCAGCAGATTTTGCGAAAGATAATAGCGGAATGTGAACAAGCACTGCAAAATGAAACGAAAGTAAGAGAGCATGCAAAAGCAGTACAATCTTTAACAGATTTATTATTAGATCAAGATAATAGTACACCGGCTCGATCTACAAGCACGATCAAAGACTTAGAGTGGCAGAAAATGGTCGGACAACCTGCGCCAAAACCATCGATAAAACAAGAGAAAAAGGTGGAAGACGACGGTGCTAATGGAGATTCACTACTTGACTTTTAAATAGGGAGTGGGGAAATAGATGAAAATCTTTTTATTATTAGGTATTCTGAATGGTTTTCTTGCCGTTGCATTAGGCGCTTTTGGTGCACATGGTTTAGAGGGAAAATTATCAGAAAAGATGCTTGCTACATGGGAAAAAGCGGTACAATATCAAATGTTCCATACAGTTGCCTTACTTGCGACAGGGTTATTAATGCCTAAAATTTCAGCAGGTAGTATGGCGTCAGCAGGCTGGTTTTTCTTCGCAGGAATTCTTTTATTCTCTGGCAGTCTTTACATCTATTCGACGACGCAGATCAAAACATTTGCGATGATTACACCAATTGGTGGTCTAGCGTTTTTAATTGGATGGGTGCTGTTAGGCTATGCAGTAATCAAGTATATATAATAAATCATGACCCTTTGCTATAATCAAAGGGTCATTGTTTTGGGAAATGTTGGAAGGGGTGATGGTATTGCATCAGGAACCACAACGAGTTATTGTGGAACAACAGGAAGGGAACGGGCTTGCAATCGCGGGGTTAGTGTTAGGAATTATCGGTGTTGTCTTAAATATTATTCCTTTCATACCGTATATTCTGGGTGTTCTCGCTATTATCTTTGGTATTGTCGGTTTAAACAAACCTGTTAAAAGAGGGGTGGCTAAAGCCTCGCTTACATTAGGCATCGTAACGATAGTATTAAAGCTTCTCTTTTGGATTGGTGTAATCCTTCTAGGTATGGCAGGAAATGTGTAAAAGTGTGGAACTCCACACTTTTTTACATATAAAGAATAGTAAGCACCATAATCCCAATGATGCCAATACCCCGTAACACAAATTGTGAAAAGAAAAACGAATGCCCCTTTTTCCACTCTTTCCAAGCTTCGATAAATAGATTAATACTTAAGCAGGCTAATGCAATCATCCCTAACAAAGTCGATCCATTGCGCCATGCCAGAATAACGAATACTAGTGTTATGCTAAAACAAGCGACCGATATTTCATCGATTGTAGCTTTTTTGTTTACCATATTTACCTCCATAAGAAAAGACACAAGCATTTACTTGTGTCTGAGCTGTTGAAGTTTGTCTTTTTAGCGTGGCGGATAGGATACTGTCCCTGGAGTTTGATTATATGGGTATTCATAATTAATTTCTTCATCAAACGTAATATAATCTAAGTACACCATTAATAATACATAACGTTTACCAGTCTCCGTATCACTTAAAATAATGTGATCACGACCCGCTGCTTCAATAAGTCCTTTAAATACCTTTGCATTCCAGCGGTCATTGTTTTCAAACGTCATGTATACAGTAGCCTTTTTCCCTTTGTTTAATCTTAGGATATTTTCGATATAAGATTCTTCTGCTGGAAGCATTCCAGGTACATCTGAAACGGAAGGTTGTTGCTGTTGTCCATTTTGCGCCATCTGTCCCATCTGTCCCATCTGTCCCAATTGTCCCAGTTGGTCCATTCGGGGCATTTGTCCATACGGATATTGATATCCTCCATAGCCGCTTTGTACACCATAATAGCTTTGTGGAGTGTATGGTTGCATGTTCACAGGCTGTTGTTGGCTCTGGTTTTGATTTTGACTCATCGATAAGACTCCTTTCTGTAATCGGAAATTTGCTCGTGCTTTTTTTCCGCATTCCTACTAGCCATCTATATGCAATTTGTTTAGTAAACATGCATAAAGAAATACTTGCTTATCGACAAGTACTGTCTAAAGCCTTCATTTTCTTATACAATCAACATCTAAATTAATAGTATAAAAAAACACACGGGATTTATCCCGTGAGTTTTAGACAGCTAAATAAGCTGGAATATCATCTGTTTTTAATAGGTTGCCGACATAGAAGGGTCCGAACTCTCCATATCGTGCACTTACAACGTCAAAGCGCATTTCATAGACGATCTTTTTGAGTTGCAGTACGTCTTTTGCAAATAAGGTAACACTCCATTCCCAATCATCAAAGCCCATGGAGCCAGTAATAATTTGTTTGATCTCACCAGCATATTTTCTTCCAGTCAAACTATGCTCATACATTAATTGACGACGTTCATCCATTGGAAGCATATACCAGTTATCATTACCTTCACGACGCTTGTCCATCGGGTAGAAGCAAATATGGTCCCATTCTGGCAGCTTCGGCTTCAATCGTGCACGGACCCCCGGGTTGTCTTCTGGGTTGTCCTGTGGTTTTGACATATATTTCGATAGTTCCACAACCGATACATAGGAATAACTTGGAGTTGTGAACTCGGCAAATTTAGATTTATTGAAACGTAATTCGATTTCTTCTAATTCTTTCATTGTCGGGCGGAGTATCATTAAAATAATATCTGCCTTTTGTCCCATTAACGAGTAAAAGGCATGACTGCCATCACGTGCTTCTGAGACCTCTTCCCATTCGCGAAGCATCGTCTTTATTTCATCAACCGCTTGTCTGCGCTCTTCTTCTGATGCCTTTTTCCATTTTGCCCAATCTATTTTTCGTAAATCATGTAAACAATACCAACCATCCATTGTTTCTACTGCTTCCGGCATCTTGATTCACTCCTTCTGAAATCATTCTTTCGTTTTAATATAACATATTTGGGGAAAAATACTTATTGAAACGCTATGTATAAAGCCTAATATTTTACAAAAAAATGAACAATTTAAAATTTTTTTATAATGAAACGCATTCATATAGGTTGATACTTTCATTATTACACGAAAAGGCGTATCATATAATACAGATAATAATTTGGAGGGTTAAAAGATGAGCGATCTATTTGCGGATATTAAAGGTAGATTAGAAGGTAATACTAGAAAAATCGTGTTTCCTGAAGGATTGGATGAACGAATATTAACAGCGGCCAGCCAATTAAAAAAAGACGGATTAGTAGAACCTGTATTAGTCGGATTACAAGAAAAAATAGAACAGAGAGCAAAGGAATTAAGTGTAGATTTGGATGGAGTGGAAATTTTAGATCCAAGCACTTACGTTGAATTTGACGAAATGGTTACGTCTTTCGTGGAACGTCGTAAAGGTAAAGCAACAGAAGAAGATGCACGTAACATGTTATTGGATGAAAATTATTTTGGCACGATGCTTGTATACATGGGCAAAGCAGATGGTTTAGTAAGTGGTGCTGCCCACTCCACAGCAGATACTGTACGTCCGGCATTACAAATTATTAAGACAAAAGAAGGCATCAAAAAAACCTCCGGCGTCTTTATTATGGTTCGTGATGATGAGAAATATGTGTTTGCCGACTGTGCGATTAATATCGCACCAGACAGTCAAGATTTAGCAGAAATTGCAGTTGGCAGTGCTGACACCGCAAAGCTTTTTAATATAGACCCTCGTGTAGCAATGCTTAGCTTCTCAACAAAAGGCTCAGCAAAGTCAGAAGAGACAGAGAAAGTTGCTGAGGCAGTAAACATTGCTAGAGAGAAAGCACCAGAACTTACATTAGACGGTGAATTCCAATTTGATGCAGCATTCGTTCCTTCCGTGGCAGAGAAAAAAGCGCCAGGATCTGTGCTAAAAGGTGACGCAAATGTATTTGTATTCCCTGGCCTGGAAGCAGGTAACATTGGCTACAAAATCGCCCAACGTTTAGGTGGTTTTGACGCAGTAGGCCCAATCCTGCAAGGTCTTAATCAACCGGTAAATGACCTATCACGTGGCTGTAGCAGTGACGATGCCTACAAATTAGCACTAATCACCGCAGCACAAGCATTAGATGCACAGTAGATTTCTACTGTGCTTTTTGCTATATTAAGGGGAGAAAGGAGAATAGATATGATACCCCAAACCCCCATTTTATCGCAACAATATCGGGCACTCCTAGAACTCCTTCCAGAACAACATCTTGAGTACCCCAACATTATCAACCATTTCCGGCGGCAAGACGCTGGGCAAGCAGGAGAAGACAGCCTCACATTCTTCCTCGATCAAGCACAGGTACCATCTCTAACATGTATCAAAAGGTTACGACTCGAACACCACAGCTCTTTCCAACTCGATTGGCTCGTTCTCGGATTAGGATTCCGTATTATTTTCGAAGTGAAAAGTCACACAGGAGAGATCTACTTTGATGCGAAATCCCATCAATTGACACGTATAATAGACTGCATCAAAGAGGGTTTTGACGAGTCGATCGCCAATATGCTAATTTACGATCCTTTTTCACCGCTCACAACATCATCCAATTACCTACTTATCGCTTCGCTGTCTTTGTCAATCCTAACGCTATCCTCCGCTTACATGATTACACAGAATATAAACGTATATTGACATCTCAAAGAGTTCCATCCATCCTAGAAAATTTAGCTGAAAAGCACCCCCCTATCATTTCCGAAGAAGCTAATCAACAAATCGAACAATTTTTAGTTAATAATCATTGTGAGCGTGGGATTTCGATACTAGAAAAACACGCCATTTTGTGGGATGATTTACACAAAGGATTACCATGCCCTTCTTGTAACAAGCGGCCAATGAAAAGAGAGCGAATGCGATGGCAATGTGCCTACTGTGGGATGAGAAGCACAGATGCACATCATAAATTGTTATATCAAATCGCATTATTATCGAATAATAGAGTGACAAAACAGTTAGCACAAGACATGTTTCAACTTCCATCATCAGAAGCAACTCGAAAATTAATTTTTAGAGCGGGATTCATAAAATTTGGAGTAAAAAAAGGCGTTTACTATTCGCATCCTGATATACTAGCCGTAACGAAAAATAGAAGTGGCCATAAAAGTAAGAATAGTGGCCATAAAACATAAAAAAGTGGCCATAAAAATCGAAGAAGTGGCCATAAAAGTAAGAATAGTGACCATAAAAAAGGAGCCACGCAAATTGATCGTATTCGAAAAATTAATTATGCATCGTTTAAAGATGCCGCTTAAGTTTCCATTTACTAATAGCATCACTACCATCAAGAAAAAGGACATCATCATCACCGAGCTACATGATAAGGATGGATTCATAGGCTATGGGGAGTCGGTAGCATTTGATGCACCATGGTACACAGAGGAAACGACACATACGGTGGAGTATATAATTGAACACCATCTCTGGCCGCTTATCAAAGCGCAGCAGATCAGCCATCCGGCAGAGCTCAAAATCAACAACATTCGTAGAAATCATATGGCAAAGACAGCTATCGAAGGAGCGGTATGGGATCTTTTTGCAAAGCGCAAACAACAACCGCTCTACCAAGCTATCGGAGGAACCACCAACAAAATACCAGTAGGAGCTGCAATCGGACTGCAATCCAGCGACCAGCAGCTGATTGAAAAAATCGAACAAGCACTTCAACAAGGCTATAAACGGATCAAATTAAAAATCAAACCAGAAAACGACCTACACACTTTAGAAAAGGTACGCAGTCATTTTCCGACAACACCAATGATGATTGATGCCAATTCTGCCTATACAATCAACGACATTGAACATCTTAAAAGAATGGATCAGTACCATTTAATGATGATCGAACAGCCGCTGGCATCGGACGATTTCACTGATCACGCCAAGCTCCAGCAACAGCTCAAAACACCGATATGCCTTGATGAAAGCATTCATACCTTAGCAGATGTCCAAACAGCAATCGCGCTCCAAAGTTGTAAAATTATCAGCATTAAATTAGCAAAAGTCGGCGGATTCACCAATGCGATCCAGATACACGACTATTGCCAGCAGCACAACATCCCGGTCTGGTGTGGAGGGATGCTGGAAGCAGGTGTGGGGCGTGCCCAATCACTGGCATTAGCAACACTACCCAACTTTACCTTGCCAGCAGACCCAGGAGCTTCAAACCGCTATTGGCACCAGGACATTATCACCCCGGAAGTAGAGGTCAACAACGGTTATGTCACATTACCGCAACAGCCAGGCATCGGCTACCAAGTCAAGCTGCCATCAACGGATCAAAAAGTGCTCACTTAAGTGCTTTTTGATTCCGTTCAATCATTTGTGTCATCCTTTTTTCAAAAATGGCTAACTCATCACCAGCTAAGTCCGTATATTCGACATCGCCTAATAACCGCAACACACGATCGATACTTTCCTCGACAGTTAACTCCACACCAACCAACTCTGACAATGACCTCATCGTGTCTGGCTCCACTTCCGGATACGCAAACCGCTCATCATCTATCGAACGCCCTTCACGATAAAAATCACGAACTAACTCAGCACGAGCCGCTCCACTGCCGCGCACACAAATATAAATCTGCACTGCGATCCCCTTTTTGACTCGGCGTTGTGAAATACCCGCAAACTTCTTCCCACCAATACTCAAATCATATTCACCAGGACAATACGATCCAACCACCTCAAACGCCTCAATTCCATCGGTGAGATCCGCATACATATCCTGCACAAAAGCCGTCATCAGCTCATACCCAGAATGAATCCCCATCTCCGCCAAATCCGGCACCACAAACGAAAAATTCAAGACTTCACGATCCAGCACCACGGCAAGACCACCCGAATTCCGAACGACAACATCAAACCCTTTTTCCTGTAAAAAAACGACAGCATCGTCCACAGCTGGTAATCGACTATCGATAATGCCAAGAACAACCGTGTTGTCATGGACCCAGAACCGACACGCAACCTCGTTCCTGCTTCGCCCTACCGATTCACACAACGTATCATCGACCGCAAATGATGCCATGGCTGTCCCGAGCGTATCGGGATCACTATGATCAATAACTCTTATTTTTTTATCACTAAAAAATTGCTTCCAATCTTTCATTATTATCCTCCAAACCTTTTCGTTCACCTGAAACTATATTATACTAATAGTAAGAAAAAAGAGGAAGGTATTTGCCATGGCTTATAGAGATGATCAGTTACATGAGGAGAAAGTATTTAAAGATCCTGTCCATCGTTACGTACATGTCCGGGACCTGGTAGTATGGGATTTGATTGGTACTAAAGAATTTCAGCGATTGAGACGGATCAAGCAATTAGGCACATCTTTTTTAACCTTTCACGGAGCAGAACACAGTCGTTTTAACCATTCACTGGGAGTTTATGAAATCGTTCGTCGTATTCTCATCAATTTTGAGGACAGGCCTAACTGGAATCGTGAGGAACGATTGCTATGTTTATGCGCCGCGTTGCTTCATGATTTGGGACATGGACCATTTTCCCATTCGTTCGAAAAAGTGTTTAAATTAGACCACGAAGATTTCACCCGATCAATTATTTTAGGGAATACAGAAGTTAATCAAGTGTTAACAAAAGTCAGCAGTGAATTTCCGCAAAAAGTTGCCGATGTTATTAATAAGACCTATCACGACAAATTAGTGGTCAGTTTGATTTCCAGTCAGATTGACGCGGACCGCATGGATTATTTGCAGCGTGATGCGTATTTTACCGGTGTAAGCTATGGCCACTTTGATATGGAGCGAATTTTACGTGTCATGCGTCCTGTAGAAGATCAAGTAGTCATTAAGGAGTCAGGCATGCATGCAGTAGAGGATTATATTATGAGCCGTTACCAGATGTATTGGCAAGTCTATTTTCACCCGGTTACCCGCAGTGCCGAAGTGATTTTGACGAAAATTCTCCACCGCGTTAAAGAATTATATGAAGAAGGCTATACGTTTAAGGTAGAACCGGTACCTTTTGCTTCATTCTTTGAGGAGCAAGTGTCGCTTGAGGATTACATTAAGCTGGATGAAGCAGTAGTCTTGTATTATTTTCAAATGTGGGCGGAAGAAGATGATCCGATTTTAAGTGATTTGGCGTATCGCTTTATGAATCGCCGGTTATTTAAATATGTCGAATTTAATCCGAATTTGCAAATGAACGAATGGATGGAACTTTATCAGTTGTTCCGCGATATTGACCTTGATCCGGAATACTACTTAGTAGTTGATTCCTCCTCCGATTTGCCGTATGATTTCTACCGGCCAGGAGAGGAAGAAGAAAGATTACCGATTCATTTGTTAATGCCGAACAAGGAATTACGTGAATTATCTCGTCAGTCTGACATTGTAGAGGCGATATCAGGTAAAAAACGGACCGATCATAAATTATATTATCCAAAAGATTTAATAGAAAAGTTGCCAGAGGATAGACCGGAAAAAGAAAAAATAAAGAAAATATTAAACAAACAAGAAAGCTAAAGAAACTGGGGTGTTTTCATTGCTAGATAATCATGCAAAGCTTGTTAAAGTAATCGCAGCATCGGAAGGAATTGTCGGGCGCAAAAAGTTGCAAAAAATCATTTACATCATGAAAAAACTTGGACTACCTTTTGAAGAAAAGTATACGTTCTATTTTTACGGACCTTATTCAGAAGAGTTAAGTTTGCGAATTGAGGAGATTACTAATCTAGGATTTGTCTCAGAAGTTAAAGAGCAGAAGAGCAATTATTACCAATATCGTTATCAAGTGACAGAGCAGGGAGAAGATTTTCTCAAGCATTCCAATACAGAACTGCCTTTGGAAGAGTCAGTTGTTCAGGAAATGAAAGAGCAGAGTTCACGCTTTTTGGAGCTTGTTGCAACCATGCTATATTTCGATCAATTGCCGAAGCCTGAGGTCGAACAAAAAGTGCAAGAAGTAAAGAAAAAATCGAACTATACACCAGAAGATATTCAGGAAGCATGGACATTTATCGATAGATTGCAAAAATAACCCATTTAAGAGGGGTACCGACCCCCGAAAGTTAGAGTAAAAAATCTAATTTTCGGGGGTGTTTTTATGGTCAAATATAGTGAAGAATTTAAAGTAAAGCTTGTCACCGAGTATTTGTACGGGAATCTTAGATATAAATCATTGACGAAAAAATATAATATGCCCAGTACTTCTCCATTAAAAAATTGGGTGAGATCCTATAAAGTACAGGGGGTGGATGGATTAAAACGAAGAAATACTAAGAAGGAGTATTCTGTTCAATTTAAATTAGATGCGGTACAATTTATGCTAGAAACAGGTGCTTCTTATTTAGAAACTGCTGTTCAATTTAATTTGAACAACCATTCCATGATTCAACGTTGGTTGAAAGCATTTCGTGACCAAGGAATAGAAGGCCTGAAACCAAGACCAAAGGGGAAACCTTCTATGTCTAAGAAAATCAATAAACAAAAGAAAAAGAAGAGAAGAAGTTAACACGCGAAGAAGAATTAGAACGCGAGAATGAATTATTGCGACTAGAAAATGCGTACCTAAAAAAGTTGAGAGCTTTTCGAGAGAATCCGAATGCCTTCCACGAAAAGCACAAGCAAAGGTGGCATTCGAACTCAAAGAAGAAGGATTCCGATTAAAAGATATTCTCTTGGTGGTAGGCATTCCGGAAGCAACCTACCACTATCATGTGAAAAATTTTGGCATAGAAGATTCGGACACAGAATTAAAAAAAGTCATTACGGATCTATTTAAAAAGTTTCATGAACGTTATGGTTATAAACGGATTACGAAAGAATTAAAGAAATTAGGACATTCTATTAATCATAAAAAAGTGTATCGCATTATGCGGAAACTAGGGTTAAAATGTGTGAAATTTATGCGGAAATCTCGTAAATACAATTCCTATAAGGGGAATGTTGGAAAAGTAGCGAAAAACCGATTATCCCGCCGTTTTAGCACACCTATCCCTCTTCAGAAATTAGTAACCGACATTACAGAATTCAAATGTCTAGGCGAAGAGAAGTTATATTTAAATCCGATTCTTGACCTTTATAACGGAGAAATTATTACGTTTGAAACCAAAAAGCGCCCAACGTTAGATCTTGTCATGGAACCTTTAAAGGATACGATAGAGATAATAAAGAATCATGCAGCCTATCGTACCACCATCCATTCCGATCAAGGCTGGCATTACCAGCATAACCAATGGGTGAGGACACTAAAAGAAAATAAAGTATTCCAAAGCATGTCACGTAAAGCAACCTGCGCAGACAACGCTTCGATGGAGAATTTCTTCGGTATTTTAAAGCAAGAAATGTATTATGGGGAAGAATTAGTAAGCTATGAAGAATTAAAAAGCCGGATTGAAGAATATATCTATTGGTACAACCATGAACGATCAAAAGAAAAATTAGCTGGATTGAGTCCAGTTGAATACCGAACTCAATCCACCCAATCAGCTTCATAATAAAACTCTAACTTTTGGGGGTAACCACCAGGATGGGTTATTTTTTTCTTCTAATAGTCGATCCAATTTTTCCTCGATCCGCTCTAATTTTTTCCCACTTTTTATTGTACGGAAGATAAGTAAGATTATAAATGCGATCACTGCAACAAAGGTGACAAATGAAACAAGAGCAAAGAACATATCCCCAATTTGCAGTCCACCTATACTAGCATAAATCAAACATAACACATCCTTTTGTATGAATAGTATATCAATGAAAGGATAATAATGGAAGATAAAGGACAAAAGAACTGCAAATCTAGAAAAAGTGTCCTTCATAAGCCCGATGAAGGACAAAAGAATTGCAAATCCAGAAGAAGTGTCCTTCATAAGCCCGATGAAGGACAAAAGAAACGAAAATCCGAGAAAAGTGTCCTTCATAAGCCCGATGAAGGACAAAAGAAACGAAAATCCGAGAAAAGTGTCTTTCATAAGCCCGATGAAGGACAAGAATTCCGCAAATCTTAAGAAACTGTCCTTCATCCATCAACTACACCTATCAGTCAACTAAACGCTTGCCGCCAACTCCATAATTACGCTTGTCAATATCCTCGACAAACACGACAACCTTCTCGCGAGTTGCACCAGTAGTCTCAACAACTGCATCTGTTACTTTTTCAATCAAAGCTTTACGCTGTTCATCTGATCTGCCTTCTAGCATTTGAACTGTTACGTATGGCATATGTATCCTCTCCTTTTTAAAAATAAAAGTATCCGAAACAAATAGGGGACACTTTTTGTACCCTATAATTGTATCGTAAAAGCAAAAAGAGGGAAACAAAGAAGATGAAAACTCACTTTTAAACATGCTACAATGAAAAGTAAAAGAAGTAGGAGGATTGTCATGAGTGAAGAAAAGAAAAAGAAATCTAATGCATTTACGATCATGAAGGACGATTCTACAGATGGCCATGGAGGATATGGTGTTGGGTCCGTCAGTTTAGAAAATATCTCCCCCGTGATTATCGATCCGAATGAAGATCGTGCCTTTGTTGATATGGGAGCGATGCACGCAAGAAGTGAAGTGGAACGTCGTGTGAA
Source organism: Gracilibacillus salitolerans (assembly GCF_009650095.1). Lineage (GTDB taxonomy): Bacteria > Bacillota > Bacilli > Bacillales > Amphibacillaceae > Gracilibacillus > Gracilibacillus salitolerans. Next base: position 4,480,856 of record NZ_CP045915.1, on the reverse strand, counting down.
GTTTCTCCCGAATAAAGAAGATGTGCCAAATGGCAAACTGTACTGGATTGTCTGGGTAACGGTAGAACGTGGTGAAATCGGTCCATACTATCACGGTGTAACCGGATGTGAAATCCGTGTCGATCGTTCCATTAAACGTGCCTATAAATCAATGCCAGAACATGTGAACCATATGGATAAATCAATGAAAGGGCACATGATTGTCGACCATATGGATGAGAAATCACAAAAGTTACTCGCGGATTTCTTGCGGGAATTCGATCCTGTGATGTGGAAAAATTCATCCGATGAATTAAAACAAGCTTTACCTGAATAATGAACATTTTGTGAACATTATCTAAAATTGAACAATTATACTTGTCCTATGTGAACAATTTTTTATAAAATATATACACATGGTAACTCTTTGTTACTAGGACCGGAAAAGGCTGGGCATTTGCCCAGCCTTTTTCCGTATCTGTCTAGCTCCAAGCGCCCAGCAACTAGCAAACTTCCCTCACCTCCGTACGATAAGTCAACATCGATTCGCTTACAGCCCCCAAAGAGTTTCTTTTATCTCCTACGAAGGTAAGATCGATTAATACCGTCGCTTTGCGCGACAACATCGATCCACCCGTGTTGCACGGGCGCTCTGCGCTTTTCCGTTCTATCTTCCGTCTTCTCCTGTCCACATCCATTCCCACCAGTTTTCGAGCAAACGATCTTCCGGAATCATCTCATCCAATTCTTCAGGATGTTCATGTTCATATTCTTCTAAATGGACCGTACAATATTTCGTCGGTTCCGTTCCTCGTACAAATAACATCGTGTGCGTCTGTCCGCAAGCATCTGTTGCCAGAAAACCCGTATTTAAATCAATCGATGCTTCTACCACATTCTCAGGTTTTACGATATGTTCTTCAGGTAGGTCTTCATGGGCCGACTCCATAAAACTTGCCCATACGTCCTTCGCATATTGTTGATCACGGGTTTGTACAATTTCACGATTATCGTCATAACCAACCCACACACCAGCAGTTAGAGCTGGAGTAAAACCAATCATCCAGTTGTCTACATTGGTTGTTCCTGATTTTCCAGCATAATCATGTGTCAGTTTGTCGGCGATAGAAGCACCGGTTACACTCATATAACCGTCTAATTCTTCCTGGAACATCCCTTTCATCATGTCAGCGAGAATATAGGCATACTCTTTTTGCAACACTTGTTTATCCTCTGATTTAGAAAAAAGCTTCCATCCTTTATTTCCTGATTGTTCATCTTCCCGATCGTATAACACTTCTCCATAAGCATCAGTCACTTTGGTGATCGTATGGGAATCGACATCTAATCCACCATTCGCAATCATACTGTATCCAGTCACCATCTCTTGCATTGTCACCACCTCTGTACCTAATGCTAGTGATGGAACTGGCTCCAACTCACTCTTAAATTGAAATTTATCTTTGGCTACACGGACAAATCGCTCTGGAGTCACATACATGTTGGTTTTGACAGCAAAAATATTGTCGGAAAGCGCCATCGCTTGTGCCATTGTGATTGGTTGATTGGCATAATAGCCATTGTAGTTACTAGGCTGATAACTTTTACCATCGGCTAACTCAAATGTAGTTGGTTTACTCATAAGTGTGGTGGCAGGTGTCATACCATTTTCTAAAGCAGCATAATAAAGAAAAGGTTTAAAAGCAGACCCTGGCATTCTTTTTGCCTGTGTCACCCGGTTAAATGAAGAAGCTTGATAATCCCGTCCTCCTATCAATGCGGTGACAGCTCCCGAATCTGGATCCATAGCAACTCCACCAAGTTGGATTTCAGCGTTTGTCTCGATTGTCTCAGATGCTTCTTGCATGGCTTGCTGTTGCTTCAGGTCTAACGTGGTATATACTTTGTATCCTCCAGAACGAATATCTTCAATGTCTACATCAAGTAACGCTTGCAATTCGTTGACAACAACATCCTGGAAATAAGGTGCGACACTTTTTGAAGCAATATCGCGATCTTCAGAGAAAGATAATTCTTCATTCAGAGCTGTTTCATATGTGGAATCATCGATCACGTTTTTCTCATGAAGATTGGTTAAGATAAATTCTTGCCTGTTTTTAGCATTATCTAAGTTATGAAAAGGTGAGTAGTGGGACGGTCCCTTCGGTATTCCTGCCAGCATGGCTGCTTCTGCCCAACTGAGCTCTGTCGCAGATTTATCAAAAAAGTACTTGCTCGCAGCTTCGATACCGTAAGCCCCATGTCCGAAATATATCGTATTTAAATATCCTTCTAATAGTTCGTCTTTATCATAAAACATTTCTAATCGAATCGTATAAAAAGCTTCATATAATTTCCGCTGCCAAGTTTTCTCATGTGTAAGAAAAAGGTTACGAGCATACTGCTGAGTAATCGTGCTTGCCCCTTCTTTCAATGACATCGTTCGAATATCATTCCAAATAGCTCCGGCTAATCTTTTGAAATCAAATCCGTAGTGATCATAAAAATGTTGATCCTCTGTCCAAATTGTTGCTTGTTCCAAGTGGTCATCAATTTCATCAAGTGATACCCAGTATCTTTTTTCTGTACCGAATTCTTCCCCAATCACTTCTTCACTATTACTATAATAAATAGTATTCTGCGGTCGTTCTAAAGAAGGTGGGCCAAGTAAAAAACTCGCAATCAACAGAACTGCAACACAAGAAGCCATCATCAATACCAAGAAAAAAACAAACTTCAACAGTCGTCTCTTTCTCCTCCTACGTCTATACCTACGCCTCACCAGGCCACACCTCCCCAATCTTTATATAGCTAGCTATGTTAAAAGAGCTATTCTTTATAAAAATTCCATTATTAGCATTATGGATAAAACACAGAGGGGATAAACATAAAAGATAGAAGAATTACTTGATTTTTTACGGAAAAACTCTAGAATAGTATTGTTTACTACAAAAAATAATCATTGATATAGATGAAGGAGCGATCCAGATGGGACTATGGTTTACTGAAAAACAAACAGACAACTTTGGCATTACCGCCAAAATCAATAAAACATACCATACAGAACAAACAGAATTTCAAAAACTGGACATGGTCGAAACAGCAGAGTGGGGCAACATGTTGCTTTTGGATGACATGGTCATGACAACAGAGAAAGACGAATTTGTCTATCACGAAATGGTTGCACACGTTCCACTGTTTACGCATCCAAATCCAAAAGAAGTGCTAGTCGTAGGTGGTGGTGACGGAGGGGTTATTCGTGAAATCTTAAAACACCCTTCCGTTACGAAAGCAGTCCTAGTCGATATCGATGGAAAAGTTATAGAGTACTCCAAAAAATATCTACCATCAATCGCAGGAAAATTAGATGATCCTCGTGTTGATGTACGTGTGGCTGATGGATTTATGCATATTGCAGAAAGTGAAAAGGCGTATGATGTGATCATGGTCGATTCCACTGAACCAGTCGGGCCAGCTGTTAACCTTTTTACAAAAGGCTTTTATGCAGGAATCGCAAAAGCATTAAAAGACGATGGGATCTTTGTAGCGCAAACCGATAATCCTTGGTTTAAAGCAGATCTAATTCGTCAGGTATATGCGGATGTGAAAGAGATTTTCCCTGTTACCCGCTTGTATACGGCGAATATTCCAACCTATCCAAGTGGGTTATGGACATTTACAATCGGAAGTAAGATTCATGATCCATTAAAGGTAAAAGAGGATCGCTTTTTTGAGTTAGATACGAAGTATTATACAAAACAACTGCACCATGCTTGCTTTGTACTACCGAAATTTGTGGAGGATTTAACTGTTTAGAGGGGGAGAAGTGAAATGCGATTTGATGAAGCCTACTCAGGAAAAGTATTTATCATGTCACGGCCAGATTTTGAAGACGCGGATGCGATACTTTATGGAATGCCAATGGATTGGACGGTAAGCTTTCGCCCAGGATCTCGTTTCGGTCCAAATAGGATACGTGAGGCATCGATAGGTCTAGAGGAATATAGTCCATATTTAGAGCGGCATTTAGAAGAAGTGACCTATTTTGATGCAGGCGATATCCCGCTCCCTTTTGGTAATCCCAAAAGAAGCCTGGAGATGATTCGTGATTATATCGATCAAATTTTAGATAAAGGGAAGTTTCCGTTAGGACTAGGCGGAGAGCATCTCGTCAGCTGGCCGATTATCGAAGCAATGTCTGAAAAGTATTCAGATCTTGCGGTTATTCATATTGATGCCCATGCGGATTTACGTGAGGAGTATGAGGGAGAACTGTTATCCCATTCAACTCCGATTCGAAAAGTATGTGAAAAAATTGGCCCGGAAAATGTTTTTTCCTTTGGTATTCGTTCCGGTGATCGTGAAGAGTTTCGTTATGCCGAAGAAAGCGGTATGTACATGGCGAAGTTTGATGTGGCTGAGCCATTACAAGAAATGTTGCCGAAATTAGCGGGACGTCCCGTTTATGTCACGGTTGATATTGATGTGTTAGATCCCGCTTTTGCACCTGGCACAGGAACCGCGGAAGCAGGAGGGATTTCGTCAAAGGAACTATTAGCGGCTATTCATATAATCGCACATTCGGATATACACGTAGTCGGAGCAGATCTAGTCGAAGTAGCACCAAATTATGATCCAACTGAACAGACAGCGATTGCTGCAAGTAAATTTGTCAGGGAAATGCTGTTAGGCTGGGTGAAATAAGACACACGATATATGTAAACTAAGACGTAAATATGATAAAATATGTTACAGTTTACTTTTTGGATTAGGGGATATTACATGAAAAGGAATCAAATTGTGAGAGAATTTTTGTTGAATGATACAGAAATGCCATTACATGTCGTCTATCAGCAGTTGAAAGGTCAGCCAAACGAATTAAAAGATATGAGCGAAATTTGCTTATCATCTAAAAATGAAGCAAATCAATGTGCAGCAATGGAATATTTGTATGCCAATGGTTTGTTTCATGAGTTAAAACTCTTAATTGAAAACACACAATATGCTACAAACAAGCAGGTTCGTAAATCGTCCCGTATTTATCAAGTCATGTACGACCGAAAAACATTGAGAGCGAAACAACTAAAACCGGATGCACCTGTAAAATATATACAATCTGTAAATCGTTTGAAGATACATGATGAAGAACATACATTAAAAGTTCTTCGGGGTCTTGTTCATATATACTGTTATTTTGATATGCATCAGTATGGTAAGATTGGTACGTTTAATCAATCAATTAAAAAAGATCTCCTGTATGTAAAAGATCCTTTACTGTATAATTTATTTGAAGCGAGATTGAATGAGGCTCTGTTAAATTATCATTGGAAACGAAATGAACTGATTTTGTCCCGTAAGTATGGTTATCAATTATTAAAGGAAACAAATAATCAACGCAAAATAATTGATATCCATAATATTTTGGCACAAGGTTACTTATTCGAAAGCTATGATCAGGCGATGCATCATGTCTCTGTCGCAATGGAAATGGCAAGACAATTGCAATATGAGCGAGCGATGTATGGGTTAAGAAATTTCACTCTTCCTTTTATCGCCGCATATTATAGGAGAACGGAAGGTATTACAAGTGAAGATCCGGCAGAGCAGGCCCATATTGCATTAGCGGAAAATGACCTGGATACATGTATCCGTATATTAGAAAACTTCGATGAACTTACCCCTTTTCAACTATATTATTTAGGACAAGCTAAGCAGGATAAACATTTATTGCGAACGTCTTACCAACGTTTTATTGAAGAACGTGATGATTATTTTTATGCGAGATTACCCCTTGAGGCGTTAAACGCCCTGGATCAATAGAAGGATGAATAAACATGAATAAATCTCCCGTATCTATTAAGATGACAATGGAAATTATCGACCAAGGAAACAAAGACATTACAATTGTAGAAGAACAAGGTCAGTTATTGGAAAAAGATGATACGACTGTATTGAAATTTAGTGAAACCAACGAAAATAATGAACAAACGGCTTCCTTGATTACGATTCAACCTGATAAAGTTAGCGTCAAAAGATCCGGAGCGGTATCGATGTTGCAAAAGTTTCAAAGAAAGCAACTAACGGAAAATGTGTATCGTCATCCATTTGGTACCATGCATATGGAGACCGAGACAGATCAAATTTTATATCAAGCCCCTGTTGCGAATAAAAGCGGCGAATTATTTATCAGTTATCAAACAAGTTTGAACGGAGAAACACCGAGACGTCATCGCTTAACGATTAGACTGAACAAAGAAAACTAATGGAGGTTATTGTATGAACGTGATGCAAAAGATGCAGGAAAATTTGAAAGCGGAAATTAAACGTGCCGTACTGGCAGCCGAATTGGCAACGGAAGCAGAAATTCCTGCCGTTGTACTCGAACAACCAAAAGATAAAGAGCACGGTGATTATGCAACAAATATTGCTATGCAGTTGGCTAAAGTCGCCAAAAAAGCACCACGCCAAATTGCTGAAGATATTGTTGCGCAATTAGATCAATCCAAAGCTTCGATTAAAAGTGTCGATATCGCAGGACCAGGATTTATTAATTTTTTCATTGACAATCAATACTTGTCAAATTTAATCCCAACTATTTTAGAACAAGGTGAAGCGTATGGAGCTTCAAACACAGGTAAAGCTGAAAAAATTCAAGTCGAGTTTGTTTCAGCTAACCCAACAGGTGATCTGCACTTAGGTCATGCGCGTGGTGCTTCTGTCGGTGATGCTTTATGCAATATTTTGGATAAAGCGGGTTATGAAGTGCAACGTGAATATTACATTAATGATGCCGGTAATCAAATTAACAACCTTGCTTTATCCGTCCAAGCACGTTATATGCAAGCTTTAGGAAAAGACTTCCCTATGCCGGAAGATGGTTATCATGGTGCCGATATCATTGGCATCGGAGAAACGTTGGCAGAGGAACATGGTGAAGCGTTGTTGGAAAAGTCAGAAGAAGAGCAACAATCCTTTTTCCGTGAATATGGATTAAAATTCGAATTAGCTAAACTCGAGGAGGATTTAGCGCAATTCCGTGTAATGTTCGATAACTGGTTCTCCGAAACGTCCTTATATGAAGAAAGCAAAATTGTTCCGGCAATTGAATTATTAAAAGAACAAGGCTTTATCTATGAACAAGATGGTGCAACATGGTTCCGTACCACGGATTTCGGAGATGACAAGGATCGTGTTTTAATCAAGCAAGAGGGTTCTTATACGTATTTATCACCAGATATTGCCTATCACAAAAATAAGCTCGACCGTGGCTTTGATAAGTTGATTAATATTTGGGGGGCAGATCACCACGGCTATATTCCAAGAATGCGGGCGGCCATCCAGGCTTTAGGCTATGATGCAGATACATTGGAAGTCGAAATCATTCAAATGGTTAACCTTTTCGAAAATGGTGAAAAGGTGAAAATGAGTAAACGTACTGGAAAAGCAGTAACACTACGAGAATTAATGGAAGAAGTCGGCATTGATGCCATGCGTTATTTCTTCGTCATGCGTTCAGCAGACTCGCATTTAGATTTTGATATGGACTTAGCCAAATCACAGTCTAATGATAATCCTGTTTACTATGTGCAATATGCGCACGCACGTATTTGTACGATGCTGAAACAAGCAGAAGAAAAAGGAATCGATTATGCGGATTATGATGCAAGTATCTTACAGTCAGAAAAAGCAGAAGACTTATTGAAAAAACTGGGCGAGTTCACACAAGTGGTTGGCGATGCAGCGGAGAACCGTACACCACATCGCATCACCCAATACATTTTCGACCTAGCAGCAAACTTACACAGCTTCTACAACGCCGAAAAAGTAATCAATGAAGACGATTTAGATGCAACAAAAGCAAGGCTCGCATTAATGCAAGCAGTTCGCATCACCCTAGCAAACGGAATGAAACTAATCGGTGTTCATGCACCAGAAAGTATGTAAAACAGGGCTGTCCATAAGTTCTAGTCAAAGACTTATGGCGGCTTTTTTTTCAATTTTAAAAACAATTCAAATTCCTTTAGTCTGAGATTTGGTACTTATCATGAGACTAAGTACTAAATCTAATCCTGCAGAGGAAAAATTGGTACTTATTTTGCAGTTAAGTGCCAAATTTAATCCTGCAGAAGGTAAATTGGTACTTATTTTGCAATTAAGTACCAAATCAAATCTTGTAGAAGGGAATTTGGTACTTATCTTGAAACTAAGTACCAAATCTAATCCTGCAGAAAGGGAATTTGGTACTTAGTTTATCTTGATTTAATACCAAACGCTGAGTTAGCCTATAGGTGGGTGAAGTAATGCGAAGCGAAAGTGCCCCAAACCCATCATAAAAAGATGCGGAAGGGGAAGCTGATCCATGACAGGGTTCTAATGTATAGGGGTTGGTGGTTAAGCCAGGTATCTGTTATTTTTTTGCTGGTTTTGATATCGGCCTCAAAGGCTTTGCGTATTTCATGGTAGATAGGATGCTCATGGCTGACGATCAGGTTTAACTCCTGATTCAACTGAAGACTCCTGCGGTCGAAATTGGCTGTACCTGCATCACAGGTTTTCCGATCAAAAAATAATACCTTTGCGTGGAAAAAACCATCCACATATAAATAAATAGTTGCTCCATGCTCTTTCATTTTTCTCAAATAAGGTAATGCTGCTGCTTTAGCTATAATATGATCGGATTTATCTGGAACCATAATTGTCACGTCGACACCTCTTGCCAGCGCATCTATAAGTGCCTGTTCGAGTTTTCGGGTTGGTATAAAATAAGGGGAGCCGATCTCGATTGATTCTTTTGTGTTCTCCATATAATGAAGTAATTCTTTTTCTAATACGTCGCCTTCTGTTGCTAATACTTTTACATCTCCGGTTTGAGAAATCTGTCCTTTATTCGTTTCTCCCCAATCAATAGCAAAGCTTTGCTGCAAGACCTCGCCAATCTCTCCAACCATTCGAAAGTGGTAATCACGCCATTTTCCCAGTAGAACATCCTTGCCAACATATTCATTACCCAAATTAAAGCCGCCAAAGTAACTAATTTTCTGGTCAATCACAAGCACTTTCCGATGATTCCGTTGCTGTAAATGGTAGAAAAATGGTATACGAGGCGGGTTCATTTTGCGCATGAAAACCTTTTGATCAAGCCATTTTTCACGAAATTTAAAACTGCCCATCCAATCGGCTAATAATCTTACTCTTACTCCTTCTTCATGCTTATGGGCGAGCAGGGTATAAAACTGATTACTAATTCGATCATTACGAATAATAAAAAATTGGATATCGATCGACTCTGTTGCTTTCTCTATATCGGAAAGCATTGCCTCAAACAGAGAATTCCCATCAGCAAACAATTCTACTTCTTCAGCAGTTGTCCGCCAATTTTGACTTTTGTTACGTTTTGAAACAAGAAAACGGCCAAGTTGGAAATCAATAATCAATAAAAGAATAAATAAGATGATTATCCATAGCATATATTTTGTTTCCCTCATTTCTTTGTTGTTACTATACCCAAAAAAGGTTAACATCATAAGCAACATAATGGATGCGTTTTTTTCAATAATAAGTTAACATATAGAAGGAACAGATAATTAAAAGAGGTGTTAATCGTGCAAAAATTAGTGTTTTTTGTAGGTGTAGCAGGAACAGGTAAAACAACGGTAGCAGAGAAAATTTCAGAACATATTCCATGTGCCTTTCTTGATCGTGATACAGTAGGGGGGCGTTTTGTAGAACGTTTTCTTGAAATGAACGATTTAGATCCAAATGATCGTGATTCCAAATTTTATAAAGAAAACCTTCGAGATTTAGAGTATGATTCAACAAAAGATATATGTATTGAAAACTTACGTGTTGGACAAAATGTGTTTATGATTTCACCATTTACTGCAGAATTAAAAAATAAAGAATGGATTGAAGAAGTAATAGCAGACAGTGGTAAATCCAAAGCAGAGGTCGACGTGAAGGTAGTAGTCGTTACGCTTCAGGATATCGAGCAACAACGCAAACGAATTGAAGAACGTGGTACAGAACGGGATTCATGGAAGCTGGATAATTGGGAATCTTATGAAACAAGGGTAGATTTCGTTCCAACCATCAATTGGGATATCCCAAAAGAAAATATTAATATCTTTGATAACTCCGGTGATTTAACAGAAGAAAAAGTTGAAAAGCTGGTAACTTTCATTAAAAAATAGCTTCCTTAAAGATTGTTGCAATTCAATTAACAAAGCCATATAATATGATGGTAGAACGTTAACTAATCGATGATTTAGCTTACATATAGATTAGAAAAAAAGGAGTGCTAAAGCGTGAGTTTAAAGGACTTAACAAAAGAAAGTATAGATGAAATGGCAATGATTGATATTGCAACCATAATTTTAGAAGATGAAAACAAAGCAATGGATTTCCGTGATCTTTTTGAACGTGTCGCTAAATTAAAAAAATTATCAGAATCGGAAAAAGATACAGGAATCTCGCAATTTTATACTGATTTAAATATTGATGGTCGTTTTATGACCAAAGGTTCAAATATGTGGGGACTAAAAAGATGGTATCCGGTAGAAGAGATTGATGAAGATATCACGCCTGTACCGAAAAAGAAGAAAAAGAAAAAAGCGAAGAAGAAAAAAGCTCCAGTGGCACCAGTGGAAGAAACGGAAGATCTCGATGAAACAATTATTAGTGACGAGGATCTAACCGGATTCGACGATGAGGAACTGGAATCAGATGATATCGTCGATGACGACTTTGACTTCGATGATGACGACCTCGAAGAAGAGGTAGATGATGATTTCGATGTAGAAGAAAAGGAAAAGTAAATTACTTATCCTCTGCAATTTGATTTTTAGGACAAAAACGCAAGAATGCTTTTGTAATTAATGAGCTTCCTACATGCTTGTACTAAATCGGTTGGAAGACCTAAGGTTCACATAAACCAGGGTCTTTAACCGTTTTTAGTAATGAGTTTAGTCGTTAGTTTCTGTTATGTGACCAATAATTTCAATGAATTTGTCAAATTAATCTCTGATTTGATTGTATTCTGTTTTTTGCCGTTCCTTAATATCAAATAAGGTTTTGCGCAGATTTTTTAATAATCAGCAATAGGTTGACATACCACGGTAACTTTTGCTTTATGTAATAACTGTTTTTTAAGATGGTGTTCAGCTCCTGGAGCTGGTTGTGAACGACCGAGTAAAATATGGCTTGAGCTTGGAATGTCATAAGAATGCTAATTATAGTCTAACCAGCATCTGATCATTTGTTTACTTCTGCCCCTCGCTACTTCATACGTGTCTTTATAGCCATATGTTGATATTGTAATGTTTTAATAATCAATCAATTCATAAAATGCTTGGTTATTAATCATATTCTTTTCGATTTCAATAGGATAATGTTGATTTCCACAATCACAATTGTCCCTTAGTTGATTATATTCTTGGACATTTAACTATCTCTCATTTTCAATTTCCCTCTTGTTAAATTAATAATTGAAGAAATAATATAGTCAGGCTTCATTTTTGTAGATAAATGATCAACTTCCACCCACATTACCTAATAGGTTGTGCAAATTCCCCATGTGAATATCTGACTCCACAAGTTTATCCCTGATAATCTATATAGCGTTTAAAGCATGTTCTCTCATGAAACATAAATATTTCCCAATAATGTTTTCAGTCTTTGGCCAGTAGTAGCTTCATACCAACGACATCTTTCAGATTTAAGGAAAGTTTATCTGTATTTGTAACGATAATTCTATCTCTGTTTGTAGCAGATTTATACCATATCCAAATCTTCATAAGCTAAAGTATCAAGCAGTGTAAAGAAATAAGTCTTCTTTTGCAGGAGCTGTTACAAGTGACTGGTTGATATCTTTCAAACTTTCATTACCTCAAACGTAAATTCCCGTATATGGATAATGGTTTTTTATGAATTCCTAAGTAACATAGGAGGATAATACGATTTGTTTTTCCTGTATTTCTTTTTATTGCAATCCCTCGGTTGTTCAAAAATACAATTTTCTTGTTATGTAAACTTCTAATAAATAGCCCGGAGCAGAGCTTTATCAACTAGTTTAATATATATCTATAATTAGGATTTCTAATCCCTCTAATAAATTGCTGCCCCTCCTTTACAATTATTAGTGATTATGATTATAATAGCAACATAAACAACGGAAATCAATAACAAACAAAAGCATAAATCAAAAATAATCGATTAAAACCAGTTGATTTACTTTAATGCAAAAAGGAGCGAAAACATGTTAGCACCTAGCAGAAGAAAAAAAATCATCCAAATTTTAAACGAAAAGAAACAATTATTAGTAAAAGATACATCCAGGGAGTTTGGTGTATCAGAAGGAACATTACGAAATGATTTGAAAATCTTAGAAGAGGAAGGATTTTTAGTAAAAACCCATGGTGGAGCAATGTTACCAGAACAATATGCCCCGAATTTAGCATTTAGATCCAGGGTGGAGCAAAATCAATCAGAGAAAAAATTGCTTAGTAATAAAGCGATGGAGCAGATTGAGGGGAAGTATTGCATAACCATTGATGCAAGTTCTACTTGCTTAGAGTTAGCAAAGCAATTAGTTGTATATAAAAAGAATTTAACTGTTATTACAAATGGTCTTGTAACTGCCCAGATTCTTGCCGAGAATACAAGCTTGAATGTCATTATGATTGGAGGGTTAGTCAGGCCGGGAAGTACAGAAATAGAAGGCTCACTTGGAAAAACAATTTTATCAGAAATTAATTCTGATATTTTTTTTACATCACCACATGGTTTTACGGTGGAAAGTGGACTAAATGATTTCAGTGTTCACGAAGCTCAATTGAAAAAATATATGGCTGAGAGAGCTGAAAAATGTGTCGCGGTAGTAGATCATACAAAGATAAATCGAAAATCAGTAGTTACGTCACTCGAAACAAATGATATCGATGTATTGATTACAAGTGATCAAGCCCCTCAAGGTTTTTTAGAGAAACTAAAAAATCAGTATTCAACCATACACCTGGTTACGGTGAAACAAAGAAAAACATAAATTATTTTCACTTTAAAAACATAAAGTGAAAATAAACGAAACATATTGACAACAAAAAATAATAATGTAAAATAAAACGCAAGAAAGGAAAAACATTAGGAGGTGAAAATAAATAGAGATAAACATAAAACATTCCGCTAAAAAATTTAGGGAGGAAAACGAATTGAAAAGAATAATATTTGGTTTCATAAGTGTTCTTGCATTCATGTTTACAATTGCCTGTTCTAATGAAAGCGCTACAGAAAATAAGGGGGATAGCTCCTCAACAGATACGGTTGATTTAGAAGAACTTGACGGGTTCGATTGGAAGCGCTTCGATGGAGAAGAAATTGAGGTAATGCTTAATCAACATCCATATGCGGAAGCAATTGTCGAAAGAATTCCAGAATTCGAGGAGAAAACAGGAATTACGGTAAATCACTCTTTAACACCAGAAGAAAACTATTTTGATAAATTAACCACTTCGTTAAATGCGCAGAATGGTAATCCGGATGTTTTCATGACTGGTGCATATCAAGTTTGGGAATATGCAACTGCTGATTATATGCAGGAATTAGACACATTTATTGAAGACGAGACTAGAACTTCCCCAGATTATGATGTAGATGATTTTTATGAAGGTATTTTAGGTGCGGGTCGTTGGGATGGTGTTCCCGGACATGCGGTAGGTGAAGGGAACTTGTACACAGTACCGTTAGCGTATGAATTCAACCTATTACATTATAACAAACGTGCGCTTGAATCTATTGGGTTAGAAGAACCACCGGAAACGATGGAAGAATTAATAGAAGCTGGTGCTCAACTAGATGGCTGGAATGGTGAAGGTAGTTATGGTGTAGGTACTCGTGGTACTAGGTCTTGGGCAACTATTCACCCAGGATACATGACTTCATTTGATAACCATGGAGCAGTAGATTTTACGGTAGAAGATGGTTCGTTAGTATCTCATCTAAATAGCGCGGAAGCGATTGAAATCACTGAAAAATTTGCCGAGTTAGTCAATGAAGCAGGTCCATCAGATTGGTCAAGTTATACGTGGTATCAAGTATCAAACGATTTGGCACAAGGTAAAGCAGCGTTTGCTTATGACGCTAGTAACTGGGCAATATTTCATAATGTACCAGGAGAAGCGCCGGAAGCTGGAAACATAGGAGTTACCACACCACCTAGTACAAAGGATGGTGATCTTGGAACAAATATGTGGGTATGGTCAATCGCTATGAATAAATCATCTGAGAAAAAAGATGCTGCCTGGTTATTTATGCAATACTTTACTGGTAAGGAACACATGCAATGGGGTGCGATAGAAGCGAATGTAGTCGATCCGGTTAGAGAATCTGTATTTGAAAGTGACGAATATCAAGAAAGAATCGGTGACATTGAAGGCTATGTAGAAACGTTTAATGAGCTAATTGATGGATCAACAATTAAGTTTACGCCACAACCAGAATTTTTTAATACGACTACTGAATGGGCAGCAGCATTGCAAGATATTGTAAATGGTGCTGATGCAGAGGAAACAATGAACCAATTAAATGAAGACATTCAGGAGAGGGTTTCTAGAGTAAGAGCAGAATAAATACTTAAGATGTTTGGGGTGGAGTATTCCTCCACCCTGTTATCCAAGGGGTGATTTCAAATGGCAACAGAAGTGTATGAAAAACTAGAAGAAGAACAATTGACAAATAAAGTGCCTTTAAAAATTAAAATGAGGCCTTTTATCATTTTAGGTCCTGCATTTTTACTTACGATCGGAATCTTAATCCCATTTGGGATGGCAATTTATTTTTCACTCACCAATTATTCCTTCAAATATGCAGATTACGTATTTGTTGGATTGGAAAATTGGCTGTCGATGTTTACCTCTGCAAATTTCTGGCATAGTGTGGGTGTTACCTTAACATATGCAGGTTTAGCGACATTAATCGAAACATTACTGGGAATCGGGATAGCACTACTGTTAAATCGAGAGAATTTCATATCAAGATCTCTACGTATTGTTTTAATTTTTCCACTAGTTATTGCTCCGGTTATCGCGACAATTATATGGCAGTTAATGACGAATAATTCAGTAGGTATATACAGTGACTGGTTACGACAACTCGGGATTTCAAACTTTAATTGGGGAGCAGATCCCTCAACGGCACTATTTACTGTATTACTTATTGATGCTTGGGTTTTTACACCATTTGTAACCATTCTGGTATTAGCAGGTTTACGTTCATTACCCAAAGCACCATTTGAATCGGCTATGATTGACGGCGGTTCAGCTTGGTTTACTTTCAAAAATTTAACCTTGCCAATGATTATGCCAATGTTAATTATTGCGGTATTGTTCCGATTGATGTTGTCATTGCAAATGTTTGATATCATTTTTGCATTAACTCGTGGGGGACCAGGTGACACTTTAATGACATTACCTTTAACAGCTTATACCGAAGCATTTACGTATAAAGAATTAGGTGTATCTTTACCATTTATGCTAATTCTGTGGGTGTTTGTATACTTCTTAAGTCATTACATTGTTAAATATTGGACATATACGCAAAATAAAGCTTCAGGAAAGTAGGGAGAATATGAAAAAGAAAATTATAGCGATTCTGCAAAATGTAGCACTTCTTTTGTATGCTTTCTATGCGATATTTCCCCTGGTGTGGCTGATAATACTTTCTTTTAAACATGATAGAGATATGTTTAATACCACCTTTATATTCACACCGACATTAGAAAACTATCGAGCGCTATTTTCCGATGGAGAATATATAGGATATTTCTTAGATAATATTATTGTTAGTTTTGGGGCCATCGCTCTGTCCATAGTTGTAGGTGTACCAGCAGCTTATGCGCTTGCTCGGTTTGATTTTAAAGGGAGAGACGGAATTGCATTTACATTCTTATCTTTTCGTTTTGCACCAGAGATATTAGTTGTTTTGCCTTTATTCCTTCTTTACCAGGAATTAGGACTATATGATACTTACGTAGGATTAATTTGGGTATTCCAAGTTTTGTCCTTACCATTATTGATTTGGATTCTAAGAGGATACTTCGAGGATATTTCAGTAGAAGTAGAAAATGCAGCCAGACTTGATGGTTATTCATGGTGGCAAGTGTTTATGAAAATAGTGATGCCGTTAATTCGTCCAGGATTAGTTGCCTCAGCATTGTTGTCGCTGATATTTGTATGGAACAATTTCACATTCTCGTTATTGTTAGCGGGGCAGGATGTTACCACCACCACAGTAGCAATGTTGCAATATGTCGCATCTGATACTGTGCATTATGGTCAAATGGCAGGTGCAGTATTAATTTCGTCGTTGCCAATTATTATTTTGGCACTATCTATCCAGAAGCACCTTGTGCGTGGTTTGAGTATGGGATCAGTGAAAGGTTAATAGAAAGGAGGAAAAATGATGGCAGACATTACATTGAAGTCAATCTCCAAAAAATTTAAAAAAGATATAGCTCTAGACAATATAAATTTAACAGTAAGAGATAAAGAATTCTTTGTGATTTTTGGCCCGGCTGGGGCTGGAAAAACAACATTGTTGAATGTGATAGCAGGACTATATTTGCCGGATTACGGAAATGTCTACTTAAATGGTGAATATTTTAATCACGTTGAACCGGAAGATCGAAACATTGCCATGGTTTTTGAAGATTATGCGTTATATCCGCATTTAACAGTTTTTGAAAATATTGCATCACCTCTTAGAAGTCCAAAATACAAAGAGTTAAATGAAATCATAGAAAAAGAAGTGACAAGAGTTGCCAGAATATTAAAGATTGATCATTTGTTAGAAAGAAATATTTCCGAATTATCAAATGGGCAACGGCAACGTGTTGGGTTAGGAAGAGCATTAGTTAGAACTCCTAATGTGTTTCTTATGGATGAACCAATAACACACCTAGATGCTAAACTGCGCCATCAGATGAGAGCAGAACTTAAAGAAATGCAGAAGAACCTCGATACGACTACTATATATGTTACACATGATTATTTGGAAGCATTAAGTTTAGGGGATAAAATAGCGATCCTTAATGAAGGAAAAATAGAACAGATTGGAACACCGGATGATATCTATTATTATCCGCATAATGAATTTGTTGCAAGTTCCTTTGGGGAACCGGAAATTAATTTTTTCGATGCAATTATAACAGAAGATAAGCAACTATCGATTTTTGAAGAAGCTGAAATCCAAGACATTCCAGAAAAGGTAAAGAGCAAATTGGACGAAAGTGTTCGATCCGTGAGGGTGGGAATAAGACCTAAAGATATTAAATATAGCTTCACGAAAGAAAATGATTATAGTGTGGAGTGTTCTGTCTACAGCTTTGAGCCTTTGGGGGCAAAGGCAGTTTTTACGGTTGAAAAAGATGGAAATCAGATAAGGTTAGTCGTACCGTCTGTTTTGCAAATTGATATGGATCAGCCTGTATATATTGAATTAGATATTAATAAAGCGATGTTCTTTGGAACTGATGAAATTAACTTTCTTTCTAAATTTATCAAAGATGCTAAGGGAGAGGTAGTATGGCAAAGCTAAAATTAGATAATTTATACAAAACGTATTATAAAAATAAAGAGCCAATACATGCCGTTAGCGATTTAAATATTGAAACAATTGATGGAGAATTTGTTGCATTACTAGGGCCGTCTGGTTGTGGTAAATCAACGACTTTAAGAATGATTGCTGGTTTAGAGGATATTACCGGTGGAGATATATGGATTGGTGATCGTAAGATAAATGATTTACATCCAAAGGACAGGAATATTGGGCTGGCGTTTGAGAATTATGCCATGTATCCACCATTATCAGTTTATCAAAATATTAGTTTTAATATGAGAGCTAAAAATGTATCAAGACACAAAATTAAGAAAGAAGTAGAAAAAATTTCAGAATTACTAGACATAAAAGATTTGTTGCATATGAGCCCTAGTGCATTATCCGGAGGGCAAAAACAAAGAGTAAACATCGCAAGAGCATTAATAAGAAGACCAGAAGTACTTTTGCTAGATGAACCACTTTCACACCTTGATGGAAAAGTTCGGCAAAAAATGAGAACTGAAATTAAGCATCTGCATAATGAAATTAAATGTACGACCATTATCGTAACACACGATCAACTGGAAGCAATGGCTTTGGCGGATCGGATTGCAATTATTAAAGATGGTGTATTACAACAATTTGGCTCACCGGTCGAGGTTTTTAATCATCCCGCGAATGAATTTGTAGCTGGTTTTATAGGAGAACCGCCTATGAATATTTTCAGTGTTTTCACCAAATTTATAGATGGAAACATATATTTCACTTCCAAAAATGGAAAGATAGAATTTAAAGTCCCTGATAAATACGTGGAATTTGTTCAAGAAGGTAAAGAATATCATTTTGGAATTCGACCTACTGATATAGCGGTCATAACTAATGATCAGTCTTATTCGATCGACACGAATGTGACAGTTTTTGAGAATTTAGGTGAGGAATGCAGGATTCATATTAAGATAGAAGAAGATAACATCTTAAGTATAGTTTCCGAAGAAATTTATTCCTTTGATACAGGTGATCATATAAAGATAAAATTTGATACGGATCGTATTCATATCTTTGATGTTGATACAGGTGAACGTATTGAGAATAAAAAAGTAACAGCAACATTAATTTAAGGGGAGGAAAATGAACATGACAAATAAACAAACGATACCAGAGAAAATGAAAGCGATTGTAGCTTATCAGCCAGGGGATTATCGCTTAGAAGAAGTGGATACTCCAAAACTTGAAAATGACCAAGAAATCATTGTTGAAGTAGAAGCATGTGGGATTTGTGCCGGTGATGCAAAAGCTCATGCAGGTGCGGTTTCATTTTGGGGAGACGGTTATCAACCAGCTTATATAAAGGCCCCTGTAATACCAGGTCATGAATTCATTGGTCGAGTAGTAGCACTTGGAGATGCTGTTAGAGACTTTGAAGTAGGTGATCGAATTATATCCGAGCAGATAGTTCCATGTTGGGATTGCCGCTTTTGTAAACGTGGCCAATATTGGATGTGCGAAAAACATGACCTGTATGGTTTTCAGTATAATGTCCATGGCGGTATGGCAGAATATATGAAATTCACAAAAGAAGCGATAAATTATAAAGTGCCAGAAGATATGCCAATTGAAAAAGCTATTTTAATAGAACCGTATGCTTGTTCATTACATGCTGTTCAAAGAGCGCAGATTCAAATTGGAGATACGGTTGTAATTGCCGGAGCAGGTACGCTAGGTCTTGGTATGGTTGGAGCAGCTAAAAAAGCAGGGGCTGGAAAGTTAGTAGTATTGGATTTGCTTGATGATAGACTGGAACTTGCAAAGAAGTTTGGAGCTGATTTAACGATTAACCCTTCCAGGGAAGATGCAGTACAAATTATTAAAGACCTGACAGAAGGATATGGATGTGATATTTATATTGAAGCTACTGGACATCCGAAATCGGTAGAACAAGGTTTATCTGCGGTTAGGAAATTAGGCAGATTTGTAGAATTCAGTGTATTTAAAGATCCGGTTACAATTGACTGGAGTATTATTGGAGATCGTAAAGAACTGGACATATTAGGTTCACATCTAGGACCGTATTGCTATCCTATTGTTATTGACGGGATTGCAAATGGAGATTTTCCGACAGAAGGTGTTGTCACACATCAACTAGTATTAGAAGACTTTGAAAAAGGTTTTGAAATGGTAAAAAACGGTAAAGATTCACTCAAAGTAGTCCTTGTACCTTAAAACTATTTGCAGATTCCATTAAAAGGATCTGCAAATATTTCTTGCGTTTATATTTTAGGGAGGGATGTCAAAAATGAAAAAGTTAATAAATAATCCAAACGATGTAGTTGATGAAATGATTGATGGTTATGTGAAGGCACATCCAAAACAAGTACGACGATTAAAAGAAAATAAGCGTTCGATTGTTATTGCAAGTCAAACTCGTGCAAATAAGGTAGGTGTGCTAATAGGAGGAGGTTCAGGTCATGAACCAGCTTTTATGGGGTATGTAGGTAAAGGTATGGCAGATGGTGTAGCTGTAGGGAATATTTTTGCTTCCCCACCACCGGCTCCAATTGTAGAAGCAACCAAAGCAATAGATAAAGGGAATGGTGTTGTATATATCTACGGGAACTACGCTGGTGATATTATGAATTTTGGAATGGCTGCAGAACTAGCAGAGTTAGAAGAAGATATTGATGTAGAGCTTGTTGTAGTAAATGATGATGTAGCCTCTGCTCCAAATAATGAAAAGGAAAAAAGACGAGGTATCGCAGGGGAATTCTTCGTTACGAAGGCTTCCGGCGCTGCAGCGGAAATGGGATACAGCTTAAAAGAGGTAGCGGAAGTAGCAAGAAAGACAAACGATGTTACGCGAACAATGGGGGTAGGTTTGAGTCCATGTTATTTACCGCAAACAAATGAACCTAGTTTTATATTAGAAGATAATGAAATGGAAATTGGCCTGGGTCACCATGGTGAACCTGGTGTGGAAAAAGGTGAATTACAAGAAGCCGATAAAGTAGCAGACAGGTTAGTCCAAGATATATTAAATGATATTACTATTTCAAAAGGTGATAAAGTTGCTGTACTTATAAATGGACTTGGTTCCACTACTAAAATGGAATTATACATCATATTTAGAAGAGTTGAACAAATCCTGACAGAAAAAGGTATTGGAATTTATCGTTCCTTTGTAGGAAATTACAGTACGTCATTAGAGATGGGAGGCTGTTCTGTTACCTTCACAAAGTTGGATGATGAATTAATGAAGTTGATTGATGCAGAAGCAGATTGCCCAATGTATGCACAATTATAAGGAACGGGGGAAATGATATTATGACATATACAACAGATCAGTATAAACAATACTTATACGATGTTATTGAGATGATCGAAAACGAAAAAGATTATCTGTCTGATTTGGATCGAAAACTAGGTGATGGTGATCATGGTGTAACGATGTCAATTGGTTGGCAGGCTGTAAAGAAAAAGTTAGATAAAGAATTAAAAGATGAAACAGATGGAGGAGAAATCAATAAAGTAGTGGCGAAAACTTTTCTCAATGCTGTTGGTTCTTCTGTGGGTCCGCTTTATGCCACCGGATTTTTGAGGGGCAGCAAAATTTTAAAGGGTAAATCAGAACTTGAGGATCAAGACTTATTTGACTTCTGGATCGCCTTTGGTGAGGGTATTAAAGAACGCGGTCAAGCAGAAGTTGGTGATAAGACGATGATTGATTCTATTGACCCATTAGTACAATCTTTGAGGGCTCAAAAAAATACTCAGTCTTTTTTACAAGCAATGGATAAAGCATTGAAAGAAGCTGAAAGGGGAATGCTGTCTACGAAAGATATGGTATCTAATAAAGGGAGATCGAGTAGGTTAGGGAATCGCTCGAAAGGATTCCAAGATCCAGGGGCTACATCTGCCTATGCAATTATGAAATGCTTTCAGAAAAGTCTTTCTGGTGTAAAATAAATAATGTACCAAAACTAAGAAAAACAGAAGGAACATTAATTTTGTCCTTCTGTTTTAAATTAACAAAAAAGTATATATTGTGACGCAACTTCACGCAGTGTTGGTTCTTTCCAGTATTCTTTAAAAATCACTTTGGAATAATAATTTCATGTACCTAAAAGATTAAGCAATAAAATCGATACCGTTATTATGGAAAGTTTCCTTAAGTGTGTCGTCGATATCCTGGTCAGAAATAAAGACATCAATATCTTGTATATTGGCGAAGGATGCAATGGAGTTATCCCCAATTTTCGAATGATCTATTATAGCGACAACTTTTTCAACTTTACTAATTAACGCCTTTTTTAATTCCACTTCGTATACACTGAAATCTGTTAATCCTTCCTCTATAGTGAACCCTCTAGCGGATGTAAACATAGTATCGACGTGAATCTGGTTTAAGATACTAGTTCCAAAAGGACCTTCTAATGCCATAGATCCATTTCTTAGCATCCCCCCTAAAAGAATCACTGTGATTGCAGGGTTATCCCGCATTTCGATAGCCGCTGAAATCCCGTTTGTTAGTACCGTCAGACGAATATTTTGGTCTTTTAATAAACGGGCAATTTCCAATGCAGTTGTGCTAGCGTCCAAAAGGATACAGTCCTTATCATTGATGAAAGTCATTGCTGTTTTTGCTATGGCAATTTTACTTTCTTTATTTTTCTTTTCTCGAGCAGAAAATGTATTTTCTGCATTTATAGGAGAATCAAGAACAGCACCACCATGTGTTCTTGTGAGTAACCCTTTCTTTTCCATATTTGACAGGTCACTTCTCAAGGTGGCTTCTGATACGTTTAATATTTTAGATAGATCTTTTACAGTGACTCTTTTTTTATCTTGTAAAATCTCTAGGATAGCATTTCTTCGTTCAGTAGCAAACATTTTACTCAATATCATCACCCTTATTTAATTCTAAAGTTATTCAAGTCTTCCATAATTGTATCACATAATGAAAGTAAACGAAATTAATAACAAGTTTCGTTATTTATGCATTTGAAGGGAAAAATTAATATTTTTTGAAGTTTAGATTGATTACTATCTATTCAATAAAACTATTCGTTAATAAACGAAAATAAATAAAAAATAACATTGAAAAATAACAAAAAGTATAATAGAATAAATTCATAAACAATTAAAAACGAAAGGAGAAGAAAGATAATGAAAATAGCGGTTGGTAGTGATCATAATGGATTCGATTTGAAAGAAGAAATTAAAAAGTATTTAGATAGTGAAAAATATGAATTTATAGACTATGGATGTTATTCATGTGACGCGGTTGATTATCCAGATGTAGCTTTTCAAGTTGCTGAAGATGTAAGTGAAAATAAAGTGGATCGAGGTATTTTAATTTGCGGCACGGGTATTGGGGTGGCCATTGCTGCTTGTAAATACCCTGGTATCCGAGCTGCGCTTTGCCATGATACTTACTCTGCTGAAAGAGCTCAGCTAAGTAATAACGCGCAGATTTTGACAATGGGTGCGCAAATCATAGGGCCGGAGGTTGGTAAAAAAGTTGTAGCAGCATATCTAAATTCGTTTTGGGGTGGGGGATCAGAGAGAAAAGTAAACAAAATTACAAATAGAGAAAATGAGTTTATTGCCAAATCTTCAAAATAACCTTCTGTAGCTTAAGCAGGAAAGGGAGAGTAATATCTTGAAAAATTTAACATTTGATTTTCTGAAGGTGACGGAACAGGCTGCTATAGCTTCTTATCCTTGGGTAGGAAGCGGAGATAAATTAAAAGCGGATGGAGCTGCAACAAATGCAATGCGAGATACACTGAATCAAATTAATTTTAATGGCAGAATTGTTATAGGCGAAGGTGAACTAGATGATGCTCCCATGTTGTATATCGGAGAACAAGTAGGTACTGGCTTCGGAACCAAAGTGGATATTGCTGTTGACCCTATTGAAGGTACCACTTCAACCGTAAATGGTCAGGATAATGCGTTTACTGTAATTGCCGCAGCACCGAGGGGGGCATTGTTGCATGCGCCGGATATGTATATGGAGAAGTTAGTGGTAGGTGCAAAAGCGAAAGATAAAGTAGATATTAACGCCTCATTAACTGAAAATGTTCATACGGTGGCAAAAGCAAATGGTAAAAATATAAACGATGTTAAAGTATTAATTCAAAAAAGAGAACGTCATAATAAATGGATTGAAGAAATAAGAAATATTGGCGCCAAGGTCCATTTGTTTGATGAAGGAGATATCACGTATGCTGTTGCTACTTGTATAAAAGATCAAGAAATAGATTTATTCTATGGAATTGGCGGTGCTCCAGAAGGTGTAGTAGCTGCTGTTGCAGTGAAATGTTTAAATGGCGATATGCAGGCCCGGTTATTACCGCGATCGAGAAAAGAATACGATAGATGTGTTGAAATGGGACTAGAATATCCCGAAATTGCCTTAAGGCTTTCCGATTTAGTGAAATCAGAAGAATGTGTATTTACTGCAACGGGTATTACAGAAAATATTTTGCTTGATGGTATTAAAACGGACGCTGAATCAAATTATACTACGCACTCTTTAATTTTAAATGGTGAAAGTAAACAGTTAAGATATGTGAAATGCAAACACCCTAATCCACACGTAGCTTGAAAACCTTTAACTTTCTCATGATTTATTTGAAATTATAGCATTCGAGGAGGAGTATAATGAAATTTTTTCTTGATACTGCAAATATAGAAGAGATAAAAAGAGTAAATGAGTTGGGACTTGTGGATGGTATCACTACTAATCCATCTATTATTGCAAAAGAAGGTAGAGATTTTGAAGAAGTAATAAAAGAAATATGTGGTCTTGTAGATGGGCCGGTCAGTGCTGAAGTTATTGGGTTAGAAACGGAGGATATGTTGAAAGAAGCAAGGGAAATTGCAAAATGGTCTCCTAATGTAGTAGTTAAAATTCCGATGACAGAAGCAGGTTTGCGTGCAGTGAACAAGTTATCTGAGGAGGGAATCAAAACAAATGTTACTTTAATATTTTCTGCAGCTCAGGGTTTAATGGCATCAAAAGCTGGCGCGACATATATCAGTCCGTTTGTCGGAAGGATAGATGATATTGGAACAGAAGGGATTGCTTTAGTGAAAGAATTAAAAACAATATTAACGGAATACAAATATGAAACAGAAATTATAACTGCTAGTGTTCGTAATATCAACCATTTACAAGATGCTGCTGTTGCTGGTGCAGATATTGCAACAATTCCAGGTTCTTTATTCCCTAAGCTATGGACCCATCCATTAACAGATATAGGTATTAAGAAGTTTTTAGCTGATTGGGAAAATGTTCCTAAATAAGGAGTGAAAACAATGGCGTCGACTATTGATATCGATCAACTTACGATTAATACAATCAGAATGCTTTCGATTGATATGATAGAAAAAGCAAATTCTGGCCATCCTGGTTTGCCGATGGGAGCAGCACCAATGGCACATGTTTTATGGTCTAAGCAGTTAAAACACAATCCAGAAAATCCAAATTGGTTCAATCGTGACCGATTTATCCTATCTGCAGGACATGGATCTGCTTTGCTTTATAGCTTGTTACACCTTTACGGGTATGGCCTTTCCTTAGCTGAACTTAAAAATTTCAGGCAATGGGGAAGTAAAACTCCAGGACATCCGGAATATGGGCACACTTTAGGTGTGGAGGCTACAACAGGTCCACTGGGTCAAGGAATATCTATGGCAACTGGAATGGCTATGGCTGAAAGATTCCTTGCTGAGAAATATAACAAACAAAGCTATTCGGTCATTGATCATTTTACGTATTGTCTATGTAGTGATGGAGACTTGATGGAAGGTGTTTCACAGGAATCCGCTTCTTTAGCAGGACACTTAAAACTAGGGAAATTAATTGTATTTTATGATTCAAATGATATTTCGTTGGATGGTGATTTAGACCGCTCTTTTTCGGAAAATGTAGGAGCCAGGTATAAAGCATATAATTGGCAAGTATTAAATGTGGAAGATGGTAATGATCTAGAAGAAATAAACGAAGCAATATTATTAGCCAAACAAAATAGAAGAAAACCAACATTAATTGAAGTCAAAACAACAATAGGGTTTGGTTCTCCAAACAAAGGTGGTACTTCACAAGCACATGGTGTCCCGTTAGGAAAAAGTGAAATGAAATTGGTTAAAGAAAACTATGATTGGAAGTATAATGATCCTTTTACAATACCAAATGAAGTAAAAGAATTTTACCAACAACAGAAAGAAGAAGCACGAGAAAAAGAGGAAGAGTGGAACAGATTATGGGAAGCCTATCAGACAGCTTATCCAGTATTAGCTAATGAACTAAAAAATGCAATGAATGGTCAACTTCCGGAGAATTGGAATAAGCCCCTGCCATCATTCTTCTATTCTGATGTTATTTCAACTAGAGATGCATCTGGCAAAGTACTAAATGAAATTGCTCAACAAATACCATATTTTATTGGGGGTTCTGCCGATTTATCCGGATCAAATAAAACTAAAATAAATAATGAACAAGATTTTTCAGCAAATAGTTATACTGGTCGTAACATTTGGTTTGGTGTTAGAGAGTTTGCGATGGGGGCTGCATTAAATGGGATGGCTTTGCATGGTGGAGTAAATGTGTATGGTGGTACATTCTTTGTATTCTCGGACTATTTTCGTTCAGCGATAAGAACTTCTGCCTTAATGAAAGTGCCTGTTACTTATGTATTGACCCATGATAGTATCGCAGTGGGGGAAGATGGACCGACACATGAACCTGTAGAACACTTAGCTTCTTTCAGAGCTATGCCAAATCTATCGGTTATCCGCCCTGCAGATGGAAATGAAGTGAGAGCAGCATGGAAATTAGCAATAGAAAGTACTGATGGACCACATGCATTAGTATTAACTAGACAAAAGCTGCCAACTTTAACGAAATCATGGGAACAAGCGGAAGAAGGAGTATGTAAAGGGGCATATATAATTTCTGAACAGGAATCACCTGATGGGATATTGTTAGCAACAGGTTCAGAAGTTTCTTTAGCAATCATGGTGCAAAAAGCTCTTGCCAAAGATAATATTTATGCTTCCGTCCTCAGTATGCCTTCTTGGGATCGATTCGAACAACAACCTGAAGAGTATAAGAAAGAAGTTTTACCTGATCATTTAAGGGTACGATTAGCAGTTGAAATGGGCTCTTCTTTAGGTTGGCATAAATATGTTGGAGATAATGGAGATGTGGTAAGTATTGAAGAATTTGGCGCTTCAGGAGAAGGTGAAATAGTAGTAAAAGAGTACGGATTTACTGTAGAAAATATAGTCGATCGATTTAAGGCAATCATGAAATAAAAAATATCTATTAAAGTATACTTGACTTTCCACAAGCTTCTGAGTAAAATTTTTATTGGGCTCCATAATTTAATGGAAAATACACAGCGTTCCCCTGCTTAAGGGGAGCGCTTTTTATTTTTTAAAAGCAATTATGATTTATTATCTTTCAATGAAATTCTTTTCCAAAGGGGGGGATATGCGAGATTCCTGCGGGAAAGCGAGTGAATTCCCTGATGTCGGTTAAGCATTTTATCACGGTGCTAATCGTCCGAAAACCCCAACTGATGGAAGTCTCACTTTATTGGAGTGAACCAAATTTTTCATCAAGCTTAGTATGACTACTACCATAAAAACAGAATACTAAGCAAAAGATAGAACAATAACAAAAGAAAGAGGGATTCAGCGTGACGAAATATATCTTTGTAACTGGCGGTGTTGTTTCTTCCATTGGAAAAGGAATCACAGCAGCATCTCTAGGTCGACTTTTAAAAAACAGAGGACTAAAAGTAACCATTCAAAAGTTCGACCCCTACATCAATGTCGATCCGGGAACCATGAGTCCTTATCAACATGGTGAAGTTTTCGTAACAGATGACGGTGCTGAAACGGATCTGGATCTAGGTCACTATGAGCGATTTATCGACATCAACCTAAATCAATATAGTAACATTACAACAGGTAAAATCTACTCAACCGTTATCAAAAAAGAGCGTCGTGGTGATTATTTAGGTGGAACCGTCCAAGTAATTCCACATATCACGAACGAAATTAAAGATAAAGTATTCCAAGCTGGGAAGCAAACAAATGCAGATATCGTCATTACCGAAATTGGTGGTACTGTCGGTGATATTGAATCATTACCATTTATCGAAGCAATCCGTCAAATTAAAAGTGATATCGGCAAAGAAAATGTCATGTATATCCACTGTACGTTAGTTCCTTATATTAAAGCAGCAGGTGAATTAAAGACAAAGCCGACCCAACACAGTGTGAAAGAATTGCGCTCATTAGGTATTCAGCCTGATGTTATTGTATTACGTACAGAGCATGAAATCAGTCAGGAAATGAAAGAAAAAATCGCATTATTCTGTGATATCAATGAAAAGGCAGTTGTCGAATCAGGTGATGCTGATACCCTTTATCATATCCCGTTAGCAATGCAGGAGCAAAAACTGGATCAACTAACATGTGATCACTTTGGCTTAGACTGCGGACAGGCAGATATGACGGAATGGAATCAATTAGTAGAAAGAGTACTAAATCTTTCGAAAAAAATCAGAATAGGACTTGTAGGTAAATATGTGGAATTACCAGATGCATATATTTCCGTTGTGGAAGCATTAAAACATGCAGGATTTGCGCATGATGCAGATGTCGACGTGAAATGGATCAATGCAGAAGAAGTATGCGCTGATAATGTGGCAGCTGAATTAGCAGACGTTGATGGATTATTAGTACCAGGTGGCTTTGGTGATCGTGGTATTGAAGGTAAAATTGAATCAATCCGTTTTGCGCGCGAAAACAAATTACCTTTCTTAGGTATTTGCTTAGGTATGCAGCTTGCAACGGTTGAATTCGCACGTAATGTATTAGGATTAGATAATGCAAATTCAGCAGAAATTGATCCAAATACACCACATCCGATTATCGACCTTTTACCAGAGCAGAAAGATATTTCTGACCTTGGTGGAACGTTACGTTTAGGCTTATATCCGTGCCGTTTAAAAGAAGGAACGAAAACAAAAGATGCCTATAACCATGAAGATGTTGTATATGAACGACACCGTCATCGTTTTGAGTTTAATAATCAATATAGAGATCAAATGGAAGAAAACGGATTTGTGTTCTCAGGGACAAGCCCAGACGAAAAACTTGTGGAAACAATCGAACTAAGC